>CAJVZH010000010.1 GCA_913020715.1 uncultured Gammaproteobacteria bacterium
AACCATTGTTTCTACAAAGGCCTCGCTTGAGGTCATTTTTGTCATTTTTTGTTTCTCCTGTTATAAATTTAGTTTGTCAGCACATCTAGTGCACTGTGATATTCATAGCCCAATTCTTGGGCAACTTCCTCGCATGTCACCTTGCCCGAGTGAATGTTTAAACCCGCTCGCAGATGTTCATCGTCGAGTAATGCTTGTTTCACACCTTTATTGGCAATATTAATTGCAAAGGGCAAGGTGACATTGTTTAGTGCGTATGTTGATGTTTTTGGGACACCACCTGGCATGTTTGCCACACAGTAATGCACGACATCATCAACCACATAAGTTGGCTCGGCGTGTGTTGTTGCTTTGGAGGTTTCAAAGCAACCGCCTTGATCAATCGCAACATCAACCACAACAGAGCCTGGCTTCATTGCCTTAATCATTTCTTTGGTGACAAGTTTTGGCGCTTCAGCACCGGGTATTAACACGCCACCAATAACCAAATCTGCGCTGATAACATGCTCTTCAATAGAGCTTTGTGTAGAAAACACAGCGTTTGTCGCCCTGCCAAATTGCTGCCAATGCTCTTCCAGTGTATCTGGGTTATTATCCAACACCCACACATCAGCACCCATACCGACAGCAATGTGCGCCGCATGACTGCCAACAACACCACCACCAATAACAACTACCTTTAAAGGCTCAACGCCAGGTACGCCGCCAAGCAAAGCACCTAAGCCGCCGTTTGGATGCTCTAGGAAATGCGCACCCGCTTGCACCGCCATACGCCCTGCCACCTTTGACATGGGAGCTAACAGTGGTAGGCCACCTTTAGCTGCTGTAACAGTCTCATAAGCAATACAGGTGGCGCCACTTTTAACCAAGTCTTTAGTTTGCTCAGGGTCTGGCGCAAGATGTAGATAAGTGTAAAGAATTTGGCCCACTCTAAGCATTGCCCGCTCATTGGCTTGAGGCTCTTTTACTTTTACAATCATCTCAGCTGTAGCAAAGATCTCCTCTGCGGTAGTAATAATATTTGCACCCACTGCTTCATAATCTGCATCGCTCGCACCAATACCCTGTCCAGCACTGGACTGCACTAGCACGCTGTGTCCGTGCTTAACGCACTCCTTGACACTCGGTGGCGTGAGGCCAACACGGTATTCGTGGTTTTTGATTTCTTTTGGAACGCCAATAATCATAACAATTTCCCCCGAAATATCAGGACTAAGTATTTACTTCTAATGCGTTATCGACTGCCGTAATAATTGCGTCAATATCGCTTTTTGTTGTTATAAACGCAGGACTAAAAAGCAAAACATTGTTCGCATTAACAAAGCTGCGATTACTACGACCGATCATCACTTTATTTTTCAAGCAATGTCCAGCAATCGCAATAACAATTTCATCAGAAAGTGGCTCTTTTGTCTTCCTATCTTTGACCAATTCAACACCGCAAAGCAAACCCTTACCCCTAACGTCGCCTATCACAGGGTGTTTTTCTTGAAGCTCAAATAACTTATCCATTAAATAGTCACCCATCGTATTAACATTTTCAAGCAAATTCTCGCTTTGGATGATACTTAAAGTCTTCACACCGGCGACAGGTCCAGCAGTACAACCACCAAAGGTTGAAATATCTCTAAAATAACTCTCGGGATCAGTAGGATCTTGTTTAAAGTAATCAAAAACTTTTTCACTGGTTACTGTAACTGAAATGGCTGCGTACCCCGCTGCCAAACCTTTTGCAATCGTTACGATATCAGGCTGCACATCGTAGTTTTGATAGCCAAACCATTTACCGGTTCTTCCAATTCCACAAACAACTTCATCAATGTGTAATAAAACATCATACTTTCGACAAATGGATTCAATAATTGGAAAATATTCCGGGACCGGAGGAATCACGCCCCCGCCAGCAGTTATCGGCTCAAGTACAACTGAGCCAACTGTATCTGGACCCTCTTGCTTAATGATCGTTTCAAGTGCATGAGCGCACTCTATATTGCACTCACCATATTTTTTTCCAAATGGACAGCGATAACAACAACAATGAGGCATTTCCACAAACCCAGGAGCAAATGGGCCATATTGATTTTTTCGTTGAGCGTGGCCTGTAGAGCTTAAAGCGCCAATAGTGGTGCCATGATAATCTCGGTCACGATAGATAATTTTATGTTTCTTGCCATCGTTATACGAGTGGGCGCGTTGACGGACCATTTTATAACCTTTCTCATTGGCCTCGGATCCAGAGTTTGAATAATAAACTCGATCAAGTCCGGGCATTAAACTAGTTAGCTTCTGAGCAAATTTAGCCCCAGGTTCCGTTCCAAATGAACCAGCAAAATACGGCAAGTCTTTCAATTGATTAGAAACAACCTCCACCATGTCATCACGACCAAAGCCTAGGTTAACGGTCCAAACACCACCAGAAGTGGCATCTAGATAGTCATCACCTTTTGAATCAGTTACAACCATTCCTTTGCCTTTAACAATAACCAAAGGGTCTACTGTTTCAAAAGCTTTATGTTGAGTTAAATGATGCCAAACATGTTGCTTATCATTTTGTATAATTGTGTTCTCTGACATACCACTGCCTCGCTTTTTTTCTAATTTATCAATACAGTGAATTGTAGAATAAATTTGATTGTAGTTAGTCCTTTTTATAGAGCCAAAAATACGTTATTAATGAACCAGAAATCTGAATGAAATATGAATGAAATGTGGAATCAATTTTTTTCTCTTCGCCATGACAAGCCGAGAACTTTGCAACTACAAATACGTCAACAACTGATTGACGCCATCAGTAGCGGTTTAATTAGGCCAAAAGAGCCCCTGCCTTCTTCAAGATCATTAGCGAATGAACTCAAAGTTGCGCGAAACACTGTAATCGCAGCCTATAAAGAATTAGAGTTTGATGGCTATATTATTGCACGTGAACGCAAGGGTTACTTTGTCAGCAGCACGCCTTATGACAATTTTGTGACAGGCAGCACAAACCAGCAAGATGAGACCCCTCCACAGTGGATGGATAAGCTCATTAATAAGAAACCGTCAGCCAAAATTAATATCACTAAGGCGAAGGATTGGCAAAAAGAGCCATATCCTTTCACAGTTGGCCAGCTTGACCACAGTCTAATTCCATACCACGAATGGCGAGAAGTTGTTAGGCTCTCAACAACCGTGCCGGAAATTAAGAAGTGGAATATTGATCATGTTGACACCGATGACCCCTCATTAATCAAACAATTACAATCTAAAGTATTACCAAAAAGAGGGATTTGGGCGAACAAAAATCAGATATTAATAACTTCTGGAAGTCAAAATGCTATCTACATTCTTGCTAATCTATTAGTGGATAGCACCACAAGGGTTGGCATCGAAAACCCCGGCTACCCTGATGTGCGTAACATTCTAAGCTACAAAACAGACAAAATAAAGCCAATTGATGTTGATAAAGAGGGCATTGTCGTTGATAGCATTGATCCAAATTGCGATCTCATTTACACAACACCAAGCCACCAGTATCCAACGGGGGTTACGATGAGTATGGAGCGACGAAAACAGCTTTTAAATCATGCAAAAAAACACAATAGTGTCATTATCGAAGACGACTACGAAGCAGAAATAAACTTCCTTAAGAAAGCTAACCCCTCTTTAAAAAGCCTTGATGATCACAACAATGTTGTTTATGTTGGTAGCTTCTCTAAAGCTTTTGCCCCTGGGTTACGTCTTGGTTATTTAGTGGCGCCTGAAGGCTTGATTACCGAAGCAAGAGCGCTAAGACGTCTGATGCTAAGACACATACCGGCAAATAACCAGCGATCAGTCGCCTTATTTATTGCGTTGGGACACTATCACAACATGTTCACCAAAATTCAACGAACCAACAAAGAGCGCTGGGGTTTGATTAATGAAATAATCAAAAAAGAACCTTTACTTTCTTGCACACCCACACCGGGTGGCTCTACGTTCTGGATTAAAATTCCGAGATCTATCGACTGCCAACTATTGTGTCAAGAGTTACTCAAAAAAGGTGTAGTTGTTAGACCGGGTCACGCCTCTTTCATTGGCGATGAGAGTTCTGAGAATTACCTTCATTTGGGCTATTCCGCTATCAGCACCAATAAAATCAATAGAGGTATGGATATCCTTGTCAACCAAGTTAAGCTGATGATGGCGCAAGGCTAAACTCGAATCTTTGTATTCCCAGGGTCGAACATTGGCTTTAATGACACTTTTGCCGTTTGCACTTCACCAGCAACTTCAAGTGTATAGACGTCTGATAAAATCTCCTCGTCACTCGCACCCGCTTCGCAGTCAATATAACCCAAGCCGACAGAAGCACCAAGGGCGTGACCGTATGAGCCACTTGTTAAAAAGCTCACCACTTCACCATTTCTTAGAATGGGTTCGTTATGATAGAGCATGATCTCTGGATCATCCAGCAAGAATTGCATGAGTCGTCGCTCGGGGCCTTTTTCTTTTTTCTCAACAAAGGCATTGCAACCAATAAACTGGCCAAATTTTGAGGATTTTTTACCCACCTTAACAGCAAATCCTAAGCCCGCCTCTAACACATGATCCTCATCGGTGATATCATGACCAAAGTGTCGATAGGCTTTTTCTGTTCGGCAGCTGTCTACAGAATGCATACCGCAAAGTTTAAGCGAAAATTCTTGACCTTTTTCTACAAGCAATTCAGCGACATATTCTGAATATTCAATTGGAAAATAAATCTCCCAGCCAAGCTCTCCCACATAAGTGAGTCTATGTGCGCGAACATTCGCCATACCAAGCTCCATCTGACAAGTGCTGCCAAACGGCATATTCTGGTGACTCAAGTCATAATCTGTTAGTGATTGTAGCAAATCTCTTGAATTAGGGCCCATTACAGCCAAGCAGTTTTCGCTGTTTGTCGCATCAAAAAACGCACAATTCGCACCTTCAGGCAAGTTTTTTTCCAACCAGTTCATGTCACGGTTAGCACACATTGAGCCACCGACAATCAAGTAGTCATTCTTAGCCAGTCTGGTAATTGTTACATCTGCCTCAATACCCGCCTTTCGGTTAAGCCACTGCGTGTAGACAATTTTTCCAATCGTCACATCCACATCATTCGCGCAAATGTATTGCAAGTAATCCATCGCATCTGTACCCTTCACACGAATTTTTGAGAAAGACAACATCTCATACATGCCTACCGTTTCACGAATCGCCATATGCTCAGCTCGATGATAATCAAACCAATTTTGCTTGCCCCAAGAGTATTCATATTTTGCCTCGACGCCCCTTTCCAAATCTTCCGGGGAAACAAACCAATTGGGACGCTCCCAGCCTGCCACCTCACCGTAGCAAGCGCCACGATCTGTAAAAAATTGATGCAAAGGCGAACGGCGCAAACCTCTGCCCGTTGAAAATTGGTGGTAAGGAAAATGATTCTCGTAGAGATAACCCAAAGACTCGCTAACTCGGTTTGCAAGGTAAATTTTATTATTCTGGAAGGGTTGCATGCGTCTAACATCCACCTCCCAGAGGTCACATGGGGGCTCACCACCAACAATCCATTCAGCCATGTACTTTCCAGCACCACCAGCGGCCTGAATACCTATGGAGTTAAAGCCTGCGGCAACGAATAAATTTTTTACTTCTGGGCATTCGCCCATTTGAAAGCTATCATCAGGTGTGAAACTCTCTGGGCCATTAAAGAATGTTTCTAGCCCCAGCTTCTCCATCGCTGGTAAACGATTCATCGCCAGTTCAAGATAGGGCATCATATGATCGAGGTCATCTGGAATTTGGTCAAAGCAGAAATCTTCAGGGATGCCATTTTGGCCCCATGGTTTAGCGTGCGGCTCGAACAAGCCGATTAAAATCTTTCCGGCATCTTCTTTATAGTAAGCCGACTCATCCGGGACTCTAACAGTGGGCATATCGCCCAAACCTTTTAATGGCGATGTAAGCGCGTAATAATGTTCACACGCATGAAGAGGTACGTTTGCACCAACCATTAACCCCACTTCTCTTGCCCACATGCCACCACAATTAACAACGATCTCTGATTGGATATCACCCTGATCAGTGACTACGCCGGTTATCCTTCCATCTTCTTTATTAATAGCGGTAACTTTCACATCTTCAAATATCTGCACGCCAAGGTTTCTAGCGCCTTTAGCAAGAGACATAGCTATATTCGCCGGATCGCCTTTGCCGTCTTTTGGGATCCAAACGCCGCCAACAATATCGTCAAGGTTAAATAAATCAATTTTTGATTCGAGCTCGCTCGGACTGAGGACATGGACATCCACACCATGCACTTTGGCTAAAGAAGCGTTTCGTTTAAACTCTATAAAACGCTCTTCATTTGTCGCAAGACTGACAGAGCCTGAGCGTCTAAAGCCAGTTGCCACACCAGTCTCGAGCTCCAGTTTTTCGTAGAGATCACCCGAATACTTTACCATTTGAGTAAGATTTTGGCTGGCACGCATCTGACCAATTAGGCCTGCAGCATGCCAAGTGGTGCCTGAGGTGAGTTTTTTTCTCTCCAACAGCACAACATCAGTATAGCCCAAGTGTGCCAAATGGTAAGCAACAGAGCAGCCTACGACACCGCCACCAATAATTACAACTCGAGTTCTTGATGGAATCGAATTAGACATTACCTCTCCATGGATAAGCAAAAATTGCTATTGTAATCTTATTTTCCTTTCCAAGGAACAAGATATTTTTCTGACATTCTCATCAAAATATCAATGGAATACCCAATTACACCAATCAGTACAATTCCCAAAATAACAAGGTCTGTCATCTGAAACTTCGAAGCATTAATAATCATCATGCCCGCGCCCTTTTGAGCGGCAACAAGCTCTGCAGCAACAACCGTACCCCAGCAAACGCCCATCGCAACACGGGCACCTGTAAAAATTTCCGGCAAACTATTGGGGATAATAACATGACGCATTATCTGCCACTTAGACGCACCCAATGAATATGCTGCGTGAATTTTACTAATTGTGACGCCTGAAACTCCTGCACGCGAAGAAATAGTCATAATCCAAAGAGACGCTAAAAATAACAATATAATTTTTCCTTCTTCATCAATTCCAAACCAAATAATTACTAGTGGAATAAGTGCAAGCGGCGGGACTGGGCGCATAAACTCAACGATTGGATCAAACCAGCCACGAAACCAGCCTGAAAGACCCATAGAATAACCCAGCGGTATACCAACAAGAGCGCCTGCTAAAAACCCGCCAACCACACGCAGAAGTGACCAACCAAGATGCTCAAACAAGGTAAAGTTTTTATACCCTTCGTCAGCTACCTTTATCAGCCTCGACCAAACATCTTCAGGTGGTGGTAAGTAAAGAGATTCCATCTGCCAGCCCTTATCTGGAGTTAGGCTAAGTGTGCCCTTGGCCGTCATATAGATTCTGGCATTGTCTATGAAGATTTCCGAATTTGGAGTGATGCTCTGGCCATCAATAGAAACAACTTTATATCCACTCTCACCATTGCCCACATCATTACGTCGCACCTTAATCAGTCCACTACGCCAAGCTGCTATGCTAGCAGAATCGTTTTTCGCAAACCCGGAACCTGGCTCAATCTCGGCCTTTGGCTCCTTCTTACCTGCCTTTGAATCATAAATAACAACATCCACACGTGCGTCATCGCTTTCACCTGCCGAATTAGTTGCGGTGTAAGTAAAAGAAATGTCTCCAATAAACGGCCCAGGAACATGGAGTGGTATTAATTTTGAACCTGTAAAAGCACCCCAAATCATAAAAATAGCCAAAACCGAGATAATAGAAGCGGCACGGTTAGATATCACTGCACTCTCGTCGCCAAAGGTGACTGTTTTAAGACTAGTAAAGTCTACTTGTTTAGTTTTAAATTTTTGAATAGTGTTTATTGTAAAAAATGCACCAACAAATATAGCAATATAAATCAATAAAATAGTCATTATCCTTCTCCCGCTCCACCCATAATTTCCTCTTCCATATCCCAAATCATGGCGAGAATTTCTTCACGAGTTTCAGTATAACCTTGGGTTTTTTTCACTTCTCTCAAGTCCATTGTTACGCCCATTTCAGCGTATGGTAGTTGATATTCTTTATGAATTCTTCCTGGCCTTGGAGCCAAAACTAGTAAGCGCT
The DNA here is from genome assembly GCA_913020715.1 of uncultured Gammaproteobacteria bacterium. Classification (GTDB taxonomy): domain Bacteria; phylum Pseudomonadota; class Gammaproteobacteria; order PS1; family Pseudothioglobaceae; genus Pseudothioglobus. Next base: position 8,145 of record CAJVZH010000010.1, read on the forward strand.
CTCCGAGCAGTATCGCCTCTTCCACTGAGTGAGTAATTAGGATGATTGTTTTGCCGGTTTCTTTCCACAACTTTAGAACCAAACCTTGCATTTTTTCCCTTGTAAGTGCGTCAAGCGCCCCCAAAGGTTCATCCATTAATATTACATCAGGGTCATTAGCCAAACAACGAGCCAGCGCAACCCTTTGCTGCATGCCGCCTGATAGTTCATAAACTGCCTTATCCTCAAAACCAGCAAGGCCAACAACCTCTAGTAAGTGCTGAACTTTTTTATCTTGCTCAGGTTTCGGCATGTTCTTCATTCTAGGCCCAAAAGCAACGTTTGAGCGAACATTCATCCATTCAAACAACGCCCCTTGTTGAAATACCATGCCACGCTCAGCGCTTGGTCCAGTTACAATTTGGTCGTTGAGATTGACACGTCCTGCTGTAGGCGCTAAAAAACCTGCAACAATGTTTAAAAGTGTCGTTTTGCCACACCCAGATGGCCCTAATACGCTAATAAGCTGCCCCTCTTTAATGTCGAGTGAAACATCTTTTAATGCCTGAATTGATTGGCCATTGCCTAAATCAAAACGCATCGATAAATTTTCAATTGTAAGACCTTTCAAAACTTTCTCCAATCCTTTATTTCATTAAAAAGGTGGCACACAGAAGTGCACCACCTTAAGTTTTACAAATACTTAAATATTGGACTATATAGCCCAACACTTAGTATCTTATTGGTTTGCCAGTGTATTCAAACCATCAGTATTGACCGCATCTTCATATGAAGCGCGTGCACTTGGAATTTCTCCAGCGTTAACAAATACATCAGCCACACCTTTAAGGAAGGCTTGTCCGTTACCACCAAGCCATGCGCCAGATAGCTGAGAGCTAACCGATGGGAAAACAAATGTTGACATTGTGTCAGCAGTTGCGGCTTCGTCCATACCAGCATCTTTTGCAATAAGAGGGAGCATTAGCGAAGTAAATCCACCTGAGTTCCACATTGCATTAGAGGCAGCAGTAACACCTAGGAATGTTGCTAACACTTCAGCATTTTCATCAGCGAAACTAGCAGTTGTGGAAGTTACATCCCAAACAAGGATACCAAGAGCCACTTTCTCGTCACCAGTTAGTAAAACATTACCATGCTCGAGTGCGCGACGAAGCGATCCACCCCAACCACAGAATACGTCTACACTTCCCTGAGCAAAAGCAGCAGCGCCTTCTGGCGGAGCCATATCAACAACCTGCATTGATGAAACCTCAACACCGAAGTGTTCCATCTGCTTTAAGTAACCAAAGTGAGCAGCAGTACCGATTGGCACAGAAACTTTAAGCCCAGCTAACTCAGAAGCGTTGCTGGCATCAATTTCTAAAGCTGATGCAACAACACAGTTGTCGTTATCTGCATAACTTACTGCAACGTCAACAATTTGTAAATCTTGACCTGTAGAGGCTGCCACGATGAACGGTGGCACACCTTGACTTACCGAAATATCAATATCGCCTGAAGCCATGGCAGCAGACATTGCTGTACCAGTGCCAAATGCCTTCCAGTTTACTGTCATCCCCAACGCCTCGTCATATGCTCCAATTTGCTTTGCATATTCAAATGGCATAGGCCATTCTTCAAAGTAAGCAACGTTTAGTTCGTCCAAGGCCATTACATTTGTTGCTGCCATAGCGGCAACAGCTGTAGCGCCAATTTTTTTATAAATATTTCTCATATTTTCTCCTTAGTTTTAAACAGGACGACATTTCGTCCAAATAGCTATCAAAAACAACCGATCGATAATCGCCCATTAATATTTAAAATATTAAGGACTCAATAACTATCAACAGTTAGATAGTAACACCATTCTATTAAGAAATACAAGCCGGTTGAAAATATGTATAGAGCCAGAATACAAGTTCCTAATAGTCCAGAATTTCAATTTATAGCCTCCTTATTATATTCCTTGAAAACTCGACTAAGTTGAAATATTTTCCATAAATATAAATTATCAATCACCTTATTCATCTATTTTCTTGAGCATAGATTGCATAACTAACAATGAATATTATTAATAATTATATGAAATATTACCATTTTTATTCATCAATTGATCTCTTTATAATAAGCGCTTAATCAACCCCATATAGTATTCGAGATTTTAATGAACAATACAGCCAGACTAAAGCAACTCCTAAGCGAGCGCATCATCCTCCTAGACGGTGCGATGGGCACCATGATTCAGCGCCACAAATTACAAGAAGAAGACTATCGCGGCGAGCGCTTTAAGAGCTGGCACACGCTTATTCAGGGCAATAACGATCTACTGACACTCACCCAACCTCAAATCATTCGAGATATTCACAAATCCTTTCTCGAGGCCGGTGCAGATATTATTGAGACCAACACATTCAACGCCACTCGGACCTCGATGGCTGATTATGAAATGGAAGAGTTGGCTTATGAGATTAATGTCGCTTCCGCTCAATTAGCAAAAGAAATCGCGGAAGAATTCTCTAACGAAGACAAGCCACGCTTTGTTGCCGGTGTCATTGGTCCAACTTCACGCACTTGCTCACTCTCGCCAGACGTCAACGACCCCGGGTTTCGTAACGTCACTTTTGATGAATTAGTGGGGGTTTATTCCGAATCGACTCGAGGGTTAATTGAAGGCGGTTCCGACATCATCCTGATAGAAACCATCTTTGACACGCTGAACGCCAAGGCGGCTATTTTTGCCGTGCAAAAAGTATTTGAAGAAGACGATGTCGAACTGCCAATCATGATTTCTGGAACAATTACTGACGCCTCGGGTCGCACCCTTTCTGGTCAAGTGACCGAAGCTTTTTACAACTCGCTACGCCACGCCAAACCAATTTCAATCGGCCTTAATTGTGCCCTAGGTCCAGACTCATTACGCCAATACGTTGCTGAATTATCACGCGTCAGTGAGGTTTGCGTTTCCGCGCACCCAAATGCCGGCCTACCAAATGAGTTTGGCGAGTACGAACTTGGCGCGATCACCATGAGCGAGCAAGTCGGTGAATGGGCCAGTTCAGGTTTGGTGAATATTTTAGGTGGCTGCTGTGGCTCTACACCGGCACACATCAAAGCCATAGCGGATGCAATCGCTGGATTGCCACCCAGACAACTACCAGACATTAAGCCCGAATGCCGCCTGTCTGGCCTTGAGGCTTTTAATATTGGCGGCGATTCTTTGTTTGTCAATATCGGTGAACGCGCCAACATCACTGGATCGGCTAAATTTAAACGCCTAATTCTAAATGAAGAATTTGAGGAGGCTCTCGATATTTGCCGCACACAGGTTGAAGACGGTGCGCAAATGGTTGACGTTAACATGGACGAGGGCATGCTGGATGGCAAGGAAGCCATGATTCGCTTTGTTAATTTAATCGCTTCTGAACCCGATATCTCTAAAGTGCCGTTGATGATCGATTCCTCCAAATGGGAAATTATAGAAGCTGGCTTGAAATGCACCCAGGGAAAGGCGGTAGTTAACTCCATCTCATTAAAGGAGGGAAAGGACAATTTCATTAAATACGCCAGCCTATGCAAGCGCTATGGCGCAGCTATTATCGTCATGGCATTTGATGAAGACGGTCAAGCGGACACATTAGAGCGAAAAATAGAGATATGCACCAATGCCTATAATATTTTGGTTGATGAAGTAAGCTTTCCGGCTGAAGACATTATCTTTGATCCAAATATTTTCGCTATTGCTACCGGAATTGAGGAGCACAATAATTACGGCCTTGATTTCATTGAAGCCACTCGCGCTATCACCGAGACCCTACCTTACGCTAAAGTCTCTGGTGGCGTCTCCAATGTATCTTTTTCATTTAGAGGCAACAATCCCGTACGTGAAGCCATTCACTCGGCATTTTTGTACCACGCGGTAAAAGCTGGAATGACAATGGGTATTGTTAATGCCGGTCAATTGGTGGTTTATGATGACATTGACAAAGATTTAAAAAAAGCCGTAGAGGATATTGTCCTTAACAAAGACGATGAGGCAGGGGAACGCCTCGTTGAGCTTGCACCAAAATTCTCTGGTAGCGGTGAAGTGCAAGAAAATAAACGTGATTTGGAGTGGCGAACATGGTCAGTCGAAAAACGCTTAGAACACTCTCTGGTCAAAGGTATTACTGAGTTTATTGACTCGGACACACAAGAGGCCTTGGATAAGTTAGGTCGCCCTATCTTTGTTATTGAGGGGCCGCTAATGGACGGCATGAATGTCGTTGGCGACCTTTTTGGTGCTGGCAAAATGTTCCTCCCGCAAGTGGTGAAATCTGCGCGTGTAATGAAAAAATCAGTGGCTTACTTGGGTCCATTTTTAGAGGCTGAAAAGCAAGATTTTGGTGCCACTGTTAAACCAAAAATTCTCATGGCAACGGTTAAGGGTGATGTTCACGATATTGGCAAGAATATCGTTGGCGTGGTCCTACAATGCAATAATTACGAAGTAATTGACCTTGGTGTCATGGTGCCATCAGATACTATTCTTGAGGTCGCCAAAAGAGAAAACGTCGACATTATTGGTCTTTCCGGCCTCATTACACCCTCCCTTGATGAAATGGTTTTTGTCAGCAAAGAATTGACTCGACAAGGATTTAACATACCGCTTTTGATTGGAGGAGCAACCACCTCTAAAGCCCACACAGCTGTCAAAGTTCAACCTGAGTATGCTAACGGTGTTATCCATGTGCAAGACGCTTCTAAGGCTGTCGGTGTGGCAACCGCCCTACTATCAGATGATTTAAAGCCGAAATTATTGCAACAAACAGCACAAGAGTACGAGGAAGTTAGGGTGAGGCGCGCCAACCGAGGTGCAAGCAAACTCATCAGCCTGGAAAAAGCTCGGGCCAACAAGCCCAAATTAAAATTTGACTCGATTATCAAACCCAAACAATTAGGCGTGCAAGTGTTTAATAATTACGACCTCAGTGAAATATTTGAGTTTGTCGATTGGGTACCTTTTTTCCGTACATGGGAGCTCGCTGGAAAATTCCCTGACATCCTTAGCGACGCCGTTGTTGGCGAAGCGGCAACACAACTTTTTGCCGACGCTAAAACGATGTTTAAAAAAGTCATCGATGGCAAACTGCTGCAAGCCAATGCGGTGATTGGTATCTTTGCTGCCAATAGCGTCAATGAAGATATTGAAATATATGATGAAGATGGTAGCAACTTAACAACACTTAATAACTTACGCCAACAATTGGACAAAAAAGGTCACACGCCTAATTATTGCCTCAGTGATTTTATCGCCCCAAAAGACAGCGGCAAACAAGACTATATGGGCGCATTTGCAGTGACTTCGGGTATCGACATCGAGCCATTGGTTGAGGCTTATGATGCCGATCTAGATGACTACAACTCGATTATGGTTAAAGCTGTCGCTGATCGACTCGCCGAAGCATTTACCGAATTAATGCACCATAAGCTACGCACTGAACTATGGAGTTATAGCAACGAAGATCTTGATAACGAGCAGTTAATTGAGGAAAAATACCAAGGCATTCGCCCCGCTCCAGGCTACCCTTCTTGCCCTGAGCACAGTGAAAAAGAAAAACTCTGGACATTGCTCGACGTCAAGAAAAACATTGGCATGACGCTCACTAGTAGCTACGCCATGCTACCAACAGCATCGGTTAGTGGCTGGTACTTCGCTCACCCTGAATCACGGTACTTTGGCGTCGCCAAAATCGATCAAGGACAACTTGAAGATTATGCCAGTCGCAAAGGCATTTCCGTCGAACAAGCAGAAAGACTGCTATCGCCTAATTTAGAGTAATTACTCTTGTGTTGGGCGGACAAGGTAAAAAATAAGTTAGGTGTTGTATTGCATCAATAAATATTTTCTGTCTTTTTACTTGCAATTATCAAAGTTTGGTACAAAATATAGCTTGAACTTATTAACAATAAAATAGAGTATTAATTATGAGTTGGTGGACAACACTTTTAGGTGGAGCGGTGGGTTTTATGCTTGGTGGGCCGCTGGGTGCGATGCTTGGTGTGGCATTCGCGGGTAAATTTTCTAAAGGGAAATCTAATTTTGGTGGGTTCTCCAATAACTTTAATCCGGGCGATCAACAGCGCGTTCAAGCAGCATTTTTTGGCAGTGTATTTTCAGTTATGGGCTACCTTGCCAAAGTCGATGGCAAGGTATCAAAATCTGAAATCCTCTTAGCACAGCAAGTTATGCAACAAATGCAATTAGCGGGTGATATGCAAAAAGCTGCTAAAGAGTTATTCAATCAAGGCAAGGGTGAAAATTTCAATCTAGACGAAGTACTTGAGCAGTTCCGTGTTGAAAGCCATAGACGCACACATTTAATACGGATGTTTCTAGAGATTCAAATCCAAGCGACTTATGCTGATGGTGTGTTAGATGAAAAAGAACATGATGCACTTAAATACATTGCGCAAAAACTGCACTTCCCTATTCACGAATTAGAAAACCTAATTCAACAGTTTTCTGTGACCAATAATCATGCCAGCAAACTAACCGTTGATGATGCCTACGTAATATTAGGTGCGAATAAAAATCTAACCGATAAAGAGATAAAACGAGTCTATCGTCGATTACTGGCTCAGCATCATCCAGATAAATTGGTCGCCAAAGGCTTACCAGAAGAGATGATGAAAATAGCAAAAGAAAAAACTCAAGAAATTATTGGCGCCTATGAGTTAATTGAAAAGCACCGTGGTGTGCGCTAATTAAGCGATAATTTCAACGCTACGTAAGTCTTTTGAAAGCTTATCTAGAGCGGTATTAACCAACTTATAAGAGCCTTCTGCGCCAAACAACTTGGCTATTTCAACAGACTCATTGATCACCACTTTGTAAGGCACCTCAATGCTAAATTTAAGTTCGTACGCCCCAAGATAGAGAATTGCGTGCTCGACAGGGCCAAGCTCCTCAATATCTCGATCGATACACGGCGCGATTAGCTCGTCAAGTAGTGTGATGTTTTTTGGAATTTCTCGAATGAGATTCGAGAAAAAAGCTTTAGATATTTTGCCTTCTTTTTGCGTTAAGAATTGATGCTCAATACTGAGCAAGTCGCCTTCAGAAATACGCCACTGATAAAGCGCTTGGACAACGCGCTCTCTTGAGCGCTGTTTTGGAGTTTTATAAGATTTTTGCATAATTATAGCGCGATTACGCGTCGCTTTGCTCATCAGCCTTGGCAAGAAGGTAAAGCATTTCAATCATAGCAAGCGTTGCCTCTTCGCCTTTATTGCCTTTATAGCCTCCAGCTCGACCCAATGTTTGCTCCATATTGTCGGTTGTTAAAACACCGAATGCAACCGGCGTTTCGTACTGGTAAGACACATCGGCAACACCTCTTGCGCACTCAGAACAAACATAATCAAAATGCGGTGTTTCACCTTGAATAACAGCACCCAGAGTGACAATACCGTCATAAGCTGAGCTTTGAGCTAAACGTTTTGCCATTAAAGGGACTTCAAAGGCGCCTGGTGCATAATAAACATCGATATTTACATCTTTTATGCCATATTTTCTAAGCGTATCTTCTGCACTGGCTAGAAGCTTATCGCCAATATCTTTATAAAAATAAGCGATGATAATGGCGACTTTTGAATCGGTTAAAAAAGTGGCGTTGGCTTCACGATCAAATTTAAATGTTGACATAAATTCCTTATTTTTTTGTATCTACGTATTCAGTAATAGTGAGGCCAAAACCCTCAAGGCCGTGCAACACTCTTGGACTGCCTAGAATTTTCATTTGAGAAACTCCTAAATCCGCGAGAATTTGTGCGCCAATGCCGAAAGTTCTGAGATCATCGGCTTGACTGAAGTTTGGGTTATCAATGCTTTCAAGAATGTCCCGGTTATCTTGCTTTCTTAACAGTAGAAACACACCCGAATCAGCTTCTGAAATTTGCTCTAAAGCGTTGTCAACACTAAAGCCAGAACTCTTTTCCTGTAGCACATCTGTAAAGATATTTTCCATATGCACGCGCACTTGTGGCTCACTCTTAGCGGTGATTTTTCCTTTCACAAGTGCAAGGTGGGTTTCGTTGTTGATTGAGTCTAAATAAGAGATCAATTTAAAACTACCGAAGCGTGTTTGGAATTGTCTTTGGTTGATTCTCTCGATGGTTTTTTCATTCTCTACACGGTAGCGAATAAGATCTTCAATCGTGCCCCATTTAATATCGTGTTTTTCAGCAAAAACCTCTAGATCTGGGCGACGCGCCATTGTGCCGTCATCGTTGAGAATTTCAACAATAACCGACGCCGGTTCAAAGCCAGCCAGGCGAGCTAAATCACAACCCGCTTCGGTATGACCAGCACGAATTAAAACGCCACCCTGTTCCGCCATTAATGGAAATACATGGCCGGGCTGAACAATGTCACTTGGCTTGGCATCGACAGCGACAGCGTCTTGCACGGTTTTCGCCCTGTCTGCAGCGGAAATACCGGTGGTTACGCCTTTAGCTGCCTCTATAGAGAGGGTGAAATTGGTGGAGTGAATATCGCCATTGTGCGTTACCATCAATGGCAAATTAAGCTGCTTGCATCGATCACGAGTCAATGTCAAACAAATAAGCCCCCGACCGTAAGTCGCCATGAAATTAATACCTTCCTTGGTGACTTTTTCTGCAGGGATTAGCAAGTCGCCTTCATTTTCACGATCTTCGTCATCCATAAGGATGATCATCTTGCCTTGTTTGTAATCTTCTAAAAGCTCTTGTGTTGTTGCTTTCATATTGTCTTGTTCTCTAATAATTCTAAGCGTTTTTCGCACTGTTTAACAATTGTTCTAAGTGCCTTGCAATAATGTCAATCTCAACGTTTACCTCGGTACCAATATGCAAATCACCCAGCGTAGTGACCGTGAAAGTATGCGGCACAATATTGACGCCAAACACACTACCCTCAATGCTATTAACTGTCAAACTGACGCCGTTTATACAAATTGAACCTTTGCGAGCGATGTATTTTACCAAATCTTCGTCAACAGTTATCTCGAAGCGAGTGCTTTCGCCTTCGCTGTAACGATTACTCACCACACCTACGCCATCAACATGCCCGCTAACTAAGTGGCCGTCAATGCCCTGATTAATCCTTAATGCCTTTTCTAGATTAACGATATCGCCTTGTTGGAAATTAGCAAAAATAGAGCAATTCAGTGTCTCTTGAGAAACGTCTGCCGAGAAAGTGTTACTCGTTAATTCGACCGCAGTCAAACAAACACCATTAACCGCAATACTGTCACCAATTTTCGCATCATTTAACCCAATAGTGCCACACTCAAAGAGAAAGCAAGCGCCCTTTTCAGAGGTCTTCACATCTTTGATTTTCCCAACGGCTTGAATGATTCCAGTAAACATAAAGAATGGGCTTGTAAATTAAGGCGAATTTTACGCTAAATACAAATAAAAGAACAATTAAGACTCACTGTCTAAAGTGGCGCAAACACTCGCACCAAATAGAATAACTGTCCAAGCGACATACACCCAAAAAAGCAGCAGCAACAGTGTCGACAGAGTGCCGTAAATAACCTCAAGATTTGAATAAATAAATAAATAACTGTAGATGGAATATTTAATCAACTCTAAGATGATAGCCGCCATAACGCCTGCCTTCAAGGCACTAATCAAACGCACTTTGGCCAAGGGCACCAAAAAATAAGTCAGGCTCAAGCCTAGACAGGATAGGATAAACGCCACTATGTATGACGTGTAGGCGTAATCAGAAACTGTTGACAACAAGTCCAAAGCCAACATATAAGAACTTAGGAACAAGGATACGCCCAATAAAATTGGACCAACAAACAACACAAAGAGATAGGAAAGCAGGCCGTTCAACCAATTGCGCTGAGACGCCCTATCCCAAATTAAATTCATTCTTTGATCAATACTGAGAAGCAAGAATGCGCCAGTCACAATAAAAAACACAATACTGGGGCCGCGCAGAGATTGCGCCTGGTTGATAAAGGTTAACAAGTAAGCCTTCGCTTGATCAGCATCACTGGGTAAAACGTGCTGAAATAAAAATGCCTCTATCTCGGGCTGAAAATTAACAAAATAATCGCTAAATGAGAAAATACTTAAAGCAAGCGCCAAGGCCGGCACGAAGGCAAATAGTGTTTTAAATGAAAGAATTGCTGCTGAATCAAAACCCTCTGAATTAACAAATCTTTTGGCAGCAACAATTAACATTTAATTTTATTTTTGGGAAAGCAAGTAATCCTCATAATTACCAGAGAAGTAGTGCGCCCCATCCTCTTTAAGTTCAATAATGCGAGTAGACAAAGACGAAACAAATTCTCTGTCGTGACTTACAAAGATGAGTGTACCCTCATAATTATCAAGTGCAAGGTTGAGTGCTTCGATTGATTCCATATCCAAGTGGTTTGTTGGCTCATCCATTACCAAAATATTCGGCTTTTGCAGCATTAGTTTGCCGAATAGCATACGACCTTTTTCACCACCAGATAGCGATTTAACGCTTTTCCTAACATCCTCTTTACCAAAAAGCATTTTACCAAGAACGCCACGCATCACCTGCACGTCATCCTTTTCGCTTTTAAACTGGCTCATCCAATCTAACACGGTCATGTCTTTTTCAAAATCAACGCTGTTATCCTGGGCGTAATAACCGATATTGGCGTTTTCACTCCACTTCACCATACCGCTTTCTGGTGCGTGCTCACCCATAAGCGAGCGTAGCAAAGTTGTCTTGCCAACACCATTTTGACCAATAATAGCGACCCTTTCACCGGTTTCAATCAACAGATTAATGTCGTTAAGCACTTTCAGATCATCAAAGCTCTTAGAAACGTTTTTAACCTCAAGAACGTTTCTAAACAACACCTTGGTTTGGTTAAAGATAATATAGGGGCTGACTCTTGATGATGGTTTAATGTCGTCAAGTACAATTTTATCAAGTTGCTTTGCGCGCGAAGTCGCTTGTTTTGCCTTGGATGCATTGGAAGAGAAGCGTGATACAAAATGCTTAAGATCTTTGATTTTCTCTTCTTTTTTGGCATTGTCAGAGCGCATTCTTTCTTGAATTGCGGTTGCCGCCACCATGAAGTCATCGTAGCTGCCAGGGAATACATTAAGTGCGCCATAGTCAAGATCCGCCATGTGCGTACAAACACCGTTAAGAAAGTGTCTATCGTGAGAAACAATCACCATCGTTGCTTTACGAGCACTTAAAACACCCTCCAACCAGCGAATAGAGTTGATATCCAAGTTATTCGTTGGCTCATCCAATAACAAAATTTCTGGATCAGAAAACAGTGCTTGCGCCAACAGTACGCGTAGTTTCCAGCCTGGAGCAAGCTCGCTCATCAAGCCGTAGTGTTGATCTAGTGGAATATCAAGACCAAGTAGTAATTCGCTCGCAGAAGACTCGGCCATGTAGCCGTCCATTTCTGCAAATTCCATTTCCAGTTCAGCAACTTTAATGCCGTCCTTTTCACTCATCTCAGGCAACGCATAAATACGCTCTCTTTCAGCTTTAATTTTCCACAACTCTTTGTGACCCATGATGACCGTATCAACCACACGGCACGCCTCAAAAGCAAACTGATCTTGCGATAAAATACCAAGTCTTTGGCCCTCGCCAATCATCACCGAGCCAGCCGATGCTTTTAATTCGCCCGTTAAGATTTTCATCAAGGTGGACTTGCCACAGCCATTAGCACCAATCAAACCGTAACGGTTACCGTTCTGAAATTTAACTGAAATATTTTCAAATAATGGTTTTTCACCAAATTGCATAGTGACATTTGCAGTAGAAATCATCGGCTTAAGGGGTATTTACAAAAGGCGACTATTATACCCTAAGAGCAATTATTACGTAAGCCTGGATGCTCTGAAATTAATAGCTACGCCTTTTTCTACAGAATTTATAATAAGGTCACCTTTTATGCAATCAAACCCTGTTATGAAAACCAAACAGATGCCTGACAAATCACTTTTGTCAGCAATTCTACTATTGATTGTATTTGGTTGGATTATGTCTTTTTCTGCTTCACTTGCCTATTTCGAAAGTTACTCATACTTCTTCAAGCAAACCCTTTTTATTTTGCTTGGACTAGTGGCTGGATTGGTGGTTCTGAAGACGCCTATTTCAGTTTTTCAAAAATACTCAATCCCGCTCTTTGCACTCACCCTAGTGCTCTTGGTGGTTGTCTTTCTCCCCAAGCCAATTGGTCACGAAGTTAACGGTTCGGCCCGTTGGATTAACTTCATTTACTTTAAATTTCAACCGTCAGAATTGATGAAATTATCAATGATCCTTTTTATGGCCGGTTTTCTTATTCGCCAAGAAAAAGATGTGCGCAGCCCGTGGACAGGCTTTATCAAAACACTGCTAATAATTGGCAGCGCAGACATTCTACTACTGCTTGAAACAGACTTTGGTGCAGTATTAATAATTTCACTCTCCGCCATGGCAATGCTATTTGCCGCAGGCTCATTTTTAAAGCAATTAGCTATGGTTCTTGGCGTGTTTTTTGCTCTTATTATAAGCTTAATTACCTTAGTGCCAAACCGTGTAGAGAGGTTTACATCATTCTGGCGTGAGGACCTATGGAGCAATACTGCGCCCCAGGTCTACCAAACTCAACAAGCTCTAATTGGCATTGCACGGGGTGACTGGTTTGGCACAGGACTCGGCGCTGGTGTACAAAAATATGGCCTACTTCCTGAGCGCCACACCGATATGATTTTTGCTGTTATTGGAGAAGAACTGGGCGTTGTTGGTATGCTTTTTGTTCTTTTTAGCTTTCTCTTTATTTTAACCAAGGGCTTTAACATTGCACAGGCGGCCTTAAAAAAAGGCAGAAAATACAGCTCGTATGTAGCGTTTGGTATTTGCACTTGGTTTGCGATGCAAATCACCGTTAATATTGGCATGAATCTTGGTCTATTGCCACCCAAAGGGTTTACCCTGCCTCTACTTAGCTACGGTGGCACATCAATGATTTTTGCCATTATATCGTTAGCCATTATTCTGCGAATTGACATGGAAAGCAAAACACATTATTCCAAACAACGAAAATATGTCTGACAAAATTTTGATTATGGCAGGTGGCACCGGTGGGCATATTTTTCCTGCACTGGCCATTGCAGCAGAGCTTAAAAAGCGCGGAGCGAATATAGCTTGGCTAGGAACAAAGCAAGGCATGGAAAATACGCTTGTACCAAAGCATGGCTACCAACTGTATCGTGTGAACTCTTCGGGTGTAAGAGGAAAAAGCATAGTTACTTTATTTAAGGCATTTTTCATCTTAATCCTAAGCTTCTTTCAAATACTATTCGTCTTTATTAAGGTTCGACCAAATCAAGTGATTGGCATGGGCGGATATGCCTCTGGCATGGGCGGCGTTGTTGCTAGAGTGCTTTTTATTCCACTGGCAATTCATGAGCAAAACACCATTCCTGGCACAACCAATTTGATTTTATCAAGGCTCGCCAGAAGAACCTTTCAAGCCTTTAAAGACTCTTTTAAAGCACGGGTTGGCGCAATTACCGTTGGCAACCCTTTATCATTCGTCGCAAAACCAAAAACATCGCCAGTATCAGTGAAAAACTTACTTGTGCTTGGTGGCTCACTGGGTGCTAAAAAAATAAATGAAACCGTTACTAAAATAAAAACACCCGTAAATATTTGGCACCAAACAGGAAAACAACATTTAGATTCGACTAAAGCCTTGTATCAAAACCATGCGGGTGCCGAACCCAAAGTCGAAGCATTTATTGAATCAATGAATGAAGCTTACAAGTGGGCGGATGTGGTTATTTGTCGCGCAGGCGCGATGACCGTATCCGAGCTCATTGCAACGAAAAGTATCGCTATATTGGTGCCTTTTCCTTTTGCAGTAGACGATCATCAGACATCCAACGCTAAATACTTAACGGACGTTGGTGCGGGCATTCTTTTGCAAGAATATCGGTTAAGTGAAAAGTTGCTCGATGAGATACTGCAATCTCTTGATGAAGCAAATCTTAGAGGTATGTCAGACAAGCTGGAGACGCTGCAACAGCCGAATCCAGCAAGAGTAATCGCTGATTATCTATTAATGCCTAAACGCTGAAAAAGCGCTTGATCGTCGCCTGCACTCGGATTATCGGTTGTCAGCAATTGTTCACCGTAGAAAATCGAATTAGCACCAGCAAAGAAGCACAAGGCTTGCATGCCTTCGCCCATTTCCAATCTGCCTGCCGATAGACGAACAACAGCTTTTGGCATTAAAACTCTAGCAACAGCAATAGTGCGGACAAATTCGCTTTCACTTGGCGGCTCAACACTTTCAAAAGGCGTGCCTGGAATTGGCACCAAAAGATTAATTGGAACACTGTCAGGATGCGCCTCAAGATTGGACAAAGACTGCAGCATAGAAGCACGGTCCACCTGTGTCTCTCCCAAACCCAGAATACCGCCGCTGCACACATTAATGCCTGCATTGTGAACAGCATCAAGCGTATCTAACCTGTCTTGGAATTTACGCGTTGACACAACGTTGCCGTAGTGCTCTTTTGAGGTGTCAATGTTGTGATTATAGTAATCAAGCCCCGCCTCTTTTAAAGTGCCCGCTTGAGTTGGTGTCAACATGCCAAGCGTTACGCAAGTCTCCATGCCCATTGCCTTAACGCCTTGAATCATCGGAATGACTTTATCAAGACTCTTGTCGGTGGGATTACGCCAAGCAGCACCCATACAAAAACGCGTTGCGCCCTTGTCTTTGGCTTCTTGCGCTTGTTGCAAAACAAGATCAATTTCCATTAATTTTTCACGCTCAAGACCGGTGTCGTACTTAGAGCTTTGCGAGCAATACGAGCAGTCTTCAGGACAGGCGCCAGTTTTAATGTTTAATAACGAGCTAACCTGTACTTGATTAGGATCAAAAACCTCGCGATGAATGCTATGCGCCATAAAAAGAAGATCGTTAAATGGCATTTGGAAAAGTGCGTTGATTTCGTCTAAATGCCAGTTGTTTCTAATTTCTATCATGTTATTTTTAATGGGAAATAATGAATTAATTGTTAGGATATTTTACCGCAACCTGTAACGCTAATTTAATACAAAAAAGCCGCGCTTTGCGCGGCTTTTAAACAATTGCTAACGAGTTAGCAGCTGTAATACATATCGAACTCAAGCGGCTGAGGCGTTGATCTCATCGCTGTAACTTCTGCCATTTTCAACTCAATAAATGAATCAATGACTGCATCAGTAAAGACTCCGCCCGCTTTCAAGAATTCACGATCCTTATCAAGCTCTTCAAGGGCGATGTGCAACATGCCACTAACTTTTGGAAAGTTAGAAGTATTTTCATGATACAAATCTTCATCAGTTGGCTCACCCGGGTGAATCTTGTTTTTAATGCCGTCAAGGCCGGCCATTAGCAATGCCGCAAAAGCAAGGTAAGGGTTGGCTGTACAATCCGGGAAACGCACCTCGATACGACGACCTTTTGGATTCGAGACAAAAGGAATACGAATCGCAGCAGAACGGTTCTTAGCCGAGTAAGCTAGAATTTCTGGCGCTTCAAAACCCGGCACCAAGCGCTTGTATGAGTTAGTTGAAGGGTTAGTAAAAGCATTCAAAGCGCGAGCATGCTTAATGATACCACCAATGTAGTAAAGTGCTGTTTCACTCAAGTTACCGTAGCCGTCGCCATCAAATAGGTTTTTACCATCTTTGGCAAGAGACATATGAACATGCATTCCGTTGCCGTTATCAACCGCAATCGGCTTCGGCATGAAAGTTGCTGTCTTGCCGTAAAGGTGGGCAACATTATGAACACAATACTTAAGAATCTGTGTTTCGTCAGCTTTTTTCACCATTGTGTTGAAAAGCGCACCAATTTCACACTGACCAGCAGTACCCACTTCGTGATGGTGAACTTCAGTTGTAACACCCATCTCTTCAATTGCTAAACACATTTGTGCGCGTAAATCATGCAATGAATCAACCGGCGGAACCGGGAAATAACCACCTTTAATGTGTGGACGGTGGCCTTTGTTTCCACCTTCAAACTCATCGCCAGAAGACCATGCAGCTTCTTCAGAGTTGATTTCGTAAAATGCCTTGCCCATACCAAAACCTGCATCCCACTTAATGCTGTCAAAGACAAAAAACTCTGGCTCGTTGCCAAAATAAGCGGTATCACCAACACCTGTTTCAATAAGGTATGCTTCTGCACGCGCTGCTAGAGAGCGAGGATCTTTTTCATAGCCTTTCATGTCAGAAGGCTCAATAATATTACAACGAATGTTCAGTGTTACTTCTTCTGTAAACGGATCAAGAATCGCAGTCTCAGTGACAGGCTTCATAATCATGTCTGAATCGTTGATTGGCTTCCAGCCAGAGATCGAAGATCCGTCAAACATTTGACCTTCATCTAATTTATCAGCGTCAACTGAATGGGCTGGCACACTGACGTGCTGCTCTTTGCCAATTGTATCGGTAAAACGAAAATCGATAAACTTAACGTTATGATCTTCAATCATTTTCATCACATCTTTTGCAGACATACACACTCCTAGGGTTAATTTTGTTAAAAACACTGACAAGCATTGCCAAGAAGTCTGCGCCGTTGCAAACAGGGACGAAAGTTATTTAAGAGATTATTCTTAAATTATTTCAGTCGCGAATTATACCTTATTTATTTCAATCAGCAAGATAATCTGATCACCTTTTTCCTCTACATTAAGCACGCTATGACCGTGCACTCTGCACCAGGCAGGTATGTCGTGCTTGACCCCTGGATCAGTGGCGGTAATTTCAATCGTATCACCCGCCTCTAACTCGTTTATTTTTTGACTTAATCGAATCACCGGCATTGGGCACATTAAACGAATAGCATCTAAACTGTGTTGCATTACACCCACTCCTTAGGCTTTAAATAATAGTTGTACAATTTTTCCTCTTCACTGCCCTCTTGCACCTCGAGCTGATAAGACCAGCGAACTTCTGGCGGCATTGACATCAAGATTGACTCGGTTCGTCCACCACTTTGGAGGCCAAACAACGTGCCGCGATCATAAATCAAATTAAATTCCACGTAGCGTCCGCGACGGTGCAATTGAAAATTTCGCTCTATCTCACTAAAAGGCACGTCTTTACGCCTTTCAACTATCGGAAAATAAGCCTTTGAAAAGGCATTACCCACGCTCTGCATAAAGGCGAAACTCTTATCAAAACCACCTTCATTAAGGTCGTCAAAAAATAAACCGCCGACACCGCGTGACTCTTCCCTGTGCTTCATGTAAAAATACTCGTCACACCATTTTTTGTATTTGGGATAAACATTTTCACCATATGGTGCGCAGGCATTTTTAGCCTCACTATGCCAATGGATAACGTCTTCGTCAAAGCCGTAATACGGCGTTAGATCAAACCCACCGCCAAACCACCAAATAGACTCTTCGCCGACTTTTTCAGCAATAAAAAAACGCACATTGGCATGCGATGTTGGCACATACGGATTTTGCGGGTGAAGCACCAAAGAGATGCCCAAAGCACGATAATTTCTACCCTCTAATTCCGGCCTGAGTGCGGTCGCTGAACGTGGCATTTTAAAGCCTTCAACGTAAGAAAAATTAACCCCTGCTCGCTCGAAAACCTTACCATCACTTAAAACATTGGTTTTGCCATAACCCGCACCGTTCTCTTTTTGCCAGTTATCCACAGCAAAACTACCAACGCCGTCTATGCGCTCAACTTCACTACAAATGGTTTTCTGCAACTCCAGTAGATAATCTTTGACTTGCTCAATCATCGAATGCACTCTCCCGTTAGCAAGTTAATAATCGTTGAAGCTTCATTATTATACTGAGTAGGTGCGAGGGCAAACGATAGACCATTGTGAAAATGGGCCTGTAATTGTAACAAGCTGGTGGCGGTTTTTTGGCCTTGTATATTGGCGCTGCTCGACACCAAAGCAGAGTCAGTATTCTCGCAAAAATACTGCACCAAAGGATTGTTGGTGATACGCACAGCAATCAGAGGTCCACCACCGGTAAGCAAGGTTGAAGTATTCGAATCTGTCGGCACTAAAAAAGTTGTGGGCTGGTTTTTTGCCATTTGCACACCGTCAACAAGGTCAGAGGTGAAGGTAGAGTCAATATAGGGCACTACATAGCTAATATCAGAAGCCAGCAGAATAAGGCCTTTTGAGCTATCTCTGCGCTTTAGTTGAATCAGCTCACTCACCGCAAACGGGTTGTTTGCCAAACAGGCAAGACCATAAATCGTATCTGTCGGATGGGCAATCACTCCGTTGCACAAATATCGCAAAGCCAATTTTTGTCTAAAACTTGGGTTCATTTTTTTGCCCTCGGATGACAATCGTCGTAAACCTTGGACAATTCTAAAAAATCCAAATGCGTGTAGACTTGGGTACTCTTAATACTTTTGTGCCCCAAGAATTCTTGCACCGATCGCAGATCATGGCTGGATTGTAAAAAATGCGTTGCAGCAGCATGTCTTAGCATGTGAGGATGCACATTAAAAGTAATACCAACTTCAAGTGCGCGCTGTTTGACGATGTTCTGTATCGATCTAACACCCATTCTATTTTGCTTTTGATTGACAAATAAGGCGCTGATTTGACACGCCGGCCTTTTTGACAAATAACGCTGAATCGCGGCAATAGCACTTTGGCCAGCGGGCACAAAACGCGCTTTCGAACCCTTACCCATCACCTTAACAAAACCTTCTTTTAAGTCTACGTCGTTTATATTCACATTAACCAATTCTGAAACCCTCAGTGCACAAGAATAAATAAGCTCTATTATGGCAACGTTTCGTAATTCATCAAAACGGTTTGATCTTGGTTGCATCATTTTATTCAACTCGTCATAGTCAATCGTTTTCGGCAGGGTTTTCTCAAGCTTTGGCGATGCGATATCTTTGGCGCAATTCTCATTGAGCACGCCCAGTCGAAGTAAAAACGCAAAAAACCCTCTGATGGAGGACAAATGCCTTCGAATAGAGCGATTAGAGGTGTTAGCATGCCTGAGCTCCATGACAAATAAATTGAGAATTTTTGCATCGATATCACACCACTCAGGCACACCCCTAACTCGGCAGAAGGTTAATAATTTAGACAAATCTCGCTGATAGGCAGAAATCGTATTGTCCGCATAGTTCTTTTCCACCTGAAGATGGCGAATAAAAAGCTTGATTTGCTGCGAACAAAGGTCGTCTCTACACTTGTTTTTTTGAACTTTGACCATATCTTAGCATTTTACGTTAAACATAAAAGGAATTCAGATGAGTCAAAAACAAACCCATGCTTTCCAAACAGAGGTGTCTCAGCTTCTTGATTTAATGATCCATTCATTGTACTCAAACAAAGAAATATTTTTGAGAGAGTTGGTATCCAACGCCTCGGATGCCATTGATAAGCTCCGATTCGAGTCCATTTCTGATGACAGCTTAGTAGAGGGCAAAGAAGAATTAAACATTCATATTGACGTCAACAAAGACGCTGGCACAATCACCATTAGTGACAACGGCATCGGTATGACGCAGGACGAAGTAATGGACAATATTGGCACGATTGCTAATTCTGGCACCAAGAAATACTTAGAAAGTCTTGATAAGGCTCAAGCGCAAGACTCCAATCTTATTGGTCAATTTGGCGTTGGATTCTATTCATCATTTATTGTTGCCAACACAGTGACACTGATCTCAAGAAAAGCCGGCGACGACAAAGCCAATGGCACCAAGTGGGTATCTAAAGGCAAAGGCGAATATTCTCTAGAGACAGTTGAAGTTGACAACTTCGGCACATCAATCATTCTGGACATCAAAAAAGCCGAGAGTGAATTCCTTGATGATTTCCGCCTAAAGGGTATTGTTTCAAAGTATTCCGATCACATCACCGTGCCAATTATGATGGTTAAGTCTTCTGAAGACGACGTTATTGAATACGAGACCATCAACAAAGCCACGGCTTTTTGGGCGCAAGACAAAAGAGATCTTAAGCAAGAAGATTACGACGAATTCTACAAATCATTAACGTACGACTTCGAAGGTCCTTTAACGCAAGTCCACAACAAGTTAGAGGGTAAGTTAGATTACACCTCTTTGCTTTTCATTCCAAGAAAAGCACCCTTCGACATGTGGGAGCCAAAACGCAAAACAGGCGTTAAACTTTACGCTAAACGTGTTTTCATTATGGAAGGCAACGAGGCTCTTTTGCCGCAATATTTACGCTTTATTAAAGGTGTTATTGATACCGCTGATTTATCGTTAAACGTCTCTCGTGAGATTCTTCAAGGTTCTAAAGTCGTTGACACGATTCGCAAAGCCTCGGTTAAAAGAATTCTTGGTGAACTGGACAAAATGAGCAAAAACAGGCCAGAAGACTACGCCGTGTTCTGGAGCGAATTTGGCATGGTAATGAAAGAAGGTATTGTTGAAGATTTCGACAACAAAGAAAAAATTGCCGCTCTTTTGCGTTTTGCAACAACCGAAACAAGCAACACCGATCAAAACGTCTCACTTGCGGATTACATCTCAAGAATAAAAGAAGACCAGAAAGCAATTTACTACATTACTGCTGATACACACGCAGCAGCTAAAGGTTCGCCTCACTTAGAAATTTTCAAGAAAAAAGGTATTGAGGTATTGCTACTTACCGATCGTGTTGACGAGTGGCTGGTGGGCAACTTCGGCGATCATGAAGGTCTTGAGTTTAAGTCTATCACTAAGGGCGACCTTGAAGACTTGGACAGCGAGGGTGAAAAAGAAGAAAAAGAAAAGGTTGCTAAAGACTTTGACAAGGTTATTGAAAAAGCGCAGTCCATTCTTAGCGAAAAAGTCAAGGCGGTCAAGGTGTCTTCTCGTTTAAGCGAGTCGCCATCGTGTTTGGTTGCCGATGAAAACGAACTGGGCTCTAACATGGAGCGAATCATGAAATCCCTTGGTCAAGACGTACCTGAAACCAAGCCAATCTTAGAAATCAACCCCGACCATCCATTGGTCAAGAAACTCAAAGATTCTGTCGATGAAGATTTAGTAGAGGTCTTGTTCGATCAAGCCGTTCTTAGCGAAGGCGGACAAATCAGCGAGCCGGCTGAGTTTGTTAAACGCATCAACAAGCTGATGATGGGTTAACAAAAAAGCAACAAATAAAAAAGCCCGATAAATCGGGCTTTTTTATTGAGCGCTATTGTTTAGTCTTTTCAAAGGGCTTAATGTTGCGCAAAATACCTCGTAATATTGCCACCTCTTCCTGCTCCGGTTGCGCTCTGCCGAACAATCGCCTTAGACGTCTCATCAGCAGTGGTCTTGGTCGTTTTTCTTCAAAATACTCAATATGCTCAAGCACTTGTTCCAAATGTTTGTAAAAACCCTCTAACTCGCCAAAACTTGCCAAAGTATTTTCATGGGGCTCAAAGTTGGTTTGCGAGCTGCAAACAAAATATTGATAAGCAAAAACCTGAATTGCAGAAGCGACATTAAGAGAAAAATATTCAGGATTTCCGGGGATCGTCATCAAAATATGACACAAATCCAATTCTTCATTGGTGAGTCCCGATCTCTCAGTGCCAAAAACAACCGCTACCTCTTGCCCCTCATGCTCAAGGGTTTTTTGAATTTCCGTACAACTATCCACAACATCCAATTGACGCCATTTCATCGATCTTTGTCTGGCACTGGCACCAATCACCAAATGCACGCCTTCAAGCGCCTCTTCCAAGGTGGTGCAAATAGTCGCATCGGCTAAAAGGTTATCCGCACCACTAGCTCTAGCAGTTGCAACTGCCGATGGAAAATTACTAGGATTGACCAAATACAGGTGTGACAAAGCCATGTTTTTCATCGCCCTAGCACCTGCACCGATATTGCCCGGCTCGGTGGTGTTAACCATGACAATCCTCACTTTATCAAAGGGTGTCAAGGTATAATTCGTTTCTTTCATTTGTTGGCTCATTAACTATGCATCCTACCGTTAATATTGCAGTTCGAGCTGCCCGCGCAGCTGGTGATGTTATCCTCAGGTATCACAACCAAATCGATCTACTCACTATTGAAAACAAAGCAGCTAATGACTTTGTTTCAGAGGTTGATAAAGTTGCTGAAAGTGCAATTATAGACGAGATTAAAAAAGCCTTTCCACAACATTCTATTTTGGCTGAGGAGAGCGGTGAAATTCTTGGGGATAATGAAAACCAATGGATTATTGATCCTTTAGACGGCACAACCAACTACCTCCATAGTTATCCTCAATATGCAATTTCGATTGCATTGTATGAGAATAACGTAGCCACACACGCCGTTGTCTACGACCCTTTCAAAGAAGAATTGTTCTACGCATCAAAAGGCGAAGGCACTTATTTAAACGATGAACGCTTGCGCGTCACCAAATCCAACGGCCTAGAGCATGCCCTAATTGGTACAGGATTTCCTTTTAAACACCCTCAGCACTTAGATTGCTACCTTGACACTTTCAAGGCGATCCACTCACAAGTCTCCGGCATTAGACGGGCCGGTTCTGCTGCACTTGATTTGGCTTATGTTGCAGCTGGACGATTGGACGGATTCTGGGAGATTGGACTAAACAGCTGGGACATGGCGGCAGGCGCTCTTTTGGTTAAAGAGGCTGGCGGCTTTATTGGTGACTTCTCAGGTCGTGATCAATACCTTGAGACTGGCAATGTTGTGGCTGGCAATGGCGGCGCTTTTAAAGCGATCCTTAAAACTATTCATCCGCATTTAACGCCGGACTTACAGCGATAAAAACTAGCCCTCAAGTGTCAATTGTTGACCTTGAAAGTTCGCGCCATTCACGCCCATTAAGCCCACTATTGCCGGGCTTTTATCGCTCGGTTGTGGATTGCCACTCGCATTCTCTGCAGGATAAGCTGCGCGTCGAAGCTCGGTTTGCATTTTGCCAGGGTCAAGTGTGTTGACCTTGATATTGGTCTTCTCTAGCTCCTCAGAAAGCGTTTTAGCAAAACCTTCAATGGCGTGCTTGCTAGCGGCATAAGCGCCCCAGTAAGCTTTCGCCTCTCTACCCTGCTCGGCTGAAATAAACAACACCTTAGCATCATCGGCCTTATTGAGCAAAGGAATTAAAAATTGCGTTAACATAAATGGTGCGCTTAAGTTAATTTGAATAGTCGAATACCAAAGCTTGATGTCGTATTGTTCAATCGGCATCATCGTGCCCAAAATAGCGGCATTGTGAATAAGGCCGTCAAGACGACCAAATTGGCGCTCAACGTTATCCTGTAATTCTTGGTATTGTTCGGGCGTTGCACCCTCCAAATCAAGTGGATAAAGAATGGGCTCTTCAAGCCCAGCATCAACCACAGCATCATAAGCATATTCGAGCGAACCCAAGTCTCTACCAAGCATGATAACCGTGGCGCCAGCCTTTGCTAAGTCTTTGGTAATGGCCAAGCCAAAACCGCGGTTAGCGCCAGTGATCATAATAACTTTGCCTTTTAGTTCGTCTCCGACCACCTGATAATCTAGTGAAATATTCATTCGCTAATTTCCTTTTTTGTATTTACGCCAAGTGTCTTTAATTTTTCAGCACGACTGATTAGACTTCCCTTACCGGTTGAGAGCTTATTTCGCGCCTTAGAATACCCTTCTTTAGCTTTATCTAGCTGGGCTTCAATCTTATCCAACTCTTCAACAAATAAAGCCAACTTGTCGTACATTCCAGCGGCTTGTCGCGCTATTTCTTCAGCGTTTTTATTTTGCCTATCTGTCTGCCACATGAAATTAACAGTCTTTAAACTCATGCTCAACATTGAAGGCGAAACCAACATAATATTCTTCTTTAGGGCATCGTCAAATAAACTGTGCTTATGTTGCAATGCAAGCAATAAAGCGCCTTCAATCGGTATAAAGACAAAAATAAAATCAAGACTTCTAACTCCCTCAAGATTTTCATACTCTTTGATGCTAATATTCTTAATCTGAGTTTCTATCGATGCAATGTGTTTTGTTAGCGCCAATTCATTTGTTTGATCGGCAATATATTCCACATAGTCTTTTAGTGAAACCTTCGAATCGATGACTAAATCTTTGCCATCTGGTAGATGTAATATTACATCGGGCTTAAATCTTTCACCACTTTCGTTCTTGTACTGCTTTTGCAAATCAAACTCAACACCCTCTCTAAAGCCAAAACTGGACAAAAGCGAACTTAGTATTTCCTCGCCCCAATCGCCTTGAAATTTATTGTCATGTGTTAATGCCTTAGTAAGATTTTGAGCAGACTGTTGCGTCTCCAAATTTGCCTTATGCAGGCCCTTGATTTGCTCGCCAAGCGAAGTGCGATCCTTAACTTGCTCAGTTGTTATTGTCTCGATACGCTCTCTAAAACTATTTAATTGCACCTGAAGTGGTGTTAAAAGTTCACTGTTCTCAGTCTTGAGTTTGTCTCGATCGGTGTTGAGGATGTCGGTTGCAAGAGTTTTAAAATCACTGTTCATTTGCGATTTCATTTGCTCAACAAATTGCATTTTTTCAGAAAAATACTTTTCTTTTTCGTTAAGCGCAGCTTGCAGTTGAATGTTTTTTTCGTTAGAGCGCGACAATTTTGAATTGAAGAACAGAAAGGCAGCAAATGCACCAAACAACAGTGAAATTAAGACGATGATGATTTCCATTAAACTTGCCTTTACTCGAGAGCCTATTTAGGCTATATAATTACTAAAATTTTAGCTTAATCAAGTACTCATTTGTAATGAGTTTAACCCCAACTCAGCATGCTATTTCTAAGATCCCTATTGTATTTCATTGGCTCAATCACCAGTCTTGTTGTGGTCGCATTTTTTGGCTTATTTTTCTACTTTACCCCCTACCCATCTCGTTATAGAGCTCTATCCAAATGGGCGCAGTTTTGTATGTGGTGGTTGCGTCTAACGGTCAAGGTTACAATCAAAGTAGAGGGTGGGGAAAATATTTGTAGCGAGCCTTGTGTTATTGCATCCAATCACCAGTCCACTTGGGAGACTTTGGCCTTTCAAACGGTTTTTCCTCCTCATACTTGGGTGCTAAAAAAAGAACTGTTATCCATTCCAGTGTTTGGCTGGAATCTTGCCATGCTTAGTCCTATCGTAATTAAGAGACGCGATAAATTTCGAGCAATGAAACAAGTCATTAAGCAGGGAAATGATCGACTTAACAACAACATCTCAGTGGTCATATTTCCTGAAGGTACGCGACAACCCCATAAAAAACTCGGAAGATATCAGAACGGTGCGGTAGCGATTGCCAAAAAATCTGGAAAGCGCATTCAGCCTGTTTTTCATGATGCTGGAAAATGTTGGCCCAAAGGCGGTTTTCTCAAAAAACCTGGCGTTATTACACTTGTTATTGGCAAACCAATCTCTCCAAATGATGGCTCGGCAAATGAAATTACCGAAAAAATTAAGGCTTGGGCTTTGGAGCAATCAGAAAGGCTTGGCTAGTAAGCGCGACAAAAGATTGTCATAATCAATGCGCGCATGTTGATACTTAATAAGCTCATCATTGTAGTTCAGCCTTAGTTCTAAAGTATCGGCTAAGCCATCAACATAAGGCCTAACTTCAACAGCCAGCAACCCTTTAAAGCCTATCTCGGTCAAATCTTGTTGAGCTAACTGATTAATAATAAAATCAATCTCATTCAAGTTAGCCTGAAGCCTAAGAAGGAGCGTTTTCTGCTTTGCTTTTAAGCTCTCCAGTTTTTTGTTGTATTTAATTTCCAACTGTCGAGCTTTTAACTGGTATTTTCGCAGCAAAGTCTTTGCACCAACATCGCCACTCAGTGGATATTCAAAACTCAATGAGACTTCTACATCTGTAGTATTTGACTCTGAATAGGAAGAGTAATTACCCTTTTGTACCGCCCTGCTCGCATTGATGGATAAGTCCAATTCTGGCTTGAGTGCATTTTGATAATAATGTATTTGTCGCTGGTTTTTCAATCGCTCTATTCTGATACGTTTAAGTTCAATCGCGCTCGACTCAACATCACCAAAAGGGCTTGTTTTTACATAATCTTTAACGGCTTTAATATTTGCCAATTCACCTGGGTCAAGTATATTTTCAAGCTCTTCTGCGAGAGTCAATTGCTCGCCTTTTAACGATACCAATCGTGATTTAGCTTTATTTAACGCACGCTCATTATAAGAAACAAGCTTCTCATCAAAGGCGCTGCGCTTAATATACGCATCAAACAAATCCAGTTGGTTGATATACACCTTTAAAAGACTGGCATCATCAGTCAATATGGCGTATTCAAAATATCCCTTCAAATAACTGCCAACAGTTTTTTCTTGAAACTCTCTAAAAACCCATTGTTCGTCTTGAAGTTCAAGCACAGCAAGATCATACGTTCTTTGATCTAATATTCCATCCACATTGCGCAATAATGGTAACTGCCAGTTAATTTCCGCATCCACGAGTGAAGCACTGGTGACAACGTCAGAAGAGTAACTTTGGTTTTTATATTTCTCTTCAGAGGTTTTTGGCAAAGAGCCACTCAAAGATAGTGTTAATTCGGAGCCATTAGAGAAGAAACGCTTACTCAACTCTGTAGAAAGTAGCTGGTCGGATTTTATTTGCTGATGAGTATAGGTGTAATTGGTGTCCTTGTTTTGCAGGCGTCTCGACAATAAAACCTCACCATCCAAATCCCAATGCCAGTTGCCGTACTG
This sequence comes from uncultured Gammaproteobacteria bacterium, assembly GCA_913020715.1. Classification (GTDB taxonomy): domain Bacteria; phylum Pseudomonadota; class Gammaproteobacteria; order PS1; family Pseudothioglobaceae; genus Pseudothioglobus. Next base: position 34,818 of record CAJVZH010000010.1, read on the forward strand.
GCGCTCATCGCCGAGCAATTCAATTTCTTTAATCTTTAGATCAATGGTCGCGCTTTCAAACAAATGAGTGCTTTGTAGAACTTTTTCAATAAACAAATTTTCATTTAACGCATGAATGTGACTTGATGCGAGAAGCAGGACAAAACTATAGGCGAAATTCCTGTTCATTAAAAATTTTACAAAAAAGTTCAGCAGTTTTTTGAGTATCGTAAAGCGCAGAATGGGCCTGCGAGTCATCCCATTCGATGCCTGCTTTGACCATAGCTTTTGCAAGCACTGTTTCGCCATAGTATAACGCTGAAAGCGTCACTGTGTCGAGCGTAGAGAATTGATGGAACGGGCTTTTAATTTTTACGCGCTCGGTAGCAGCCTTTAAAAAACCCAAATCAAAGAAGGCATTATGTCCAATAAGGATGGCGCGAGTACACTCTTGCTTGCTCAATTCAGTCTTAACTTTTGCAAAAATTTCGTTCAGTGCTTGCTTCTCACTCACCGCCATACGAAATGGATTGTTAACGTCAATGCCATTAAACTTCAATGCAGAAGGCTCAAGATTGGCACCCTGAAAAGGCTCAATGTGAAAATGAATCGGCTCGGTCTGGACAAATTTTCCGACCTCATCGAGGTCTAAAATAATGGCACAAATCTCTAGCAGTGCGTCTTTTGATTCGTTAAAACCAGCGGTTTCAACATCAATAACAACCGGCAAATAGCCACGAATTCTTTCTTTTAATTGCATGAAGGGTATTATGCCTGTTCGCTAGCAGTGCTGGACTAGCAATGTTTTTGATAAATATGAGGACCGCGCTGATGATCGTAAGTAGCTTGACGCTCTTTTGGCAAATCCTCAACCTTAATCACTTCAAAATGATTGCGAACAAAGAAATGGCCGCTGTATTTAGAAAGTGCAAAAACACTTGCAAGACCTAAACCGCTTGCTTTTTCAAATAACAACGACATCAGCTCAGCCGATACGCCAGTATTGTAGTAATCGGAATTAACAACGAGAGCATAGATTTCACCTGTATTTTGTTCAGAGTAATGCTTAAGACCAGCGCAACCAACAATCGCACCTTCTTGCACGACCGTAACAAAATCACTAAGGTCTTCTTGCAACTGCTCAGCACTTCGCTTGAGTAAACGCTCTTCATCAACTGAAGGCTGCATTAATGCTAGTAATTGTGTGACTGTATCCAAGTGTAAAAAGATAAATTGGCAATAGAATTGCGCTATTTTAGTCTAAAATTTGTATTTTTTTCTAATTTAAAAGTGATGGCAGATACAAGAAAGTTTTCCTCGCAAGTTGTTGATGGTTATGAAAGAGCAGCCTCTAGAGCTATGCTATACCCGGTAGGATTCACAAAAGAAGATTTTTCCAAGCCGCAAGTAGGTATTGCCTCTACTTGGTCGATGGTTACTCCTTGCAATATGCACATTAACAAGCTTGCCGATGAAGCCGAAAAAGGCATTAATTCTGCCGGCGGTAAAGGGGTTATTTTTAACACGATTACCATTTCTGATGGTATTTCCATGGGCTCAGAAGGAATGAAGTATTCGCTGGTCTCTCGAGAGGTCATTGCAGACTCCATTGAAACGGTTGTCGGTTGTCAGGGTTTTGACGGTATTGTTGCCATCGGTGGCTGTGATAAAAACATGCCGGGCTGCGTCATGGGTCTTGCGCGCCTTAATCGCCCAGCTATTTTTGTTTACGGCGGCACCATTCAACCTGGCAAGGGTCATACCGATGTGGTTAGTGTTTTTGAAGCGGTTGGCAAACGTGCCAGCAATGTAATTTCTGACATCGAGCTTGAAAATATTGAAAAAACAGCCATCCCTGGCCCAGGCTCTTGTGGTGGCATGTACACCGCCAACACCATGGCCTCAGCTATTGAGGCGCTTGGCATGAGCCTGCCTAACTCGTCAGCGCAAGACGCAATCTCAGCAGACAAAGACAACGACTGCGTACAAGCCGGTAAAGCCGTGCTCAACCTTCTAGAAAATGACATTAAGCCTCGTGACATTATGACAATGAAGGCCTTTGAAAATGCCATTACTGTCATTATTACTTTGGGTGGCTCTACTAATGCTGTATTGCATTTAATCGCCATGGCAGACGCCGCAGGCGTTGATTTAAGTATTGATGACTTTACTCGTATTGGCGCTAACGTCCCTGTGCTCGCCGACCTTAAACCTTCGGGCAAGTATATGATGAGTGAATTGGTTGCGATTGGTGGCACACTGCCGTTAATGAAAATGCTTTTAGACGCTGGTATGTTGCACGGTAATTGCATGACAGTTACCGGTAAAACAGTGGCTGAAAATTTAGCAGGTATTGCGCCGTACGCCGATGGTCAAGAAATTATTATGCCTCTAGATAAACCTATTAAAGAGGACTCCCATCTGAGAATTTTGCGCGGCAACCTGGCATCCGAAGGTGCCGTTGCTAAAATCACCGGAAAAGAAGGTTTAAGCTTCCAAGGCAGAGCAAAAACGTTTGGCCGTGAAGAAGAGGCTCTTACTGCAATCCTCAATGATGAAATTCTTGAAGGCGACGTAATTGTTATCCGCTACGAAGGCCCCAAGGGTGGTCCTGGCATGCGTGAAATGCTCGCCCCTACTTCCGCTGTAATGGGTAAAGGGCTTGGCGGCAAAGTGGCGCTCATTACCGACGGTCGTTTCTCTGGCGGCACACACGGCTTTGTCGTCGGCCATATCACTCCTGAGGCCTTTGAAGGAGGTGTATTGGCAGTTGTTGAGAACGGCGATGAAATTCTAATTGACGCAAAAAACAACTCCTTAGAGTTGTTGGTCGATCAGAGTGTTATTGACAAACGCTTAAGTCAGTGGACACAGCCCAAACCAAATTACACCAAAGGTGTGTTGGCGAAATTTGCCAAACTGGCTAAATCCGCCTCTGAAGGTGCAGTGACGGATTAATTAATCTGTTTAAGTCATTAAAAAGGAGGCTTTTACCTCCTTTTTTTATCTCTAAATTAGAATAAAAGCAATCCTACGATCGTCCAAACTAACAGAGGCTATCTTTACTTGTACAGTATCACCCAGCCGGAAAACCTTTCCAGTTCGCTCACCTTTTAGCTGGTGATGAATGTCATCATAAACATAGTAATCGTCTTTTAAGTCACGAAGGGCAATCATACCCTCAACGAAAATATCGGTAAGCTCGACAAAAAAACCAAACCCGGCAACACCAGAAATAACACCACTGAATTCTTCGCCGACTTTATCGCGCATGTATTCGCATTTAAGCCATTGTTCAACATCACGAGTGGCGTCATCTGCCCGTCTCTCGGTCATTGACAGGTGCTCGCCCATCTCGCTCATGCGCTTGGACGGAGATCTTTTTTGTTTTTGCAGAACACGCTTAATCGCCCTATGCACCAATAGATCTGGATAACGGCGAATCGGTGAAGTGAAGTGCGTGTAGTCATCAAATGCCAAGCCAAAGTGACCTTCGTTAGCAGGCGTATAAACCGCTTGCTTCATCGTTCTTAACACGACTGTTTTGATGATATTTTCGTCCTCTCTGCCTTGAGCGGCTTTGAGAACTTTGGCAAAATCGCGAGATTCTGGCCCCATGCCACCCTCTAAACTTAAGCCTACAGCTGACAAAAATTGACGAGTAACCTCGACTTTCTCAGCGGTTGGCTTCGGGTGAATACGGTAAAGAAAATCTTCATCGTGTTTTTGCAAAAACTTAGCGGTAGCTTGGTTGGCCATTAGCATGCACTCTTCAATAAGCTTGTGTGCGTCGTTTCTTGAGCGGGCAATAATGTTTTCAATCTTACCGCTGTCGTTAAACAGTATTTGACTTTCAATGCGATCAAAATCCATGACACCACGTTTTTGACGTGAAATCCTCAAGGTCTTATAAAGACCATATAACGATTCAATGTTGTCAATAACACCGGCGTACTCTTTTCTTAGATCGCTGGAGTTTTTTGTCAGAATATCGTTGACTTTGGTGTACGTAAGACGTGCATGTGAGAGCATTACCGCAGGATAAAACTGGTAATCGAGCAATTCACCCAATGAATCCATATTCATCTCACAAATCATACAAAGTCGCTCTACCTCTGGATTAAGAGAGCACAGCCCATTGGAAATCGCCTCTGGCAACATCGGCACAACACGGTGAGGGAAGTACACAGAATTACCACGCTCAATAGCGTCGACATCTAGCGCAGAGCCTTCAGGAATGTAATGAGAAACATCGGCAATAGCCACATAAAGTTTCCAGCCGCGGTCATTCGGTTCTGCGAAAACGGCATCATCAAAATCCCTCGAATCTTCGCCGTCAATAGTGATTAATGGAATGTGAGTCACGTCAACGCGACCTTTTCTGTCTTTAGCTAGGACTTTATTTGGCAGCTTGCCAGCCTCATTCATAGCTGCCTCACTGAAGTCATTTGGTATTTGATGACGATAAAGCGCCGAATCAACCTCCACTCCTTCGTCTAAAAAACCACCAAGTATCTCAATTACTTTACCTGTAGCTTCAGATTCGAGTGTCGGTGAAGTGAGAATCTCTACAATGACCACTTGGTTATCTTCACAACCTTCAATCATCTCAGTAATTTTGATGTTGTGCTTGATGCGTTTGTCGTCAACCACTACATAAGGTTTTCTCGCATCAGTGTGCAGTCTACCCACCAAAGTCTTTACCGATTCAATCACCTCAACCACTTCTGCGTCTAGGCGCTTATTCAATAGTCGAACTTTAACTTTGTCGCCATGAAAAACCAGTTGCATTTGTTTATGCGAGAGCCTTAAGTCCTTTCCGCCCTTATCAAGTGCAACAAAACCAAAGCCTTTTGGGTTGGCAATGATGGTGCCTTTGAGTAGTCCACGATTAGAAAAAGGTCGATAAACACCCTGCTTATTACAGCTGAGCTGCTTATCACGAACCATCGCTTTAAGGCGCCTGGCGAAAGGTTTTTTCTGCGAGTCTTCCAGCTCAAGCAAATCAAACAGCTGATGTTTGCTGTACGGTTTAGCTTGAATAAAACTTAGGATATGCTCACGAGACGGAATAGGACTTTCGTACTTTTCCGCCTCACGATGGTAATGAGGGTCAGACATGTTGCTTTACAGTATAGTCCTTATGACTAATCAAAAGGATTGTTTAAGATGAGTGTTTCGTCGCGGTCAGGACCAGTCGAAAGGATGTCTACAGGCACTTGAGACAGTTCTTCAATTTTACGAATGTAGTTTTGCGCCTCGATGGGCAGCGCATCAAAATCGTGCGTACCGACCGTTGATTGCTTCCAGCCCGGCATGTCAATGTAGATTGGCTTTGCCAGTGCATAACCTTCAGCCGAGTAGGGTGGAACAGTTGTTCGTTCACCATTGATTTCATAGGCAACGCAAATTTTCAGCGAATCAAGCTCGTCGAGAACGTCCAGCTTGGTTAGGCAGAGCCCTGTCACCGCATTCAATTTAAACGAGCGATTAAGGATAACCATATCCAGCCAACCGCAGCGTCTTTGACGTCCTGTGGTGGCGCCAAATTCATGCCCTCTGGCGCAAAGCTCTCTACCCACTGAATCGCCTTCATCCGTTGCCACATCGTAATTTAGCTCGGTTGGGAACGGACCGCCACCCACTCTTGTGGTGTAAGCCTTAACAATACCCAGTACGTAATCAATGTCACAAACACCGATACCAGAGCCTGTGACTGCGCCACCTGAAGTGGTATTAGATGAGGTTACAAAAGGATAAGTGCCTTGATCGATATCCAGCAATGCGCCCTGGGCGCCTTCGAAAAGAATATTTTCGTTGTTTTCCATGCGCGAATAAATTTCTTCAGCAACATCAACAATCATTGGCTTAACAAGTTCAGCTTGCGCCAAAGCTTCGTCAAGTGTTGTTTGGTAATCAACCGGGTTTTGCCCGTAATAATTCTCTAAAGTGAAGTTATGGTACTCCATCACTTGCTCAAGCTTTTCAGCGAATAGTGCCTTGTCTAGCAAATCACCCACTCTTAGGCCGCGTCTAGCGACTTTATCCTCGTATGCTGGGCCAATACCATTGCCCGTTGTGCCAATAGCAGCATCGCCACGTTTGACCTCTCTGGCATTGTCCAGAGCAACATGATATGGAAGAATTAATGGACAACCCGGGCTAATCTTAAGGCGAGACGCAACATCCAAGTTTTCACCATCCAATTCAGCCATCTCTTTAAGAAGGGCTGACATTGACAAAACCACACCGTGACCAATCAAACAATCAACACTCTTTCTCAAAATGCCAGAAGGGATAAGATGAAGTACGGTTTTTTGGCCGTTTATCACCAGCGTATGGCCAGCGTTATGGCCGCCCTGAAAACGAACAACCGAGCTTACTTTGTCGGTGATTAAGTCCACCACCTTCCCTTTGCCTTCGTCGCCCCATTGGGTGCCGATAATGACCACATTCTTTGACATATTAATCCTTAATAATCCATTCGTTACCACTCTTAACAATGTCAGCATTGTTGGAGTTTTCTATATCTTGTTTGACGACGACACCGTTTGATCTCAACTCTTCAACAAAGAGCTTGAGAGAGGTGTCATTTAAGTTTGGCGCAAGCAATGTTCTTGGACTAAACTTAGATTCTGATTGCTGTTGTATTAAAAACTTCAAATCAAGAGAAAAACCTGTGGCATCTCTTGCAACACCAAATGACTGACTCAAGCCATTATAACGACCACCCTGAGCTAGAGCCTTAGAATACTCAGTATGGTAAGCGGCGAAGACCACACCATTGTGATATTCGTAAGCCTTTACTTCACCAAGATCAAACATAAGATCAACGTCTCGATCGGCAAAAGCCTCATTCAATTTGATCAAGGCATCAATAGCCTCAACCACTTCCGGCAAGTCAGAGAAAAGTTGTTTTGCGCTGTCAAGAACAGTGGCGTCGCCCTCAAGCAAAAGTAATGCCTTGAAACGATCACCCTCTTTAATGTTGTTTTGCGTGAGAAATACAACCAGATCAGGAACAGATTTTCGCTTGAAAATATCTCTTAAAGTCGCCGAGGTTTCGCCATCAAGTTCAGCAGCCTCTGTCAGCGCGCTAAAAATTGCGGTGTTACCTAGGCTTAACGTTAAATCCTCAACATCCAAAATAGACAGCGAAGAAATCATCATTTCGATCACTTCGATATCGGCATCAATACCTTTAAAACCGTAAAGCTCAGCGCCCGCTTGAATAGGTGAGCGGGAAGCATAAAAATCATCGGCCTTTGTTTGCAGGATTGCATTGATATAGCAATATCGATCAACACTACCACCCTCTGAACGCTTAGAATCAATCCTGGCGATTTGCGGGGTAATATCGGCATGAACACCCAACATTCTGCCACTGCAAGGATCTAGGAATTTAAAGGTTTTTTGGTCAACTGAATCCGACGTCAAGATAAGTGATTCGACGTATTCCACCATTGGTGGTACCACGAGTTCGTAGCCCCAGCTTTGATACAAATCAAGCAAGCGACGTCGAATCACCTCAAAGGATGCTGCCTGTGAGCCCGCAAGCTCATCTATTCCTTCAGGCAGTTGCCATTTATTCATTATTAACCCTTAATCAAAACTTGGGCTAAAGTGACGGAAGAATTCACTGTCAGGGCTCAACACCAAGATATCACCGGATTGGCCAAACGATTTCCTGTAAGACTCCAAAGAACGATAGAAAGAATAAAATCCAGCGTCTTGATTGTAAGCCTCGGCATAATTACTGGCCGACTCCGCATCACCTTCGCCTCGAACTTTCTCAGAATCTCTGTAAGCATTCGCCAAAATAATAGTACGCTCTTTTTCTGCAAAAGCTTGAATCTTCTCAGCCTCCTCAGAACCTTCCGAGCGAAGCTTATTAGCCAAACCTTTACGCTCTGTTTCCATTCTTAAGTAAACTGAATTACGCACTTCTGGAGAGAGCTCAATTCGCTTAATTCGAACGTCGACAACTTCGATACCGTATTCGCTCTCAGCAATCGACTTCAATTTAGATTTTACATTGGCCATAATCGCTTCACGTTGATCAGAAACAACCTCTCTGATCGTACGCTTAGAGAATTCACTTCTAAGGGCGTCTTGATTGTTTTGCGCTAATCTAAGGTTGGCAGATGCCATGGTGCCACCTGTCGAAATGTAGAACTTCCAAACGTCAACAATGCGCCACTTTACATAAGAATCCACAATAACATTTTTCTTCTCAACCGTTAGGAACGACTCTGATGCAGAATCTAGCGTTTGAATGCGTTGATCAAAGAAAACCACGTTATTGACAAACGGTGTTTTAAATTTCAAACCAGGCTCATCTTCAATAGACACAACTTCACCCAATCGAAGCTTAATCGCCACTTGGGTTTCGTTAACGGTATAAAGCGCAGAGCTAGCGAGGATTGCAAGAATTGGAATAAGAACAATCGATATAATGCTAATTTTTTTCATTATCTTACCTCCCTAGAGCGTAATATGCTGGTGCCACTACTCGACTGAGATGACTGAGACTGGGAAGAAGACTGCCCAGACGATGTGGTTGCTGTTCTAGATGAATTGACCAACTGATCGATAGGTAAATACATTAATGAATTTGCATTACCATCAACAACAACTTTATTTGTCGTACCAAGCACTTCTTCTAATGTCTCTCTATAGAGTCTTTCTCTAGTAACTTCTGGCGCTTTTAAGTATTCTGCCAAAATTTGCTTGAAACGGTCGGACTCACCTTCAGACTTAGAGGTTACTTGTGAACGGTAAGCCTCTGCTTCCGCCATTATTCTTTGGCTTGCACCACGTGCTTTCGGCAAAATATCGTTCTTGTAAGCGGTGGCTTCATTAATATATCTTTGCTGATCTTCACGCGCCTTAACAACGTCATCAAAAGAGTCTTTCACTTGAATCGGTGGCTGGGCATCCTGCATCGTTACCGCAGTAATAACAAGGCCTGTTTTATATTCGTTAAGTAGCACTTGTGCACCACTTTTAACGTCTTGAGCAACTTGCTCACGACCCGTGGTTAGTATGAAGTCCATCGTATTGTCACCAACCACTTGCCTAATAACACTTTGAACAACGTGGCTCAACGTCAATTCTGGTTGAAGAACGTTAAATAAATAGGCTTGTGCATCAACAATTTTGTATTGCACCGCAAGGTTAACATCAACCATATTCTCATCTTTAGTTAACATTAAAGATTCTGAACTGACGTTACCGCCATAGCTAGAGTTTTGGACATTTCTAAATCCAATTTCCGCTGCACGAATCTGCTCTACATTAACTTTATATTCTTGTTCGATTGGATAAGGAAGGCGCCAATGAGGGCCTTGAGTAGTAATCTCTTGAAACGCGCCAAAACGCAATACCACGCCACGCTCTGCAGGATCGACAATATAGATACCTGACAAAAGCCAAACTAAAACAGCAAGAATGATTAAGTATTTAGCGCCGCCTTTGGCAGATTTCCCTGCATTGGTTGAGCCAGAGGAGTTGCTCGAAGAGTTACCACCAAACGCTGAATTAAACTTGTTTTTAAAGTCTTTGATAACTTCGTCTAATTCGGGTGGTGTTTGATTGTTATTTCCCCAAGGATTTTGGTTGTTTGCCATGGACGTTCCAGATAATAAAACAGAGGATATTTTACCCAATTAATACCAATGCAAATACTGATTATAAGCTTTAACCCCAAGAAATAAAGTGATAAAATAGTCGCATTTGAATTTTCCGAAGACAATATGAAAAATCTGCTGATTTTTTCGACACTTGCCTTAGCCACCTCATTAGTTCACGCCCAGGGTGTGAATTTAAGCTGCTCTCAAGCACAAACCCTATTCCCTCTAGAAGCTTTTACTACCGATGCCGATGAATTAGACATCGAAGCGGATCAAAGTGAAATAAACGGCAAAGATAATTACCATTTTAGTGGTAACGCCCTTCTTAGATCAAGTGAGTACTTTTTGGCTGCCGACGACATCGGTATATCAAAATCCGACCAATCTGCAAGCGCAACTGGCAACGTCCAGTTTCAAGATTCGACTTTTCAAATAACCAGTGATGCGGTAAGCGCCAAAAAGCAAGGCGACACCATGATAGCGTCAGTTGGCAGCGCTCGCTATCTACATTTAGAATCCAATGCTAACGGCTCTGCCGCAAGCATTGAAAAAACTGCTGGCGGCGTTAACTTTACCGACGCAACCTTTACTCTTTGCCCTCTTGGCAACTCTGACTGGCTAATTAAGGCTGATAATATTTCAATCAACGCAGAAGAAAACCTTGGTGTTGCAGACAGCACGGTTATTGAGTTTTTAGGTGCTCCTGTATTCTACCTGCCACAATACCGATGGGTATTGGAAGGGCGAGGCAGCGGCTTCTTAGCGCCAACTGTAGACACTTACACAGAATCCAGTAACCAGAAATCAGGCATTCAGATTAGAATTCCTTATTACTTTAATTTAGCTAGCGACCGTGACCTGTTATTAGCATTTAATCAACTCTCCACTCGTGGCAGTGTTATTGAAGGTCAATACCGTCAATTAATGTACGGCAACGATGGCGAAAGCAATGGCTCACTCAGCGTTGAAAGTCAATACCTTTTTGACGATTATGTCACCAACCAAGTGCGTTGGTTACTAAATTCTGTGCTAGATATCAACCTTAATGACGAAACTTCATTAGACATTCAAACAGCGCGTGTCTCTGATGGTAATTACTATAAAGACATTTACCAAGACGCCGATGTTGGCAACACACTTACTTCTTACCTCAGCTTAAACTTTGAAGACGAAGAGAGTGGGCTTAAAGCCAATCTTTATGGCGAATCCAAGCAAGCACTTAATGGCAGTGCCAACCAATACAGCAAATCGTTTGAGGTTAGCGCTAAAAAATCACTGGAAACGCGTCTAACACCTCTTGACGTATCCGTTGTTGCCACAAGCTTTGGTCATAAAGATGCTGGCAAAACAACCGGCACAAGAATGCACGGTGAACTTTCAACAGATAGAGTCTACGAGTTAAACTCAGGCACAATGACAACCAACGCATTTCTTTCGACTAGTAGTTATCTAATTGATGGAGCCACCAATCAATCAAGAATTATTGGTGGCTTTGGAATTGATGCAAACTTCCCTTCACAAGGGCAAGCAACCTTGTTTGGCAGCAACACAAACACAACGCTTACGCCTAGAATCGCCTACCACTTTACTCCGAAAGCAGCACAAGGCGACATACCGATATTTGACACTACTGACAAATCTGACAGCCTATTGACATATGACACACTATTCTCTGGCCAGAGATACTTGGGTCTTGACAGAGTTGCTAACGCAAATGACATTACCATTGGACTGGAATCAAACTACCTTGATCCTGAATCTGGTAATAGCCTGTTAAATGTTAAAGTCGCTCAAAAATACTATATTAGCGACCAAGTGGTAAGTGACACTGCTGGTGTAGATTATGAAACGAGAAAACATTTTTCTGATATTGCCGCTTCCTTCGATTTATCACTGAACGAATTAAGCTTCAGTAGCGCTATACAATTCGACCCATCGACAACCTCTATCGATAATCGAAAAACTTCTTTGAGCTATAAGACCAACTCAAGAAACTTTGTCTCTCTTGCTCATGCCAATAACACCACTAATGAAACGATAGAGCTTTATGGCGCCTACCCTGTCAATGCCTCTATTCATTTATTTGGTGGCTTAAAGCGATCGCTAACCACAGGCATCACTGAAAAAGAAACCTCAGGCTTTGCTTACGAATCGTGCTGCTGGGCTGTTCGTGTAGCCCACTTCAAAGAAGCCGTTAACGGCGTGCATGATAACAGCACCAACCTTGAATTGGTCTTTAAAGGTCTTGGCTCAAGCTCTTCCGACATGCAAATACGCTTAGAGAAAAACATACCTTACTATCGAGCAGACCTCACTCGATGAGAAAACTCATAGCACTGTTGTTGTGCGCACAGTTTGGATATGTCTTTGCAGCTAACAGCATACTTGCCCTAGTTAATGACAACATCATTACTATGGCGTCTGTCGAGCAGCAATTGAGTACAGTTGGCTCGTTTGATGAAAAGATGGCTGTCATTGATCAGCAGATTGACAACCTTTTAATCCAGGAGCAAATAACCGAACTAGGTATTGTGCCTGCACAGCAGTCGATTGACACAGCAGTTGCGCAAATAGCGCAAAACAACAATATGACCAATGAGCAACTTAGAGCTCACCCCCAATTCCCTATATTTCTTCAGCAAATTATCGACCAACTTGCCGTTAGTACGTTGCAGCAAAGTGTCATTCAAGGAATGACAATCAACTTGACCGACGAAGAAATTAAAACGAATTGCCAAAATAATGCAAGCAAAAACAGTGTTAGACAAATCAGAGTGGCACAAATAATCGTTGCTGAGGTTGATGGCGCCGACGATCAAGAGACCGCTGTTAGAGAACTTCTCAACAAGCTTGCAAAACACGTTGAAAAAGGCGCTTCATTTTACGACTTTGCAAAACTGCACTCACAAGATCCCTCGTATGCGCAAGGTGGCTTGTCTGATTGGATCAACATAGAAGGTGAGAATCTTGCTTTTTTTGACACCCTTAAAGAAGGTGAAGTGTCTGAAATCTATAATTCAGATTCTGGCTGGGCAATAGCAATTAAAGCCGATGAGCGCTACATTGACTCTAATCTCGAAGCTTGCAAGCAACAAATCATCAATCAAAAGGCGACTCAATACTACCTTAACTGGGTCAAAGAGCTAAGAAATTCGGCTTATATCGAAATATACTCAGACAAGCTCTAACCTGCAACAACTCAACAATGTCAAAAACGATACAAATATACGGCTTCCACGGTGTTGAAGCGCAGCTTAATGCCAACCCTGAGTGTGTTTTAAAAGTAACCCTTCAAACCGGCAGAGAGGATCGTCGAATCTCTGAAGTTGTCTCGCAACTTGACGACCATCAAATCAACTATTCTTACACCGACAAAAGTAAGCTGGATCGCCTGACAAAAGGCGAGGTACATCAAGGCATTATTGCTGACATCGTCTTGCCACCCCTGCCCGGTCATGACGCACTAATCAAATTCGTTGAAAGCTTAGATGCTAGCCCGCTACTACTGATGCTGGACTCCATCCAGGATCCAAGAAACCTTGGGGCATGCCTACGGAGCGCCAATGCAGCTGGCGTTGATTGTGTGATTATCAACAAGGACGGTTCGGCACCAATCAATGCCTTGGTGCACAAAACCTCTGCAGGCGCCCTAAATCAATTACAAGTCTTTCAGGTAACCAATCTAGTGAGAACCATTAAAGCGTTGCAAGACTTGTCATTATGGGTTGTTGGCCTTGATGGTGAGACGAAATCTTCACTCTATCAACTCAATCTGGCAGAACCAAGTGTTTTAGTGATGGGCACTGAAGGCAAAGGACTTAGAAAACTGGTGAAAAATACTTGCGACCAATTGGTCAAAATTCCAATGCATGGCAATGTTGAAAGCCTTAATGTATCTGTAGCGACAGGAATTGCGCTTTTCGAAGCAACAAGACAACGTGAAAGTTAGTCACTCATTGCAAAGTTTCTGGTAAAATATTCACGCTTTAGAAAAACAAATATAAGTGGGCTAGCATGAAGCCGCCAGAACTGCTAAAACTGTTTAACTTTGCAAGGAAAGAATTGATCTTTTCAGGGGAATACCAAATTAGGGATTTTCCAGAACTTGAAAAGATTGCAAGCAATAAATCAGATAAAGTCAAAGTGGCATTATCCTTTTCATTTGAGAATGAAAGGACACCTTGTCTTAATGGGGTAATTTCACTGGGCATAGCACTTTCATGTCAGCGCTGCCTTGAAGATATTACTCTAGATTTAAATGTTGAGTTTAATTTAGGATTCGTGAAAAACGAAAACCAAGGCTCAGGATTGGATTCACGTTTTGAGTTGTATGTGACTGAGGATGAAGAACTATCAACAATTGCGTTGATTTCAGACGAAGTTTTATTGGCAATACCAATGGTACCTTTGCACAATTTTGATTGTGCAACTTATAAAGACACAGAACAGGTGGTTGAGCAAAAGAAGAAAAATCCTTTTGCAATACTAAAAGATATTCAAATAGCCGATGGGGGCGAGGAGTAAGAAAATGGCAGTACAAAAAAGTAGAAAAACACCTTCGAAGAGAGGTATGCGTCGTTCACATAATGCACTAAAAAACCCAGCATTATCAGAAGATCAAGAAACTGGTGAAACGCACTTGCGTCATCACATCACTGCTGATGGTTATTACCGTGGCAAACAAGTGATCAAATCAGTTGTTGAAGAAATCGAAGAAGTAGAAGCTTAAATAAAGCAACGATGACAACCAAGGTATCAATTGATGCCTCAGGCGGTGACTTTGGGTTTCCCGTCACCATTGAAGCTGGACTTAATGCACTAGGCTTATATGGCGACCTGTGCCTGAATTTCGTCGGTGACGAATCGGGCATTCAGCAAGAGCTGGAAAAGCACGTCAAGTACAAGTCACTTTTAAAGCGCATCCACATCACCCATGCCAGTGAAGTTATTGATATGGGTGAACTGCCCTCGCACGCTCTGAGACGCAAAAAAGACTCGTCCATGCGAGTGGCCATAAACCTTGTCCACGACAAAACGGTTGACGCCTGTGTAAGCGCTGGCAATACGGGTGCTTTAATGGCAATATCTCGCTTCGTCCTAAAAACCATTAGCGGTATTGATCGGCCAGCCATTATGGCAAACCTTCCTACCTACACAGGGCATACGCATATGCTTGACGTAGGTGCTAATATCGACTCAAAACCAGAAACTTTGTTGCAATTTGCAACCATGGGCTCGATTGCAGTGCAACACACTGAAGAAATTTCAAACCCGACCATTGGCTTGCTTAATGTCGGCGTGGAAGACGTGAAAGGCAATGAAAAGATCCAAGATACAGCCTCACTTCTTAAAAATTCTTCGCTTAATTACGCGGGCTTTGTTGAAGGTGACGATATCTATAAAGGCACCGTTGATGTCGTTGTATGCGATGGCTTTGAAGGAAATATTGCCTTGAAGGCCAGTGAAGGCGTTGCCAGCATGATGTCTCACTTTCTCAAGCACTCCTTTAAGAGAAACGCAATAACAAAACTTATTGCACTCATTGCCAGCCCAGTGATGAAAGACTTCAAATCACGCGTAGACCCTGGTCAATATAACGGCGCAAGTTTACTAGGACTCAAAGGTGTGGTCATTAAAAGCCATGGCGGTGCAGATGTCGAGTCTTATCTACAAGCAATTAAGCTGGCCTATTTAGAGGCGCATGCTAAAATTACGGATAAGATTTCAGACCAGTTAACGCGCGAGCTGGAACAACAACAAAAAACCAATTAATGAAAAAGTTTGCACGAATTATAGGCACTGGCAGCTACCTACCCCCAAAGGTTGTAACGAACCACGACCTTGAAAAAACACTAGACACAAACGACGAGTGGATTATCGCCAGAACCGGCATCAGTGAGCGCAGAATCGTTGAAGAACAAGGCACTTGTGATCTTGCCCTTGAGGCCAGTATTAAGGCTCTAGAAATGGCAAATATTGACGCCAGTGAATTGGATTTGATTCTCCTTGCAACCACAACGCCGGATAAAATTTTCCCTGCAACAGCAACTATGTTGCAACACCAAATTGGCGCCTCTTGCCCTGCTTTTGACTTGCAAGCAGTCTGTGCGGGCTTTGTCTTCGCAATGACAACGGCGCAACAATACATTGAAAACGGCAGTGCCAAAAAAGTACTGGTCGTTGGCAGTGACACCCTTTCCAGAATTGTTGATTGGAGTGACCGAGGCTCAGCGATTCTATTCGGTGATGGCGCGGGCGCCGTTGTTCTGAGTGCAGACGATGAAACAGGCATTCTTCACTCAAAAATACACAGTGACGGCAGTTTTCTTACGTCGCTACAAACAACCAATAATCGCATCAATGAACTTGGATTTATTCAAATGGCGGGAAACGAGGTTTTTAAAATCGCCGTTAACCGGTTGTCGAATTTGGCCGAAACAACACTGAATGAATGCAATATGTCTGTTGATGACTTAACTTGGATGGTGCCCCATCAAGCCAATATTCGCATCATTACTGCGGTTGCAAAAAAGGTTAAGCTGTCAATGGATAAAGTGGTGATTACTTTAAGTAAGCACGGTAATACTTCTGCAGCATCAATCCCATTAGCGCTTGACACAGCAGTACGTGATGGTCGCATTAAAAAAGGCGACAAACTCATGCTCGAAGGCATTGGCGGTGGCTTTAGCTGGGGCGGGTTGCTAGTCGAATACTAAAACTTAGTACGTTCGCGACATCAATTTTTCAGTCAGACCCCTCAGAGAGGCTTCATCAACACTAAGCTGCGAGATGTCCTCACAAGCTTTTTCATACAGCGACTGATAAATTTTTATGGACTCGTCCATACCAAGTATCGATGGGAATGTGGGCTTGTCTTTATCGGCATCAGAATTTTGTCTTTTCCCAAGCACAGCATCAGAAGTGGAAACGTCCAGCACGTCATCTTGTACCTGGTAAGCAAGACCGATACCCTCTGAAAAAGAAGTTAATATCGCCCTATCTTCGTGACTTAAATCAGGCTTCAGAAGTGCGCCCAACATAACCGCACACTGCAGTAAAGCGCCGGTTTTTTTACGGTGCATTGAGTACAACAGGTCAATTTCTACATTTTTTGAAACAATTGACAGATCAATGGATTGGCCTTCAGCCATTGCAAAAGCAGCATTTGAAAGCTGCCTCACCAACGTAACTCGAGTTTCGGCTTTGATAGTGTCGTTATTTGTAAGAACGTCAAAGGCTAAAGCTTGCAGTGCATCGCCGGCTAGAATTGCTTGACCTACGCCAAATTTCATGTGATTAGCCGGTTGGTTATGACGCATATCGTCATCGTCCATTGCTGGTAAATCGTCGTGAATGAGGGAATATATGTGAATAAGTTCAACAGCGCAAGCGCATGAATCGGCTTGACTCAAATCCACTCCAAACACACTAGCAGCAGTATAAGTAAGTATCGGCCTAAATCGCTTACCACTCGCCAAAACACTGTAGCGCATGTTCTCATTTAACGCACTACTTTGACTTAGATGAGCGTCAAGACAACCATTAACGCGCGCTCGGTAATTATTTAGAGACATCTCTAATCATCAAATGGCTTTTCTGAGTTGTAACCGTCACTCTCACTCAGTACAAAAATTCGTTGCTCAGCATCGCTGAGCGCGGTGTGGCATTGGCGGTGAAGCTTAACGCCCTTTTCAAAAAATTTAAGAGAATCTTCAAGACTCAAATCACCAGATTCCATTTTATTAATGATGGACTCCAGTTCGCTTAAACCCTTATTAAAGTCAAATTTATTAGCCATTACTTTCTCCGTTAATCCGCCGCTTTGCTGAGTACTTTATCCATCCAAGTACTCGGTAGTATTCTACCTAAAATTGCAAATAACTTGGTGGGAAAGGTTACTCGATAGCGCGCCTTGGGTGACTTTGATTCCAATGCATGCAAAACAGGCCTTAAAACCGCTTCTGGCCCCAGCGTGAACTGAGCATTATTGGGTGAATTAAGCCGTTTAATCATCTTCTTATAATCTTGACGATAATCGCTGCCTTCAAAATCAACATGCTTTTGAAAAGACAAATAAGCATTTTGTCTAAAGTCCGACTCAATCGGTCCAGGCTGAACCAATGACAATTTAATGTTGGTGTGGCGAAGCTCAAGTCTCAGCGTGTCCACCAAACCCTCAATGGCAAATTTTGAAGCAATGTAGGGACCCCTGAATGGTAAAGCAACAAAACCCAATACCGAGCTGATGTAGATCACGCGCCCACTATTGCGTGACTTCATTGACGGCAAAATCAAGTTAGTCAACTCATGCCATCCAAAAAAGTTTGCTTGAAATTGCTCCTCCATAGCAGTACGCGAGATATCCTCCAACGCGCCAGCCTGTCCATAAGCGCCGTTATTTATTAAGGCATAAAGGTGATCAGTTTTCTGAAAAAGTGCGCTTACAGCACTATTTATAGAATCTGAAGAGGATAAATCAAGCAATAACGATTCAAAACCTTCGGCCTCGAGCTTTTTGACGTCAGTCTCTTGTCTAGCGCTAGCAAAGACTCGATAACCCTTATCTCTAAGGCCGCGCGCAAGATGCGCACCAATACCCGTTGAGCAGCCAGTAATAAGAATGGATTTTACTTCTGCAGCTGAGTCCATCGATCCGCTCTTTCTTTTAATTCTGGGCTAATACTCTCAGAACGTAAAACCAAAAAATCATAAGCCATTCGAAATCGCGGATGAGCGATCATTTCTTTTTCTTTTTTGGTTTGACAGGTTTCAAGTTTGTGCTGCATTAACCAAGTGTCTCGCACACGAGCAGAAAGCCACTTCGGCATCATCACTTGTTCAACTTGCTTCTGAACCACATCCTCTGCCGCTTGATTCATTGCCAGGAATCTTGACTTGTTCTTTTTGTTGAGTTGTTCAAAGCGTTTATTTTGTGCACTCCAGAGGAAAACTGCAAACAAAAAAGCAGGCGTTACAGACTTACCAGCTTTAATCCTTTCTGAGGTGTTAATTAGGGCTTGTTCGATAAAAGTCGTGCTTTCGGTTTGGCTGAAAAGTTGTTTGAGCAAGCCCAGATTTTCAAGTTGTTTAAAAACCTCAAGACCCTTCTCATTATGAAAAAGCTTGATGCACTCGTCAAACAATCTGGCCGGTGGAATATTACCAAGCAAGATGGCTTGCTTTTCAATCGCCTTAAGGATATCTTCAGACAAGCTCGCGCTTAACTTAACTTGAAAACGCACAGCCCGAATCATTCGCACCGGATCTTCCTCAAAGCGCTCAATTGGGTCACCAATCATCTCTATGCGACTGCCATTAAGGTCGTCAAGACCACCAACATAGTCAATCACTTCGGATTTGTCTACATCGTAATACAAGGCGTTAACAGTAAAGTCACGGCGAAAGGCATCTTCTTCAAGAGAGCCATAAAGGTTGTCTCTAACAACACCTTTGTTGCTCGTCTGCACCTTGCCCGCGCGAAACGTCGCCACTTCAAGAAACTTTCTTGCAGAAAACATCACATGCAACAAGCGAAAACGTCTACCAATTAATCTGGAGCGCTTAAAAAGTTTATGGGCTTGCTCAGGCGTGGCGCTTGTCGCAATATCAAAATCTTTAGGGTGATAGCCAAGCAGCAAATCACGTATGCAGCCACCGACAAGATAGCTCTCAAAGCCAGCCTTTGTTAAAGTACTGACCACCTTGAGGGCGTCTTTGTCTAATAATTTTTTGTCAAACCGATGCGTTTGACGGATTGGCTTCACAGGCGAACGGTTTCTTTGGGTGTCCAGTTAGGGCACTTGTGCTCCACCACTACGGTTGTATAAATACCACCTCGAACATTAAAAATTGCTTCTAAACGCATAAATCTTGGTTCTGTCGCCGCCACCAAGTCGCTCAAAATTTTATTGGTCACTGCCTCATGAAAACACCCTTCATCCCTAAAAGACCAAATGTAGTTTTTAAGTGCTTTAAGCTCAACACAACGCTCATCCGCGATGTATTCAAGATTCAAGACAGCAAAATCCGGTTGACCGGTCATTGGGCACAAACAGGTAAATTCTGGCATGTCGATACGAATAACGTAATCTCGCTCAGGATTAGGGTTTTCAAAAGTTTCTAAACTCTTACTGGGTAAACTAGGCATTACTTTTCTCTTTAGTATATAAATTAGGTATTTTAACAAGATAGGTCGACAAGTTTCCGTGCCTAAACTGATAAAGAATGATTATTAAAACAATAACTAAGAAATGGATCCACCAAAGGCCAATCCAAGCGTCTATCTCACCACGCTCGAGAGCGCCTTTGGCCATCAGCAAACCGTTGTTATACAGTAAAAAAACGCCAACACCAATCAATAATCCAACGCCCTTTCCACCGCGTGGAGATGCCTTTCCCAACAACACGCCAAGCACCGACAAAATGAGCAAGCTAAGCGGCTGCGAGAAACGCCATTGCAATTCAGCAACAGCTATATTGCCCGACTCTGTCAAAAGATCAAATGTTGATCGCCCTTCAATTTTTGTGTAGACAATTTCCGACTCCTGCACCTCGCCTGAAATAATTTGTAAATCGTATTGATCAAATTCAAGAATGCTTTTATTTTCGCTGCTTGGGATACCTTGATAACGCACGCCATCTTTAAGGCGCAAATAAACACTGCGAGTATCGGGATCTGTGTATTTTGTCGCTTCAGAGGCCAAGACAATCAAAGGTCTGCCTTTGGCGGAGGCGTAAATAAAGATTTCCTCCATATTTTGCTCTTGCACATCATCGGGTGTCGAAGACTCAGAGGCATAAAAAACAATCTCGCCATCCTTAAACTCCTGAAACTCACCCTCCTTGATAAAGGAAAACTCAGAAGCATTTTTACTTTCTTCAACAATCAGATTTTTCTGCTCTTTGGCCCATGGCACGGCAGAAGTTGTTAAAAAGAAAACAAACAGAGTGGCCAAAACAACAACCGGCTGGATAAAGAACATAAAGTGTTTGTCACCCAAACCCAACGAATTAAGCACGATAGCTTCCGAACTCTTGTAAAGCTGAGAGACAGTGAGAATAATAGCCAGGAACAAGGACAGTGAAAAGATTAGCGGCACATCTCTAATCATATTAAAACCAATAAGCGGCAATAACTCCTGAATGGGCACGCCTTGACGGACACTTTCCTTCACCATTAAGACAAACTGATTACCAAAGACAACCAGGCCAATGATAAAGATCATGGCAACGAACAACACACTCACATTGCGCATGAGATACCTGGCAATGCGACTATTTTGGTATTGAAAAATTCTTAGAAGATTCGTTTTCATAATTGAGTCGAATCAGTCTACCAGATAATAACGGCTATTTCTTTTGCTTCATTGAGTCAAAGAACTCGTCATTAGTCTTAGAGAATCTTAATCTTTCAATCAAGAATTCTGCAGCATCAACGGTGTCCATTGGGTGCAGAATTTTACGCAAAATCCACATTTTCTGAAGCTCTTGCTCATCGGTAATCAACTCTTCTCGGCGTGTACCTGAAGCGTTAATATTAATCGCCGGGAAGATGCGTTTTTCAGAAAGACGGCGCTCAAGGTGCAATTCCATATTGCCTGTACCTTTGAATTCCTGGTAAATAACCTCATCCATTTTTGAACCGGTGTCAACTAACGCAGTAGCGATAATGGTAATACTGCCGCCGTTCTCAATGTTTCTAGCTGCGCCAAAAAAGCGTTTTGGTCTTTGCAATGCATTGGCATCAACACCACCGGTCAACACTTTACCCGAAGAGGGGGCAACTGTATTGTAGGCTCTTGCTAATCGGGTGATTGAGTCAAGCAGGATGATGACATCTTTGCCTTGTTCGGCGCGTCTTTTGGCTTTTTCGATAACCATTTCCGCAACCTGAACGTGGCGCTTTGCAGGCTCGTCAAAAGTAGAAGAAATCACCTCACCTCTAACCGAACGCTCCATCTCAGTCACCTCTTCCGGGCGCTCATCAATGAGCAATACAATCAATTCACAGTCTGGATGGTTGATGGCAATCGATGACGCAATATTTTGCATAATCATCGTTTTACCGGCTTTAGGTGGCGCTACCAACAAACCTCTTTGGCCCTTGCCAAATGGCGCAACTAAGTCAATAACTCTAGCGGTAATATCTTCTGTGCCGCCATTGCCAATTTCTAGTTTTAATCTTTCATTTGGATGCAGTGGGGTCAGTGACGAAAAAGGAATTCTATTTCTGACGTTCTCCGGCTTATCGCCATTAACTTCTAGAACTTTGACCAAAGCAAAATATTTTTCACCTTTTTTGGGGGCGCGAATTTTACCAGTAACTACATCACCTGTTGACAGGCTAAACCGTCTAACTTGATTCGGCGAGACATAAATATCATCGGGACCAGAAACATACGAATCGTTCGCAGATCTCAGAAAACCGTAACCTTCTTGCAAAATATCCAGTACACCATCACCTAAAACCTCTTCATCGTTGTCCGCCTTGTTTTTCAAGATCGCAAAAATAAGCGCTTGTTTTTTTGCTCTTGAGATATTCTCAATGCCCATAGATTGTGCCATTTCCATAAGTTCGGCTGGCGTTTGGATTTTAAGATCGGATAATTTCATAATTGATTTTTAGTGATATTTATATTGACGGGATGTCAGGTGGTGGTTTAATACAGGTTGTATTGGAGAGTTGTATCATTGCCAGCGCTAGTTGCGCTGACAGCAATTGATATTTTAAGTTTTTGTCTTAGTAAAGTAAATTAGTTTAAGTGAAACCTTTTTTTAAAAGCTTCTAAATATTTGAATCTATAAATGCACTCAATTCAGCTTTCGATAATGCACCAACCTTGGTAGCCTCAACTGCACCATCTTTAAATAAAAGCATAGTAGGAATACCTCTAATGCCATATTTAGGTGGCGTCTGGACGTTTTCATCAACGTTGACTTTAGCGATAGTCACACGACCATCATATTCATTTGCGATGTCATCTAGAATAGGTGAAAGAGCTTTACAAGGGCCACACCATTCTGCCCAAAAATCTACTAAAACTGGTTGTGATGCATTAATAACGTCAGCATCAAAAGAAGCGTCCGTGACCGCTTTAATTTTATCGTTCATGATATTTGAAAAAGTGAAATAGAAAGTTAGAATCAAGAGAATTCTTACGCCTATTATATCACCAAACTTACTAAATACCACTTATTTCAAAGGTTCGTCCAAAACAGCAAAAAACCGCGCAACTAAGGCCTAGGTAATAAATGCCAAGATGAGCGGAATAGTAATAAAAGACAGTGCCGTTTGCAAAGTGATAATGCTCGTCATTAATTCGGTCTCGCCACCCAATTGCTTAGCCAAAGTATAAGAACTAACGGCTGTTGGCACACAACCAAATATCACCAAGACAATTTTTTCTGTTGTGTTGAATTCAAAATAACCACTGGCAAAATAAACAATCAGCGGAAAAATAGCCAGCTTCAAAATACACGCAATAATGAGCGGACTAATCTGAATTGAGAGATTCCTAATCTTAATGTTTGCGCCGAGACCCAAAAGCAGTACGGGTATTGCACCCAATCCTAACAGCCGGGTTGTTTCATGAACAATAGGCACATCCTTCGCGTTTGCTATTGAGAACACAAAGCCCACAATAATCGCCAAAATAAGTGGGTTTTTTCCCAGCTCGCCAACAACGCTAGCCAACCTAGGCTTTGCAGTATTGGACTTGGCATCTTGCAGGACAATCACCATAAAAGTAACTATTACAATATTAACAACCGGAATAAGGATAGCCATCAGACTGGTGCCTATTGCCAAGCCTTGAGTCCCAAATAGACTGCCCGAAATTGCTAGGGCAATAAAGGCATTGTGCCTGGCGGCTCCTTGCATGACCGAGCTAGATATTGCGCCCGAATAACCGCAAACTTTCCCCAACAAAATCGACAGTAAGATGACAGCAAAAAAACCACCAAGAATCACAAATGCATAACTACCGAAAAGTGCCGGAGAAAAATGAATTTGCGAAATCTCATTGAACAACAATGCCGGCATTAGAATCCAATAAACAAGTTTGTCGTTAAGACTCCAAAAAGCTTCATCCAGTATTTGATTGCGCCTCAACAGATTACCAATAATCATAAGCATGAAAATTGGCGCAATGGCAAAAACGACGTCAGTGAACTGTAAGCTCATAACAACCTCTTATTTGGATTGACGCTCAAAGGGCCTTAATATAATCAATGGCCATTTGCAATCTGGCTAGCGTTCTATCTTTGCCGACAAGTACAGCGCAAACATCAATACTGCCCGCCTTGCCATCGCCACTGAGTGCGAGCCTAAAAGGCTGCCCTACCTTTCCGAACCCGACATCTTGCTGCTCACAAACTCCTTGAATTTCATCGTGTACAGCCTCAGCACTCCAAACTTCAAGTGCAGAGAGTTTTGAGTAGAGCGCCTCAACAATAGGTTGCGACTTACCGCTGAATTGCTTACTGGCTTGTTTTTCATCAAAAGCTGTGAAGTCCTGATAGAACATAGCGCAGCTATCGGCCATTTCCACAAGGGTTTTCGATCTGTCTTGCAGTGCCTCAATCACGTCTTCTATTTTGGGACCACCCTTAACGTCGATTGAACGTTGCTGCAAATGCCACTGCAGGTGCCCAATCAACTCTGAAACTTCTGTGGTTTTAATATAGGATTGATTCAGCCAAATCAACTTTTCCTGATTAAAGCTCGCCGGGGCTTTGTTGATATTAGCAAGATCAAATAAATTAATCATTTCTTCTAATGAAAAAATCTCTTGGTCACCGTGCGACCAACCCAAACGGACAATGTAGTTAAGCAGTGCTTTTGGCAAAAACCCTTCGTCTCGATAAGCCATCACGTTAACCGCACCGTGACGCTTTGATAAACGCGCACCGTCTCCGCCCAAAATCATCGGCACATGAGCAAAAGTCGGCAAATCCCAATCAAGGGCGGCGTATAAATTAATTTGTTTTGGCGTGTTGTTAATATGATCGTCGCCGCGAACAACGCAGTCAATCGCCATATCATGATCATCAACAACAACCGTTAAATTGTAAGTAGGAGAGCCGTCGGAACGGGCAATAATCAAATCATCAAGCTCTGAATTGGCGATTTCAATGTCACCTTTAACATGATCCCTAAAAGCTACTTTTCCCTCGTCCGGATTAAGAAATCGAATAACGCCACTAGATAAATTCTTGTCTCGACAGCGGCCATCGTATTTTGCCTTTTCACCAGCGGCCATTTTGTCCTCTCTCAACTTCTCCAGTCGTTCTTTAGAGCATTCGCAATAATATGCCCCGCCCTTCCTCAACAATTCATTAATGACTTCTTCATAGCGATCAAAGCGATCGGTTTGATAAATTGGACCCTCGTCATAATCAAGCCCAAGCCACTCCATGCCTTGCAATATTGCGTCAACGGATGCCTGAGTGGATCGCTCTCTATCGGTATCTTCAATTCTCAGCGTAAATTGTCCGTTATTTTTTCTGGCCCAAAGCCATGCGAATAGTGCCGTTCTTGCGCCACCAATATGAAGGTAGCCTGTGGGAGATGGTGCGAATCTGGATTTCATAAAGATATTTAATTTGAATAAAAATTAAGAAGATTTTTGAATTAATATCAAGCCATTAGCTGTCTTGAATATTGGCATTTCGCAAGAGCAATCATGCCATCGATTAAATCCAATGAAGTGTTAATTTTACACTGATATAATTAACCTCCAATAGCCAAATATCTGCAGCATTTCAATGGAATTCACCCAGCAAGACGCCAATCACAACTCCATTGTTTCTCACAATCTCTCGGCCATAATCTTGGCTCATACGGAATTAAAAAAACCTTGTTTTATTTCACCTAGAAATACCGAGGAGCTCTCAATACAATCATTAGATGAAGTCGGTAAAGAGCTACTCTTCCGACTCACTTGCCAGGAATCACTCGATTTGTTGATTATTGGCACAGGTGAGCGCGTGATTTTCCTCTCTGCCAAGCAACAAGTTGCACTTGGCGAACTCGGACTGGGTGTTGAGTGCATGAACAACACTTCCGCCTGTAGCAGCTTTAATTTACTACTCTCAGACGCACGACCGGTTGGTTTGTTGATCCTATGATTGCTTATTTGTACAAAAAAATTAAGCTTTTTTACCGCTATTTTAAAATTGACACGCCTCTGCTATTTCTCATAATTAGTATTTCCGCCCTTGGCCTGTTGATCCTCTACAGCAGTTCAGGCGGCTCTTTAAGCCCCGTTTATAGGCAGTTAACCCATTTGGCGCTGGCAACCGGCGTCATGTTGGTTGTTGCACAAATACCCCCTCTTTACATGAAAAGAGCCGCGCCTATTTTAATGGTTATTGGTATTTTTCTACTGCTCATGGTGTTGTTTTTTGGCAGTTCAGGCGGTGGCGCTCAACGCTGGTTAAACCTAGGCTTGGTGAAGTTTCAACCCTCTGAAATGATGAAAGTAATTGTGCCCATCGCCATTGCCTCTATTCTTTCTGAGCGAACTCTACCGCCTAGAGCAACCCCTACATTGATTTCATTGGGCGCAATAGCCATTGTTGTTCTGCTCATCGCGAAACAGCCGGATTTGGGCACTTCACTTTTAATTGGAGCCTCGGGTGTTTATGTGTTGTTTTTCTCTGGCGTCAGTATCAGACTGCTAAAAAATCCTTGGCTAAATTTTGGTTTGTTGTTGGGTCTTGCATCTGGTGGACTGCATATTGCCTGGAATTATTTATTAATGGCCTATCAAAAAAAGCGTATTTTGACTTTGTTTAACCCCGAATCCGATCCTCTTGGTTCAGGCTACCATATCTTACAATCCAAAATTGCGATAGGCTCTGGAGGCTTCACCGGCAAAGGGCTGCAACAAGGCTCTCAATCTCAGCTCGATTTTTTACCGGAAGACTCCACCGATTTTATTTTTTCAGTACTGGCGGAAGAGTTAGGCTTTTTAGGCGTACTCTTACTACTACTCATTTATGGGCTGATTATTTATCGTTGCTTCAGTCTTTCACTACGCTGCGAAGACAATTTCTCCAAGCTCTTGGGCGCCAGTCTATCCATGATATTTTTTACCTACGTCTTTGTCAATATTGGCATGGTTTCTGGCCTATTACCAGTCGTTGGGGTACCTCTACCTTTGGTTAGTTACGGCGGCTCATCCTTGATGACGTTAATGGCAAGTTTTGGCATTATTATGTCCATTCACAAACACAAAGGACCGAGGTATTTACAACGATGAAAGCCACCCTTATCGCCCTGCTTTTATTTGTTAATACGGCAGTATTCGCTGAGGTTTTGCCCTCAACACACTTTAAATCTGTGCAGGCCTTTGTCAATGAAATGGTGCAAACTCACGGCTTTAATAAATCTGAATTGCAGTTTATTTTTTCTAAAATTCAACTAACAAAAGTGGATAAAAGCATGCAAAAAAAAACAAGCACCGGCACACGCAGTACTGAAAAAATGAGTTGGGAAAAATACCGATCTATTTTTGTCACCGAGGGCAGAATTGATAAAGGTGTGATTTTTTGGCAAAATAACAAACAAGCACTAGAAAATGCCGAGAGTAAATACGGTGTACCCAGCGCAATCATTGTCGCCATTTTAGGTATTGAAACCAATTACGGCAAGGTGCAGGGCAAATACCCAACACTCAAAACGCTTATTGGAAAAGCGTTTGGCACCTCTAGCCGTAGAAACTTTTATCAAAAAGAGCTGGAGTCGTTCTTACTATTGGCCCGAGAAAACACACTGCCGCCATTAGCCATTAAAGGCTCCTCCGCAGGCGCCCTGGGTTACGCCCAATTTATCCCCAGCTCTTATCGATATTATGCCGTGGATTTTGACAACGACTTTAGAGTGGATCTTTTTAACAATACGCACGATGCAATCGGCTCAATCGCAAATTACTTGGCTGAGCATAATTGGCAAAAAGACGCAGAGATAGCTAAAGTCACTGAACTGGATAAAACCCAACAATCTTTTATCCAAGAAAAAATATCAAAGCCCATCAAAGATGCGCAATACTGGCGAGAATTAGGTCTCGAGATAGATAGCACAATTAACGACGATGTAAAACTTGCCTTTATTCGCTTGCACGATGACCAATCAATGCAAACTTGGCTGACTTTCTGGAACTTTTATGCCATTACTCGCTATAATCACGATAACCACTACGCGATGGCTGTTTATCAATTGTCAGAGCAATTAAAACAAACGTTTACTTCAACTATTTAGAGTTAATTTTCTATGAAATTTCCATCATTCTCCGCCCTTATTAAAACTCTCATAATCCTTTCTTTAGCAAGCAGTGTTAACGCGAAAGAACCAAAATTCTACATCCCTGAAGCCCCTACAATCGGTGCTGCCGCTTATATCATCTTGGATCACAACTCCGGAAAAGTTATCGCCGAAAATAATTCTGATGAGCAGAGGGCGCCAGCAAGTCTGACGAAATTAATGACTTCTTATGTCGTCTTTAAGCGCATCAAAGAAGAATTTATTAGCCTTGACGATGAAGTAAAGATTAGTGAAAAGGCGTGGAAAACTGGCGGCTCTAGAAGCTTTATTGAAGTTGGTAAACTGATCAAACTTAAAGACTTGTTAATGGGAATGATCATTCAATCGGGCAATGACGCCTCGGTTGCACTTTCGGAGCACGTCGCCGGATCTGAAGGCACCTTTGTACTGTTTATGAATGAGTACGCGCTCGATCTGGGCATGGATAACACCAATTTTGAAAATGCCTCTGGCCTACCTCACGAAAATCAATACACTACAGCTCACGATATCGCCATTTTGTCTTCCGCCATTATTAGCGAATTTCCAGATTTCTATCAGTGGTACTCTCAAAAAGAATTCACCTACAACAATATTAAGCAAAGCAATCGTAACAAACTCCTTTGGTCCGATGCCACTGTTGATGGCCTTAAAACAGGCTATACCGAAAAATCTGGCTACTGCTTAGTGACGAGCGCCAATCGAGTTGGTATGCGTTTGATTTCTGTGGTGCTGGGCTCTGATAGCCCAACGGTGCGCGTGTCCGAAACGCAAAAATTACTCGACTACGGCTTCAGATTTTTTGAGACACAATCCATTGACGACGTCTCACAGCAAGTGCCCGTGTTTAAATCTGAGAAAAGCAGCATTAAAGTAGGCGTGCTTAGCTCTCCTTACTTAACCCTTCCTCGAAACCAGTTTAGATACACAACGCAAACAATCCATTTAAGCGAGCAATTAACAGCGCCAATCAAACGGGGTGATAACGTTGGCGAGCTTGTCCTTAGCTTTAAGGAAGAAGTGCTAGCACGCATGCCATTGGTTGCCCTTGAAGATGCGCCTGAGTCTGGCTTTTTTGCTAGAATGATTGACTCGATTAAAATGCTTTTTTAGCAAATCCATGGTTTATTTAAACGGCAATTTTCTCGAAAAAGATAAAGCCTTTGTTTCAGTAATGGACAGAGGTTTTTTATTCGGTGATAGCGTTTACGAAGTCCTGCCCGTATATCAAGGCAATGCCTTCTGTATTAAGCCACACCTTGAGCGACTTAGTGAAAGCTTAGAAGCAATCAAAATACCCAATCCACACACACACGAACAATGGCGTGTGATACTCCAACAACTTATTGACCATCACCCGCAGCACGCCGATCAATCTATTTATTTACAAGTAACAAGGGGCTGTGACGCCAACAGAAAACACACTTATGGCAAGCTTAAACCCACGGTTTATATACAATCAAGCCCTTTTGAGGCCGCCCGTAAAGAGGATTTTCTATCAGGACTTTCGGCAATAACGCGTGATGATATTCGCTGGAGTCAATGCAACACCAAGGCTACCTCACTTCTTGCCAATATTATGTACGCCCAAGAGGCAAAACAAAATAATGTCGAGGATGTGATTCTTTGTCGTGACAATGTTATTACAGAGTGCTCAAGCGCCAATCTCTTTATTGTTAAAAATGGCTGTGTTTATACCCACCCCAAAGGTCCGCATATTTTGCCAGGCATTACCCGAGAAGTTGTATTGGAGTGCGCTGACTATTGCGGCATTAGCACGGAAGAAGTCCCCATTTCAAAAGAGGAATTGTTTGACGCAGACGAGGTTTGGATTTCTAGCTCAACACGCGAAGTGCTACCTATCACCAAGATAGACAACACCCTAATTAATCAAGGCCAAGTTGGCGAAATATGGCCATTGGTTTTCGATCGCTACCAGGCCGAAAAGAACCTAAACTGTTAATAAACTTTGGCTAATTTTTCTCACTATTGAGACAATTTAGAGTCAACCAATTGCAGTAAAATATTGCCTAGTGTCGAGGGTAAACCGACAATGAATAACTATGAACTCCGCCAGGCCCGGAAGGGAGCAACGGTAATAGTTTTTTCATGTGTTGGATTCTATTCTCGGCACTACTTACACCACAATTGTTAAACCGACATTCATGAGTGAGCACTACCAAGTTTTAGCGCGAAAATACCGACCTCATACCTTTGAGGAATTGGTTGGCCAAACGCACACTGTTAAAACCCTGGTCAACGCCCTCAACAACAACACCCTTCATCACGGCTTTCTATTTACCGGCACAAGAGGTGTAGGCAAGACAACCATTGCCCGTATCTTTGCGAAAGCGGTCAATTGTGAACAAGGTGTGAGCGCCAATCCTTGCG
>CAJVZH010000011.1 GCA_913020715.1 uncultured Gammaproteobacteria bacterium
ACCGACCAACACGAGCTGATGGAAATTCAAGCTGGTGAAATGGATGTTTTACTTCCAGGCGCTGATGAGTGGATTACTATCACTGGCGGTCAGTCGTTTGAAGTGCCTGCGAACAGCTCATTCAAGCTACAAGTTAAATCAGTAATCGATTACTGCTGTTCTTACTCTTAATAAACTATTGCCGACTTAGCCATACATCAAGGCCTTGGGTACAGATTCCGAGGTCGTCTTCAAAAAGTGTCATTTGTAGGGTTTTCTCTAGAGAGACATCGTGCTCGGCGGCGCAATGTAATAAGTAGCGTCCTAGTGATTTTTTGATGACTTCAAAACGATTTTTTGAGCCCTTGTGCTTAAGTGCAATTGCGGCAAAACTATCAATGCCATTTTTAAGTTTCTGTGCATTGTCTTCACTGAAAGGCATGCGTGAAAAGTGAGTTAAGTAAGCACATTCTGGTTGTAGTTTTAGAAGTTTGTCAATTGTGTTGTGCCAAGCACTAGGATCGAATTGAACGGGCGTTGTTGGAGGAAAAATAAGTTCGCCTTTTGCTGTGTCAAACTCTCGATAGCTTGCGCCAAGCGTGTCACCGCTAAAAATTCCTTTTGAAGCCTCGTCCCAGACACAGTAATGATGCCTTGCATGGCCTGGCGTATCAATAAATGTGAGTGTTCGGTTGCCGAGTTTAATACTCTCACCGTCCTCCGGGATTTTAATTCGATCTTCTGGAGTTGGGATCAAATCACCCAGAGTTTGCTTAAAAAACACTTCACCGTATACAGCCAATACGCCCGCTTTAAGCCTTGTTGGATCGATCATATGTCTGGCGCCACGTTGATGCACATAAGCTATTGCATTTGGCAGGTATTTGATGAGCTCGCCTAGGCCGCCGGCATGGTCGAGGTGAATGTGAGTCGTGAGGATGTAGGACACATTCTCTCGTTTAACACCCTTATCTTCAAGGGTTTGTAATAATATGGGCACTGATAGATGACAACCGGTATCAACAAAAGCTGCATATTCACCATCTTGTATTAGGTAGGCGGCCACAGCGTTGGGTCGTAAATGTTGCGTGTCAATACAGGTGATTTGATGACCTAAATCATGAGTCATCAGTCTCGTCAGAATCCTTTAATTCATTGTTGTTAAACACAATACTGGTTAGACTGATAACGCCTACGACTTTTCCATCGTCAATAACGGGGCAACGAGAGAGATTAAACCTTGTCAGAAGTCGAGCACAATATCGAATATGCATTTTCGAATGCACTGAAATGGCGGGCTTGTTCATGATTTCATAGACGTTGACGCGATCTAAGGCTTTGTTTTTAGCGATGACCTTCCCTGCAATGTCGCCCATCAATACCACTCCGTATTCGTCATGCTCGTGAGCTTTATCGATAATCAGCATTTTGGTTTTTTTGTGCTGCATGGTGTTGAGCGCTTCTTGCACAGTCATTCTACGATCAATGACATCCACTTGGGGCCACATTACATCTTCCACCAGTATGTCGGTTTTCATAACTCCTCCTTCAAGGTTCTATTAAGTATATCAACTTGATGCATGACACCGACGGCATCTTCAACATCGATTTGAAAAGCGATACCTTCGTGCGATTTTTTGTCGAAAGCACCGACTTTGTTGATGGTTTCTAAAATTTCCCTAGCGTTGTTTTCCTCTACTAACATTAACAGAGCATCTCTGGGCGACTCAACATGTAAACCTAGAAAAGTCCTTTGGTCTTGCGAGCCCTCACCCCTGGCTTGGGAAATAACGGTTGACCCAGTCGCACCTTTTTCGCGTGCTGCAACTAGAATCTTATCGGTTTTATCGCAATCTACAAACGCGATAATCAGTTTAAAGTGCATAGCACCCTCCTCACTTGTTAATCAAGTGCTTAAGTTGAACATAAACTAAAACGCTCATAATCGCAAATAGGCTTGCAAAAGCAATCAGCCCAAATCCGTCTATCAGCGGATTTCTTCCTTCAATCGTGCTAGCAAGACCAAGGCCAAGTGCAGCCACTAAAGGAACGGTGACAGTTGAGGTTGTAACCCCACCCGTGTCATACGCCAAAGCAATGATTTGTTTTGGCGCAAAATAAGTTTGAACAATGACAATCAGATACCCTGTAAGAATGAAGTAATGTAGTGGTATGCCGACAACGATTCGATAGCTGCCCAATGCAATTCCCATCGCTACCCCAAGCGCCACAGCGATTCTCAGAGGCCAAGGTTTTACCGAGCCACCAGAAACTTGATTGGCTTTTATTGCAACGGCCAGTAATGACGGTTCTGCAATCGTGGTGGCGAAGCCAATGCAGGCTGCAAATATATACACCCAATAATAGTCAAACCAGAAAAGCTCTTCTTTGCCAAGAAAGTCGAGAGAAGTGAGTTGCTCAGCCATAAGCCTTCCTAATGGAAATAATGCTTTTTCGAGCCCCAACATGAAAAATGTTAGCCCAACCCACACCATTAGCAGGCCGAACAACACCTGTTTGATATTGGGTATTTTCTTCTTAAGAATCAGTAATTGAAAAGCAAAGATTGTTGCAATAATTGGCGCAATATCGCCAAACATACTGATGAATGGATTAATGTAGCTCATAACATGATGCCAAAAATCATCACTGCGATAATTGGCGATAATGAACAAATGGCTATCATGCCAAAGCCATCGGTAAGAGGGTTGCGACCCCGAATACTGCTGGCGAGCCCCACCCCCAATGCGGTGACCAAAGGCACAGTGATGGTTGAGGTGGTAACACCGCCAGCATCGTAAGCAATGCCAATAATCCACTCAGGGGCTATCAGTGTTGTCAGAAGCACCAGTAGATAGCCACCAATGATAAGCCATTGAATTGACCAGCCTTTGAGTATTCTAAAGACGCCCAAAACAACTGAGAGCCCAACTGCAATTGCCACTGCAATTCTAAGTGTGGAGGCGTAATTATCAATTGCGGATTGGTCGTGTGAAATAATTCCACCAACTGCAGCAACATCTGCGGATTCATTCGCAATAGCAATAAGGGCCGGCTCTGCGATTGTGGCACCAAAGCCAAGGGTAAAGGCAAATACCAGTAGCCACAATAATGAGCCTCTTTCGACAAAGGCATGGGCAATGCTTTCGCCTATTGGAAAAAGACCGGTTCGAAGGCCAGAAATAAACAATGTTAGGCCAATTAGGATATAGAGAGTGCCCAGTGCGATAGAGCTAAAATCAGGTATTGGACGCTGAAGGACAGCGATTTGGAAAAAAGCGATAACAACAACAATAGGAAGTAAGTCTTTGCCGCTTTCAAGCAGGTTATTTACAAGCCTCCTAAGTGCCTCATTCATTGGTGTTTTACTTCCTCCATTCTTTCTCGTATTATAAACCTGCTATCGATGGTTAAAATGACTTGTACTTTGTTTATAATGCATTTAGATTGTCAATTTTTTACTTACAATGAACCCAATCGTTCTTATTAATGGCGCCAAGCAATCCAAGACTACTGTCTTTAACCGCAACACGCAATTTGGTGACGGTTTGTTTGAAACGTGTATTGTTGAAAGCAAGAACATTCTCTTTTGGCCTGATCACTTGGCGCGATTGAATAAGGGCTGTGAAAAGCTTGGTATTGGTAAAGTTGACGAGTCATTTTGGTTGAGTGATATTAGAAAAGCGCTGTCTTTTTCGCGTCTAAGTAACTGTGTTGTCAAAATAATCCTATCCAGGGGTGAATCGCTCCGAGGTTATGGTTTTGTGGGTGATATCAAGCCAGTTCGGATTGTTATTGTTTCTGAAATGTCCAAGGCCGCACCGCGTCAAGACCTCACTCTGGATTTTTGTGAAAGTGGCTATGCATCGAACCCAAAACTCGCTGGCATTAAGCATTGCAACCGATTAGAGCAGATACTTGCCCGGGCTGATTTGAAGTGTGACGAAGGCGTGATGTTGGATGAAGGCGGTAATGTCATCTCTGTTACACAAGGTAATATTTTCTCTATTTATGCCAATACGCTGCACACGCCACGCCTTGATAAATGCGGCATCGAAGGCACACGCCGTGCCATTATTCTTGAGATTGCAAGTGAACTCGGCATGCAAATCAATG
Organism: uncultured Gammaproteobacteria bacterium; assembly: GCA_913020715.1. Classification (GTDB taxonomy): domain Bacteria; phylum Pseudomonadota; class Gammaproteobacteria; order PS1; family Pseudothioglobaceae; genus Pseudothioglobus. Next base: position 4,096 of record CAJVZH010000011.1, read on the forward strand.
TTGGTCCGCTTAGTGTGAATAAACTCATGGAATCTGACGAGGTGTTTATTTCTAATAGTGTGATGGAGATTCAATCAATCACTCAAATTGGTGATATGAGCTTTGCGAGCAATGGTGTGACAGAATCTATTAGGTCGGCGTTTGAAGAAAAGAAGCGGGCAAACAATGCTTGGCTTTCGGTAAAAAAAAATAAAACCTTTGCAAGGTTGACTAAAGTCGTCTTGATCTTGGCTTTGGGCATGTGGGTTTGGACTTCAAAAGATATGCTTGTAGAGGATGCACAAATATATCATTTGCAAAAAGGCGCGACTATTGACGTTGTTGCCCTAGATTTGCATAATAAGGAGTTGATTAATTCCGAGTGGTATTTCAAACTTAGCGCGATGGCTGTGGATGCAAGCACAAAACTGCAAACCGGCTACTACCAACTTAAGCCAAAGATGAGCGTTTTGAGCTTTCTAGATAAGGTGACGAGTGGTGATGTGGTTAGACAGAATGTCACCCTGATTGAGGGCGTCACCATTGACAGTTACTATTTGCAATTAAGTCAAAATCCAGCGGTGAAAGGCAAAGATACGTTTGAAGGTGTTATGAAATCCCTAAATATTGAAGCACCTTTTGAGGGTTGGATATTCCCTGAGACTTACCAAGTTACATACGGCGATAGCATTCAAAGTGTTTTCGCAAGGGCGCACGATTCAATGAGGATGCAACTCGATGATTTATGGCAATCAAGGGCAGACGCTCTGCCGTATAACTCTCCATACGAGGCGATTATTTTGGCCTCTCTCATTGAGAAGGAAACTGCGCATCACCAAGAGAAGTCAATGATTGCCGGAGTGTTCATGCGTAGACTCGCAGAAGGTATGAGATTGCAAACCGATCCAAGCGTTATTTATGCGTTGGGAGATGCCTATACAGGTTCGTTGTCCAGGAACGACTTAAGAATTAAAAGTCCGTACAACACCTATCGACACGAAGGCTTGCCGCCGGGCGCAATTGGCTCAGTTGGCTATGAGTCTTTGTATGCGGCTTTTCATCCAGATGACGGCCATAGCCTTTATTTTGTCTCGAAAAAAGACGGCAGTCATGCATTTGCCGAAACCTATCAAGGGCACAAGGACAATATCCAGCGTTACTTAAGTAATTAAGCAGAGTTCTTTGTACAAATCATTTTAAAATTACCATTATGAAACAAGGCAAGTTTATAACTCTAGATGGCGTAGAAGGTGCAGGTAAAAGCACGCAAATTGATTTTATTTGCGCTTATCTTCAAGAAAAAGGCATTGAAGTCGTAAGAACTCGTGAACCAGGCGGCACTGAACTTGGAGAAAAAATTCGAACACTGCTGCTTGGTGTGGAAACAGGTGCTATGCACAGCGATACGGAATTGTTATTAATGTTCAGTGCGCGGAATGAGCACATCCACAGCAAAATACAGCCCGCTTTAGCGCAGGGTAAGTGGGTTGTCAGTGATCGTTTTACTGACGCTTCTTTTGCCTATCAGGGCGGCGGCAGATCGTTAGATTTATCTAGAATTGAAGCACTTGAAGCTTGGGTTCAGGGTGAATTCAGGCCTGATTTAACGCTGCTTTTAGATCTTAGTGTTGATATTGGCATGACAAGAATTGAAGCTCGTTCAGCCAAGGATCGTATTGAGCAAGAGGAGCGAGCCTTTTTTGAGCGAGTCAGAAAAGTGTTTATTGACCGTTCACAACAATATCCTCAACGTATTAAATTGGTCGATGCCTCTGTCGGAATAAGTGAAGTCAGTCATCAAATTCATACTTATTTAGAGCAGTTATGATTCTACCTTGGCATCAAAATGCTTTTGCAAAGCTCACTCAAATGCTAGAGCAAAGACATCTGCCGCAAGCGCTACTGATTACCGGTTCTGAAAAAATTGGAAAATTTGAACTTGCACAGCGTTTTATTCAAACACTTTTGTGTGAGAATGACTCTTGTGGTGAATGCCGACACTGTCGTCAACTTGCCAAAGATAATCCAAGAGAGATGCTGGATCAGAGCGTACTGGTTAGAAGGTCGTATTATCCTAATATGGTTTTTTGTCGCACAGAGTTAAGAGAGTCTGGCAAGGAATCAAAGGAGATTCGAGTGGACCAGATTCGGGCTTTTTGTGACATTCTCAACAAAACTGCGGATGAACTGCAAATTGGCGTTATCTTTTATGCCGATCAGATGAACGTCAGTGCTGCCAATAGCTTACTTAAGACTCTTGAAGAGCCTCGAGAAAATACTCTGATTATTTTACTGGCGCACAATGCCAGTGCATTGCCGGCAACCATTCTTTCTCGCTGTCAAAGTGTGCATATTAGTCCAGCTTTTGATTCGGAGAGTGTGGAGTGGCTGTCCAATCATATTGACCGTGAAAAGCGCAGTGATTTTGATGCTTCTCAGTTACTTGAAAGTGCTCACGGCATTCCATTTAAGGCAGTAGAAGAATTGCAGGGGGATTATTTTCTTCAGTTTCAAAGTTGGCAAAACCATTTGCTGGAAATGGCAATGAACCCTGCCAAAACTATTGAGACGGAGATTTTTGAGGGCCATGAGCTAGAAACTCTGGTCTGTTTACAGCAACTTATCACCGAAGGCATTCGCCTAAAATTACTTAAAACGCAGGGCGCATTATTGGAGCTAAACAAGGTTGTTAGCAAGGCGTCTTCGGATAATTTATTCCGCCTATTGGACGATATTTCACGGGCGATTTCGCTGTCACAAAACCCTGTAAATATGATCTTATTATTGGATAATGTGCTCATTGTTTGGTCGCATATTACCCACCTCAAACAATATCCAATTATTACCATTCCTCAGGAGACCTTATGAGTCAGTCGTCAACGTTTTTTAATGAAGCCAAAAACTATATTCCTGGCGGTGTCAATTCGCCTGTGAGAGCGTTTAATGGTGTTGGTGGTGATCCTATCTATTTTGAGCGCGGTGCCGGCGCTTACCTTGTTGATGTTGATGGCAAAGAATACGTAGACTACGTTGGCTCCTGGGGTCCGATGATTTTGGGTCACTCAAATCCAGTAGTTCTTGATGCTGTCAGAGAGACTTTGGATAAAGGGTTGGGTTTTGGTGCGCCGACCGAAATTGAAACTCGACTGGCCAAAAAAGTGTGTCAGCTGGTGCCGTCAATTGAACTGGTGAGAATGGTAAGTTCGGGTACAGAGGCAACGATGAGCGCTATTCGTTTGGCCCGTGGATACACTAACCGAGACAAAATTGTTAAGTTTGAAGGCTGTTATCACGGTCATTCTGATTCTCTATTGGTTAAGGCAGGCTCAGGTGCGCTAACTTTAGGTGTACCCACTTCGCCGGGCGTACCAGAAGATTTGGCGCAACATACCTTGACTTTGGAGTACAACAACTTAGGATCGGTTCAGTCATTGTTTTCTGAGATGGGCGAGCAAGTGGCTTGTATTATTGTTGAACCAGTGGCGGGTAATATGAATTGTATTCCACCGAGCGAAGGATTTTTGCAAGGCCTCAGAGACGTCTGTGACGCACATGGTACCGTACTTATTTTTGACGAAGTGATGACCGGTTTTCGAGTGGCGCTCGGTGGCGCGCAAGCGTACTACCAGGTAAAGCCCGACCTAACCACCCTGGGCAAGGTAATTGGCGGTGGTCTACCAGTTGCAGCTTTTGGTGGTAAGCGTGAAATTATGAGTGGCATCGCCCCTTTGGGTCCTGTGTATCAAGCAGGCACACTGTCGGGCAACCCATTATCCATGGCTGCCGGTTTGGCCATGTTAAACGTCTTGGAAAATGATGTGAATTTCTACCGAAACCTCAGTGAAAGCACTGAGTATTTGACCTCAGGTATTGTTAATGCTGCAAAGGCGTGCGATATTCCAATGACTGCAAATACTGTCGGTGGTATGTTTGGACTGTTCTTTAGTGATGAAGAAAAAGTTAGTAATTTTGCCCAGGCGTCGAATTGTAATATCGAGCGCTTTAAGGCCTTTTATCAGCTGATGCTAGGTGAGGGCGTGTATTTGGCGCCATCGGCCTATGAAGCTGGATTTTTGTCGGGCGCTCATGGCAAAAACGAACTCGATAAAACCATTGAAGCTGCAAGCAAGGCATTCTCTCAACTGTGAATATCGTTGATGTAGGGATTGAAATGGCTGAGGCGCAGAAGCTTTTGGCGGCCTATCAAAATAACATTACTGTATTTGGTTCGGCAAGAGTAAAGCGCACAGATCCACTGTTTCAAGAGGCGTATCAATTAGCAAAAGAGCTATCAGACGATGGCTATAACATTCTCACTGGCGCTGGACCTGGCATTATGAAAGCTGCTAATAAGGGTGCTTATGAGGGAAAATCAAAAAGCATAGGGCTTAATATTGAACTGCCCCACGAACAAAGTGCTAACCCTTATTTGGATGAATGCCTAACCTTTGAGCACTTTTTTTCTCGCAAGGTGATGCTAGTTAAGCATGCACAAGCTTGTGTTTACTTCCCGGGCGGTTACGGTACAGCTGACGAGTTGATGGAGGTCTTGACCTTGGTACAAACGGAGAAAATGCGCCCCATCCCTTTGATTTTGTATGGATTTGAGTATTGGAAGCCACTGTTATTTTGGTTTACGAAATTAGCAGAAGGCGGCTATATTTCCAAACAAGACTTGGCTTTAATGCGTGTTGTCGACTCAACCGATGAAATTATTCAAATTATTAAGGAAAACGTATGCCACTAGCAATTTTTGATATGGACAATACACTTATTAGTGGCGATTCTGATTACCTATGGGGTGAATTCCTCTGTGAAATTGGCGCAGTTGATGTAGAGACTCACCGAGAAAAAAATGAGCACTATTTTCAACAGTACAATCTTGGCACACTTGATATTCATGAATATTCAGAATTTGCCATTGAGCCATTATCTCGCTTTAGTATGGACGAACTGGCGTTGATGCACGAGCAATTCATCACCGAGAAAATAAAGCCTATTATTCTTGATAAGGCGCAGCAACTAATTGACAAGCATAAAAGCCAAGGCGACACGGTATTAGTGATTACTGCAACCAGTCGATTCGTGACCGAGGCGATTGCAAACTTATACGGCATTGAGGATATATTGGCAATTGAAGCCGAGATAGTGGGTGGTCGTTATACCGGAAAGATAGTTGGCATTCCAACTTACGGCTCGGGGAAAGTGGAAAATTTAATGCTGTGGCTTACAGAGTTTGATGAAACTCTAGAGGGTTCAAGTTTTTATTCCGATTCACATAACGATATCCCATTACTTGACGTGGTTGATAACCCGGTTGCAGTTAACCCTAATGACGCGCTAAGAGTGTACGCCGAAGGTAGAGACTGGCCTATTCTGGACTTGCGTTAGCACACCTCTTTCTAGATAAACAAGTCATGGTTAGAGCCTTGGGCGATGTCAAGGTAAGTTGCCGCACCTGCATATTCGATACCGTCGATAAAGTCTTCTCGTGAATAACCAAACATACCAATCGTCATCTCGCAGGCAATGAGTTTGACGCCCATTTCTAGGCAAATGTCTCTGAGCTCTTCAATGGTGGCAATGTTATTTTTTTTCATTGTTTTTTTCATCATGCTGGTTGCAAACAGCTCCATTCCTGGGATGTTCCACATGATGTTGGGGATTTTTGGCGCAAAATCAATGTTTTGAAGCCACTTCGGTCCAAAAGGCATCTTCATTGGCATTGCCGGATTTCCTTGGGGGGAAACGCGTAGACTAGAGAGGTCTTTTAAGAGTAAACCAAGACCGTAAAAAGTAAAAAATATTGTTACCTCTTTTCCCATAGCAGCAGCTGTTGAGCCAACAATAAACGGCGGAAAAGCCCAATCTAGAGTGCCTTTTGAGGCAATTATTGTCATTCCGTTGTTTTCAGACATTTACGCGCTCTTCTCAATATTAAAAATAAATTGATTGCCTTCGGTATCGTGTGAAAGTAGTGTGTTGCCAGTTTGATGGCAAAAAGCAATAAAGTCCTTGGTTGAGCCTTTATCAGTGCAGGTTACTTTTAGAGTGTCATGCGCCTCCATTTTAGCTAGAGCCTGCTTGGCTTTTAAAATGGGCATTGGGCAGTTGAGCTCAGTTGCATCCAGAACATGTTGTGTCATAAAGGTCTCAGAAAAATGAAATTAATTGGCTGTAAGGATTATTTTAGGCTTGAGCTGAAAGACTGTCAATAACAAGCCGCTTGACTATAGATTAATCGTTTTGACACCCTGTTGAGTGCCAAGCAGTAGAACATCTGCACTACGATTGGCGAACAAGCCATTGGTAACGACGCCAACAATATTGTTTAGCTCAGTTTCCAGTGCTTTTGGATTGGTAATATTCAGGCCTGTGACATCAAGGATAAGGTTGCCGTTATCGGTGGTAAACCCTTCTCGTAGTACAGGGGTGCCCTCAATGTTGTTGGTGATTTCACGCTTAACATAATTTGCTGACATTGGTATAACTTCAACCGGTAAAGGGAACTCGCCCATAACGTCAACCAATTTGGATTCGTCCGCAATACAAACAAACTGCTGTGCAACTGCAGCGACTATTTTCTCGCGAGTGAGAGCGCCGCCACCCCCTTTGATAAGATTTAGTTCGCCGTCCGATTCATCTGCGCCATCAATATAGACCGACATGGATTCAACATCATTAAGATCGAAGACAGGTATGCCGTGACTTTCTAGGCGCTCTTGTGTGGCCATCGAACTCGCTACTGCACCTACAATTTGATCTTTCATTGTGGCTAAGGCGTCAATGAAAAAATTGGCTGTAGAGCCTGTACCGACACCAATAATCGTGTTTGGAACGACGTACTTAAGGGCGGCTTTTGCCACGTCATTTTTCATTTCATCTTGCGTCATCGTACATTTCGATTGCTATTGATGGGCGATTATACCTCAGATATAATTTCCCTTATATTATGCGCCTCTATATTCCATGAAAAAACTCATGCTTGCCACCGGAAATTCAGGAAAAGTGCGCGAACTGAATGCGATTCTGGCTGGTGTTTGTGAGGTTATCTCGCAAAAAGAACTGGGCGTGAATGAAGTGCCAGAAACAGGGCTTAGTTTTGTTGAAAATGCTTTAATTAAGGCGCGCAACGCCTCCCGGCAAACTGGCCTGCCCGCGCTCGCTGACGATTCCGGCCTTGTAGTCGATGCACTGAACGGTGCGCCGGGCATATATTCTGCTCGTTATGCAGGGGAAGGTGCTACCGATGAGGAGAATTTACAGAAATTATTGTCCGATCTTAAGCGCAACAATAATGACAATCGACAAGCCCGTTTTTGGTGCGCGCTAGCTTTCGTCTTGCACGGCGATGACCCGACCCCAGTGATTATCCAAAGGGGCTGGGAGGGTAAAATTATTGATGAGGTTCGGGGTGAGGGTGGTTTTGGCTACGACCCTATCTTTTATCTATCTACACACAATTGCACTTCTGCAGAGCTGAGCTCCGAAGAAAAAAACAAAATTTCACATAGGGGTCAAGCTTTACAAGCTTTTCTCAAGCAACTTAAAGACTGATTGACTTGTTACAGTTGCCGCCAATTTCGCTCTACATCCACTACCCTTGGTGTGTAAAAAAATGCCCTTATTGTGACTTTAATTCACATGAGGGTGTGCCAGATAGTGATTATGTGGGGGCTTTGCTTACAGATTTAGAGCAAGATTTGCCGTATTTACAAGGTCGATCAATCCACTCCATTTTTATGGGTGGTGGCACACCTAGCTTGCTCGGTGTCGATGAACTTGAACGCTTGATGCAAGGGCTTTATCAAAACCTAAGTATTGATAAAGATGTAGAAATTACTCTAGAGGCCAACCCAGGCACATTTGAGATTGATAAATTTGCACGCTTTAGAGGCGCGGGCGTTAATCGGCTGTCTATTGGTGTGCAGTCATTTCATGATCAGCACTTGCGCCAATTAGGTAGGATTCACTCGAGTGATGAGGCTATTCATGCCATTGAAAAAGCCAAAGAAGTGGGTTTTGATAATTTTAATATTGATTTAATGCATGGGCTTGAAGGGCAAACGATGAAGCAATGCCTGAGCGATATCGAGATTGCCCTATCATTTAAATCAACTCATATTTCCTATTATCAACTCACTGTGGAGCCGAATACGTTATTTGCCAAATTCCCACCCAAATTGCCAGACGACGAGAACATTTGGGCAATGAGTGCCAAAGGGGCTGCTCTAATAGAGAGTCACGGGCATCCACAATATGAAATTTCAGCGTATGGCAAAATCCCATCGAAGCACAATATGAATTATTGGCAATTTGGCGATTATTTGGGTATTGGTGCAGGCGCCCATGGAAAAATAACCGACAATAAAACGCAAACAATATTCCGCACTTTAAAGCCAAAGTCGCCAAAGGATTACATGGTTAAATTCCAGGGGAAAGATTTTGGTTCGGCTACTAAAGTCATCGAAAATACAACCTTTGAATTTATGCTCAACGCTTTGAGATTGAAACAGGGCTTTGATTTGGAATTATTCGAATCTAGAACTGGAAAATCGCGAGATATTATTGGTGACATAATGAATAATGCTGTTGATTTGGGTTTGTTGAGTACTGAAGGTAATCGACTAAGGCCAACTACTAAGGGCTTTGACTTTGTAAATGACCTGCAGGAAATGTTTTTATGAAATTGCTGGGTATTTTTTTGTTGTTACTGCTTTCTGCTTGCAGTAGTAATGATTCTGAAAATGCGGATGTTTCCACTGGCAAGGCCGTATTTGAGGCTAACTGTGTTGTTTGTCATGGTAAAGAGGCGGGCGGGCTTGTCAGTAATTGGAAGGAAAAAGATGTTGACGGAAAATTCCCGGCACCCCCGCTGGATGGTTCAGCGCATACCTGGCATCATTCGCCGATGCAATTATTGAAAACGATTAATGGGGGTGGCATTAAGATGGGTGGACAAATGCCTGCTTTCGAGGCGATATTAACGAAAGACGAGAAGCAAGCGGTGCTTGACTATATTATGAGCCTTTGGCCGAGTGAATTAAAAACTAAATATGACGAGAGGTTTAGATAATGGATAGTGGATTTTGGTCTTGCAAACACACGTGGAAGCGTAGCGCTAACAACACTAAGTGGTGCTTAATTGGCTGTGCAATTGGTGACTTTGGTACGATTGCTCTTATGCAAGATAGCGGTTATTCAACGATGTTTATTTTTGCGCTTGCAATGTTTAACGGAATTTTAACCAGTATTATTCTTGAGACCATTCTACTCATGCGCCAATCAATGGCGCTGAAATTAGCCTTTAAAACAGCCGTTGGCATGAGCCTTATTTCAATGGTTTCAATGGAATTGGCCATGAATTTGGTTGACTATTTGATTACCGGTGGCGCTGTGTTTATGTGGTGGGTGTTGCCAATTGCGCTATTTTTTGGTTTTATCACACCTTGGCCATATAACTATTGGCGCCTTAAGAAATTTGGTAAGGCCTGTCATTAACTGACTTAACGCTCGAAATGACCTTGGGGTAAAATACTCGCTAGTTTTTCTTTAACGAATTTAATCATGCAAACACATAATATTGCCAGCGTCCTTGCGGAGTCCTTGCCCTATATTCAAAAATTTCGGGGTAAAACAATTGTTATTAAATATGGCGGTAATGCCATGGTTGATGAGGATTTGAAGTCAAGTTTTGCTCGTGATATCGTCTTAATGAAATCGGTGGGCATGAATCCAATTGTTGTTCATGGCGGTGGCCCTCAGATTGGCGATACACTGAAGAAGATCGGCAAAGAAAGTGAGTTTATAGGTGGTATGCGCGTTACTGACTCTGAGACCATGGACGTGGTAGAGATGGTTCTAGGTGGCTTGGTTAACAAAGAAATTGTTAACCTTATTCACCAGCACGGAGGTCATTCTATTGGTCTAACAGGCAAAGATGGCCAGCTTATTACTGCTAAGAAATTGCGTAGCAAGGTTGAGCCTACTTCTGAGATCATTGACTTGGGTCATGTGGGTGAAGTGGACGTGGTTGACACTTCTGTGATTGACTTGCTTCTTAAGGGTGATTTTATTCCTGTGATTGCGCCAATCGGTGTTGGCAAAGACGGTTTTTCTTACAACATTAATGCAGACATAGTTGCAGGTGCAGTTGCGGAAGCACTGAATGCTGAAAAACTGATTTTATTGACAAACACAGTTGGCCTATTGGACGCAGAGAGCGAATTGTTGACTGGCTTAAACGCTGCAAAGGTGCATGAGTTGATTGATGATGGTACCATTCACGGTGGCATGCTGCCAAAAATTGGTTGCGCACTATCAGCAGTTGAGTCTGGCGTGAGTAGTACGACTATTATTGATGGTCGAGTGCCCCATGCGGTACTGCTTGAAGTCTTTACTGACACCGGTGTGGGTACCCTGATTACCGCCGATGAGTAAGTTAACTCGTGGCACAATTGGTGTTTATGACTGTCAAGTTTTAGCGCACTACAAATTCGAAGGCGGGCAATACATTATCACCCTGTCTTCTGCTGAAATTGCTAGCGAAACAAAGCCAGGACAATTTGTGCACATCAGTGTTTCTGATGCACTGCCGATGCGCAGACCAATTTCAATTATGTCGGTCGATGTTGAAAATGAAACATTTGATCTTCTGTACAAAAATGTGGGTGAAGGTACTCGTCAATTAGCTCAGCGCAAAATTGGTGAGCTTGTGTCGGTCATTGGGCCAATTGGTGTTGGCTTTGAGCTGACTGATAATAAAAGACCGCTACTTATCGGTGGTGGTGTCGGCATGCCGCCAATGATTGCCATTGCTCAGCAATTGCAAGACGATTCAGGTTACACGCCTTTCACCATCCTAGGCTCAGAAGTGCCATTTCCTTTTGCTGAAAAAGCGGCTGATAACAGCGTTAATTACGGCGGTGCAACGCACACAATGCCATTGCTGGAGGATTGGGGTATCGAGTGTCGACTCGCCAGTTTGCAAAACTATGAAGGCGTCTATCAGGGCTATGTCACTGATTTAGCTAGAGAATATTTGAGAACTCTATCTGCAGATGAGCTAGCACAAATCGAAATTTATTCTTGCGGCCCTCACCCGATGTTAGAGGCTGTTGCTCAGTTGGCTGCAGAATTTAACTTGCCTTGCCAGGTGTCATTAGAAGAGTTTATGGCTTGTGCGGTAGGTGGTTGTGCGGGTTGCACTGTGTTGGTGCAAACGGAAAATGGCCCAGCAATGAAGCGCGTTTGTGTCGATGGACCAGTGTTTGAGGCAAGTGCTGTCTTCTAATGATCGCACATAACTTAGATAAAGTTAATGCGAGAATTCATTCTGTTGGCCACGATCAAGCTGTTCAGCTCATTGCCGTTAGTAAAACTCGCACCTCTGCCGAGCTCCAATTGGCGGTTGACGCTGGTCAAAACCATTTTGGTGAAAACTACCTTCAGGAGGCGCTCGACAAAATAGACAGTCTTAAAGGTCAGAATCTTGTTTGGCATTTTATCGGCCCAATTCAGTCTAACAAATCATCAAAAATAGCCGAGAATTTTCATTGGGTTCATAGTGTCGACCGTATCAAAGTAGCAAAAAGGCTTAACGATCAAAGACCTGATGCAATGGGAAAATTAAATATCTTACTACAAGTCAATATCGATCAAGAGCTGACAAAGTCAGGATTTTTGTTAGATGAAATAGCTTCCGTAGTGCCTCAAATCGAAAATTTGCCAAATATTGTCTTGAAAGGGTTTATGTGCATACCTTCTCAAGCAAATCCAGCCGAGAGTTTTGCTAAAATGGCTGAATTATTAGCAAAATACCCAGCAATGGATACTTTGTCGATGGGTATGAGTCAAGATTTGGAGTTAGCGGTTGAAAATGGCGCAACTTTTGTGCGAATCGGTACCGATATCTTTGGGGCAAGAGCTGCTAAATAGCCGTTTTCATTTTTTTCGAAATTATTAAATACTTTTTTTTCAGATTCTTTGATTCTCGAGAAAGGGTTTCAGCTTTTGACTTGAATTCAAAGATACAGTTTGCGCTTTCGAAAAGCGTACAATGTTTTTTTCGATTTCTATTCTGTCTATGTTTAATGGCGCCTTAAAAATACAAGTACTAGCATTGGCCGCGATGATGTTATTTTCAGTTTCGTCAATTGCTGATACCGAGGGAGATAGACTGCTGGGTTTTTGGTTCACCGAAGACGATACAGCCACTGTACAGGTGTATCTTGAAGGGGATGAGTACTTTGGCAGGATTGTCGCCTTGAAAGAGCCTTTGTACCCAGCAGGGCATGAGAGTGGCCTCGAAGGCCAGCCAAAGGTTGATCGTAATAATCCAGAATCAGGAAAACAGGCTCAATCTATTGTTGGACTTAACATGCTAAGAAACTTTGCTTATGTTGGCAATAACAAATGGAAGAAAGGCAAAATCTATGACCCTTCTAACGGTAAGGATTATGATTGCAAGATAACACTCAAAGTTGATGGCACATTATCAGTTAGGGGTTATATTGGCCTCTCATTGTTTGGACGAACAACAATATGGCGCCGCACCACTGCACCCAATGACAGTTAGTGATAGAGTTAAATAATAAAACGGTATTTATCACCGGCGGTAGTCGAGGGATTGGCAAGGCAATCGCACTGAGTTTTGCTGCAAATGGCGCTAACGTGGCGATCAACTACCAAACCAATAGCGATGCAGCCAAAGCGGTTGTAACTGAGATCAAATCGATGGGGCGCAAAGCGATTGCTCTAAAAGGCGATATCGCTAATAAAGAAAGTGTTTTGCAGATGCGCGATCAGGTGCTGGCGAGATTCGAAACGGTTGACATTTTGGTAAATAATGCTGGAATCAACCTGGACAATACACTACTTGAGATGGAAGAGGAGCAGTGGGACCGAGTGTTGGATGTTAATCTCAAAGGGCCTTTTCTTTGCTCTCAAGTGTTCGCAAAATTAATGGTCGAGAATAGAAGCGGTAAAATAGTTAATATCTCAGCAATTACTGGCGCTAAAGCGAGATTGAATGCGCCGAATTATTGCTCATCAAAGGCGGGATTGAATATGCTTACCAAATGCATGGCGCTGGAATTGGCGCCTAATGTGCAGGTCAATGGTATTGGTGTGGGTTTTATAGAATCAAAATTGGTGCGAGAAATCTATTCGCAAGCACAAATTGACGCTGCTAATGCAGTGACGCCGCTTAATCGAATGGGCACCAAAGATGAAATTGCACAAATGGCATTATACTTGGCCTCTTCAGGCTCGGATTTTATGACGGGACAAACCATCGCGCTTGATGGTGGAAAAATAATAGGCTGATAAAATGAATATAAAGTTACTGATTACCGGCGGCACCATTGACAAGGTTTACAACCAATCGAGTGGCAGCGTGGAGTTTGAGCAATCACATTTTCCTGAGATGTTGAAAAGGGCTCGAGTGGAAGTTGAGATTAACTCAGAAGTGTTAATGCTTAAAGATAGCCTGGATATGGGCGACGCTGATCGTCAATTATTACTTAATAGTTGCCTTACATGTAAGGAGGATAAAATTTTAATTACCCATGGCACGGATACGATGTGCGAAACGGCAAAGCTACTGGGTGAGAAGGTTGATAATAAAACCATCGTTTTGTTTGGTGCAATGATTCCGTATACGGTTGGTAATTCTGACGCTTTGTTTAATTTGGGCTGTGCACTCGGATCAGTTCACCTGCTTGCCCCCGGTGTTTATGTAGCGATGAATGGCAGAGTGTTACCTTGGAGTGACGTGCAAAAAAATAGGGACTTGGGTGTATTTCAACCGTTAAGCCCCTAGTTGGTTTATTGGTGCTAGGCTCTACTTACTGCTATCCATCATGTATTGAACAACAGATCTAAGTTCATTGTCTGAACAATCAGAACAACCGCCTTTTGGTGGCATCGCCCCTCTACCAGCAATAGCAACCTGAAGAACATCATCAATGCCACGCTCAATTCTCGGCGCCCAATCGGCTAGAGAGCCAAGCTTTGGTGCACCCATGGCGCCCGTACCATGACAGCCCTGACATCTTGCGTAAAGCTCTTCGCCTGAGCGTTCAGTGCCACCTGTTGATGCAACAGCGCTTTCCACGCTAACTTCGCCCACTGGCTGAATGCGCTCAAGTGTTGCGCTATCGGTGGAAATTTCGACAGAATCATCACTTGAACCACCAAAGAACATCGCTGCAATAAACACCATTGCAGCTAACCAAGCTATTATCATTAGCTTACTTGTACCTTTTGCACCTTGACTCATTTTTCTTCCTTCATAATCAGATTAAATTCCGGCATATTATACATTTGGTTATAATGACTTGCACTCGAATCCACGATAAATATGCTTAACATAAGTCTCCACCGCAGCTTCAACCTTCTTAAGATGAGTACTTGGTTTACCGCCATTGCATCGCTGCTATTATTGAGTGTTGTAGCCTTCTTTGTGCTCTTTCCACAATCCATAAAAGGACCTCTTGAGCAGAGGCTTTCCAGTGCCACGGGTTTGGATGTTAGTATTGAGCGACTCGCATTAGAATTTATTGACAACGAATTGTTATTGGCTGCTCACGGTTTGGAGGTTGGCGCAAAAGATCTAAGTCCCATTGTGTCGATGGATGTGCTTCGTTGGGATGTTAATCTTTCTGCACTTATTGACGGTATTGAAATACCTGGACATATTGATATTGGCAAGCTAACTGTTGACGCAACGTTAATTGAATCTTATATGGCATTTATTGACACCGATGCTGTTTTCTCCAATACTGGACTTTCCAGTCTACTGGCACTGGAGACCTTGTCCATCAACAAGACCATTATTCGTGGCGAAAGCTCACACCAGCTCGCGCCGATTGAGCTAAAAAGAAACAAACAAAAGATTACTTTTTCGATGGAAAATCAAGCACTAGTGACAAGTGTTCAAGCCCCAAAAATTGGTAATACTGTGGATATAAAAACCAGTGTTGATGTCACCAGGGCGAAAGAGGACAGAATGGCTGTTTTTCCTTTCACTATTAAAAATGCTGATTTTAGCCTTTCCGCTCAGCTTAAAATATTCTCAGAGAAAGGGCAAATGTTTCTTGAATTTGAAAGCTATGTTGATCAAATTGATGTTGCTAAAATTCAGCAAAATATACCCGAGGCATTGGCAAACACGCAAAGTGCTGTTTGGCTAAGCCAATCGCTAAACTCGGGCATGATAAAAAATGCAATGTTTACCACGCGTTTTAATTTATCCGCTAAACAGGCTGCGCCAATAACAAAATTTAGTGCAGATCTTGAGGATGCTCAATTGACAATGGACCCAGAATGGGCGCCAATTACTGAGCTCAATGCCAGAGTATCCTTTACCAATAACTACGTGCAAATTACGGGTAAAGACGCTAAGGTGGGCGATATTGATATCAGTTATTTAAATATTTCAGCGCATAATTTTGGTCAGGACGACGCCAAAATAATTGCCCATGGTCGCGTTAATTCGACCAGTGAGAGGGTTGCAGCATTTATTAAAAAATCGCCCGCTTCGGAGACTACTAAATATTTTATTGATCAGTTTGAACTCAGCGGAGATATTTGGGGTGATGTTATTATTGAGGCGCCTTTTGATGAAAATCAAGGGAAAAAGGTTGTACTGGATTGTGATATGTTCGTCACGGACAATCGACTGAGTCTACAAGAAGGAAGAATAAAAATCGATCATTACACCTCTCAAATTTCTTACCACGATGGCACTCTTCAAACTAATGGCAAGGGTGACATAGGTGGCGTACCGTTTGACTTGTCAATTAATCCTGGCGAATGGATAGATGACAACGATTCAACATTTAAGGTGGCGATGAAGCAGAGAGACAGCGACCTTGAGGTATTTATCAGTAAAGAGGGTGGTAGTGAGTGGCATGCGCAGATTAACTCAGAAGATGTTGAGGTGGGCGTTTATCTTTATCCGCATCCTAAAGGGCCTGCATTTGTTGAATTGCACGATCTAAGAATGGCCGATATTGACGAGATCAAAAGCCCTTGGAATTTTTTACCGGGTGACTTCCCAAGCTTTCACTTAATCTCAAAGAATGCTGAAGTGAATGGCAGTGCGATTCCAAATTTTGAAGCCGATCTCATTAGCAAAGAGCAAGTGATGCAAATTCAGAGCTTGAGATTTGAAGACATTGGTGTCAGCGACAAGGAATTAGTTTTTAATGGCGACTGGATGGATGGAAAAACCATTCTTAGGGCTCAAGCTTCGCACCAAAACCTATCCGACTTCCTTGAAAGGTTTGGCATTGAGGAGCCTGTGAGTGGTGGTAAATTTACCACTGATATACGTCTTTATTGCGATTGTGCGCCGTGGGAAGTATCGACCACTAAAGTAAGTGGCTTTATCAAGGTGGATATTGAAAAAGGTGTGTTTACTGAGCAAGATCCAAGTTTCTTTAAATTATTGTCTTTTGTAAGTTTGGACTCGATTGCCAGTCGAATGAAGCTCGATAAGAGCGAACTACAAGAGCAAGGTTTTGCTTACGACAGAATTAATGTGAAATTACTATTTGGCGATGCAAAGGCCAGTATTTATGACTTTCAAATTGAGAGCGAAGACAGTGAAATCGAATTATCAGGCTACGCCGATTTAATTAATCGCGATTACAATTTAGCGGCAACTGTCAGACCTGCCATCGCTGATAGCGTACCCCTAGCCACTTATATTGCTGGTGGTGGCCTCACTGGATTGGGTATCTGGGCAGCTGATAAGCTGCTGTTTGGTGGTGAGGTTATTGGCCAGATGTTTAATGATGTGCTGGAATTCAACTACACAATTATCGGTCCTTGGTCTAACCCGGTGATCGAATCCAAAGGTGCCGACTCATGATTCAGCAGTTACTTGATGATCACAGCATTAATGAAGAGAGTGTTTTTGATTTATTAAACTCCCTTTCTGAAACTGGTGCTGATTATGCCGATTTATACTTTCAGCATTCAGAAGCCGAGTCTTGGGTGCTCGATGAAGGTATTGTGAAGGATGGTTCGTATCATATTAGCCATGGCGTTGGTGCGCGCAGCGTAGTAGGCGACAAAACAGGCTTCTCTTATTCGGACGATCTTAACATAAAAGCCATCCAGGGTGCGATTGACTTTGCCAAAGGTATTTCAGACACAAAGCGCCTACATCAGCCAAAAGACTTACACGAGTCACCTTCTCGAGCAAAATATCCAGCCCTTAGCCCGTTGGGTAGCTTGACCCCAGAGGAGAAAGTTGACGTGCTGCGCCAGATTAACGTTATTGCCAGAAAAGAGAAAACAGTCAAACAAGTCAGCGCCTCACTTTCAGGGGCTTATAGCGAAATTTTAATCGCCTCGACCGACGGTGTTTATCAAATGGATTGCCGTCCAATGGTTCGAATAAGCATCAGTGTTGTTGTTGAAAAAAACGGCCGAGTTGAGCAGGCCTCAAGTGGCGGCGGTGGTCGCTACGATTACCGTTATTTTGTTGATAATGGCTTTATAGAGATTTACACCAAAGAAGCCATTCGCATGGCTCTGGTTGCACTTGAATCGGAAGATGCGCCAGCTGGGAAAATGCCGGTGATTCTTGGCTCTGGTTGGCCGGGCGTATTATTGCATGAGGCAATAGGGCACGGCCTTGAAGGAGACTTTAACCGTAAAAAAACGTCGGTTTTTAGCGGCAAGATTGGCCAGCAAGTTGCCAATAGAAAATGCACTATTGTTGATAATGGCACAATTGCTAACCGTAGAGGTAGTCTAACCATTGATGACGAGGGTACTCCAACTCAGGAAACCGTTCTAATTAAAGGTGGTGTTTTGAAGGGTTATATGTTCGACAAGCTCAATGCTAGACTCATGGGCGAGTCAAGCACAGGAAACGCCAGACGTGAATCTTATGCGCATATCCCCATGCCGAGAATGACTAACACCTATATGCTTAGTGGTGATGACAGCTTTGAAGATATGATCACCTCGGTTGACAACGGCATTTATGCCAAGAACTTTGATGGCGGCCAAGTGGATATCACCAATGGCAAGTTTGTCTTTTCTGCCAATGAGGCCTATCTTATCAAAAATGGCAAAATTACCAAGCCGATTAAAGGAGCGACATTGATCGGTGCGGGCGATGAAGTATTGCACCAAATATCCATGGTTGGAAACGACTTAAGGCTTGACCCGGGTATAGGTGTTTGCGGTAAAGAGGGGCAAAGTGTTCCGGTCGGTGTCGGTCAACCAAGCTTGAAGCTGGATTCTCTCACTGTCGGCGGCACGCAACTCAATACTTAAGACCACTTTTTCGGATTTTCTCTGTGTTTTCAGCACCATCTTTCTCGCTGTTTTACGATTAAGTTGTTATAATATTCGCACCCCTAATCCGAGCAAGAAAAAGTGTTAGAAAATTATTTACCGATTGCAGTATTTATATTCCTAGGCATCGCATTTGGCGTTGGCTTAACCCTTGTTGGTTATCTTCTTGGCCCAAGCAAGCCAGACGAAGAAAAAAATTCACAATTTGAGTGTGGTTTTCCCGCATTTGAAGATTCCAGAATGCATTTCAATGTTCGCTACTATTTGGTGGCAATCCTGTTTATTCTTTTTGATCTGGAAGTTGCATTCTTTATCCCTTGGGCTGTTGTACAGGCCAAGCTTGGTTGGTTTGGTTTTATTGGTATGTCTATCTTCTTATTGCTGCTCGTGGTTGGTTTTGTTTTCGAGTGGAAGAAGGGTGCATTAGAGTGGGAATAATAAGAATTAATTATGGCTATTGAAGGTTTAATGAAAGAGGGGTTTGTTACCGCCTCACTCGACAAAGTAATTAATTGGGCGCGTACTGGTTCTCTTTGGCCAATGACGTTTGGCTTGGCGTGTTGCGCAGTTGAAATGATGGAGGCGGGCTCATCTCGTTACGATCTTGATCGTTTTGGCATTGTTTTTAGGCCAACACCTCGACAATCCGATTTAATGATTGTTGCTGGCACTCTAACCAACAAAATGGCGCCAGCGTTGCGCAAAGTTTACGACCAAATGCCAGAGCCAAGATACGTGATATCCATGGGCTCTTGTGCTAACGGCGGCGGTTATTACCATTACTCTTATGCGGTGGTTCGTGGCTGCGATCGAATCGTACCGGTTGACGTTTATGTGCCGGGTTGCCCACCAACGGCTGAAGCCCTACTTTACGGCATTTTGCAGTTGCAAGATAAAATCCGTCGAACCAACACCATAGCCCGCACTTAATTATGAGCGACTTAAAACAGCAATTAAATGACGTTTTTGGCGCTGAGGGCATTACTGAGGCATACGGCGAACTCACATTAACCATTGATAGTGGTGCTATTATCGAAACGTGCACCAAATTAAGAGACGATTTCAATTTTGAGATTTTGGTCGATCTTAGTGGTATTGATTATCTCACTTATGGTGAATCGGATTGGGATGGCAATGCCAGCTCATCGGGCTATGGCCGTGGCCGTACAGCCCAACAATCCGAGAAGACACAAAGCCATCGATTTGGTGTTGTTTATCACATGCTCTCTGTTTCTGACAATAAGCGACTGCGCGTCAAAGCACTTTTAGCGGGTGACAACCTCATTATTGAGTCTGTGACCGGTATCTGGAATTCAGCGGATTGGTACGAAAGAGAGGCTTTTGATTTATTTGGTATTTTGTTCGAAAACCACGCAGATTTACGCAGAATTTTGACCGATTATGGTTTTGTTGGCCACCCTCTGAGAAAAGACTTCCCAATGATTGGCGAAGTAGAAATGCGCTACGATGAAGAATTAGGCAGAGTTGTTTACGAGCCTGTAAGTATTGAGCCTAATGTCAATGTTCCAAGGGTGGTAAGGAAATAATTATGTCTGAAATGCGCAATTACACCCTTAACTTTGGGCCGCAACATCCTGCAGCACACGGCGTACTTCGTCTTATTCTTGAAATGGACGGGGAAGTTGTAGAGCGCGCCGATCCGCATATTGGATTACTCCATCGTGGTACAGAAAAACTAGCAGAATCAAAACCATATAATCAATCGATTGGCTACATGGACAGACTTGATTACGTCTCCATGATGTGCAACGAGCACGCCTATGTAATGGCGATTGAAACAATGCTTGAGCTTGAGATTCCAGAGCGTGCAAAATACATTCGAGTAATGTTTGATGAAATTACTCGCATTCTCAATCACCTTATGTGGCTAGGCACCCATGCACTAGATGTTGGTGCAATGAGTGTTTTCTTGTACGCCTTTAGAGAGCGTGAAAAATTGATTGATTGTTATGAAGCGGTCAGTGGTTCGCGTATGCACGCAACGTATTATCGCCCGGGCGGTGTGTACCGTGATTTGCCAGAAAAAATGCCGCAATATTTGGAATCAAAGTTGCGCAAGGCCAAAGAACTTGAAGAAATGAATGCCAATCGACAAGGCTCATTACTTGATTTTATTGCCGATTTTGCTGCTAATTTCCCGGACAGTATTGACCAATACTCAAACCTTTTGACGGACAACAGAATTTGGAAGCAACGCCTAGTCAATATCGGTATTGTTACCCCAGAGCGCGCAATGCAACTTGGCTTTACAGGCCCAATGCTTCGTGGCTCGGGTGTTGAGTGGGATATTCGTAAAAATGAACCTTACTCGGTTTATGACAAGATGGAGTTTGATGTCCCTGTTGGTGTTACCGGCGATAGCTATGATCGCTATTTGGTGCGTATGGAAGAAATGCGTCAGTCGAATCGTATTATTGAGCAGTGCGTTACTTGGCTTCGTGCTAATCCAGGTCCTGTAATGTCGGATGACCACAAAGTGGCCCCGCCTAAACGCAGCGATATGAAGGACGACATGGAGTCGCTCATTCATCACTTTAAATTATTTACAGAAGGCTATTGCCTGCCTGAGGGCGAAGTCTATTCTGCCATTGAGCACCCAAAGGGTGAATTCGGCGTTTACTTGGTTTCTGACGGCGCCAACAAGCCGTATCGTATCAAGATGCGTGCACCAGGTTTTGCGCATCTGGCGGCAATGGATGAGATGGCCAAAGGGCACATGCTATCCGATGTGGTCACGATTATTGGAACACAAGATATTGTATTTGGTGAGATAGATAGATAAATGATTTCAGAACAAGCAAAACAACAAATTGACACTTGGGTGGCCAAGTATCCCGCTGGCTATCAAAGCTCAGCGGTGATGGAGGCATTGAAAATTGTCCAAGCTGAAAACGACGGCAGTCTAACCAGTGAGCTAATTCAAGCAGTTGCTGATTACTTGGAAATGCCTGTCATTAGCGCACACGAAGTGGCCACTTTTTATGAGAACTACAATCACAAACCCGTAGGCAAGCACGTTATTCGTTTTTGCCATAATATTTCATGCATGCTCAATGGTGCGGATGATTTGATCTCGTATTTAGAAACAAAAACAGGTGTGAAAACAGGCGAAGTGAGTGAAGACGGCTTGGTTAGTGTTAAGAAAGTAGAGTGTTTAGGCGCATGTGTTGGCGCACCAATGTTTCAAATTGGTGATCAATATTATGAAAACCTAACACCGCAAAAAATTGATGAGATTTTGGATGGTTTGCAGTGAACGAAGTCTGTTTCAAAAATATAGATAAAGAAAACCCATCAAGTTTAGCGACTTACGAAGCGACGGGTGGTTATAGCGTTTGGCGCAAAATTCTTCATGGTGAGTTATCGCCAGAGGCGATTTTGGGTGAACTAAAAACTTCCGGCCTAAGAGGGCGCGGTGGTGCTGGCTTCCCGACAGGCCTTAAGTGGAGCTTTATGCCTCGCAACCAGGATGGACAAAAGTACGTTGTTTGTAATTCTGACGAAGGCGAGCCAGGCACTTGTAAAGACAGAGATATTCTAAGATTCAATCCGCATTCGGTGATTGAGGGCATGGCGATTGCCGGTTATGTGATGGGCGCTACCGTGGGTTACAATTACATTCGTGGCGAATTCATGGAGCCTTACTATCGCTTTGAAGAGGCTTTAAAAGAAGCTTACGATGCCGGCCTTTTAGGGGGTGACATTGGCGATAGCGAAGTTAATTTTGACTTGCATACCCACTTGGGTGCTGGCGCTTATATTTGTGGTGAAGAAACAGCATTACTGGAGTCGCTCGAAGGCAAAAAAGGTCAACCAAGATTTAAGCCGCCGTTTCCAGCTAATGTTGGACTGTATGGTATGCCAACAACAATTAACAACACTGAAAGCTTTGCTTCTGTGCCAGATATTTTGGCGCGTGGCGGTCAATGGTTTGCCGATCTAGGTGTGCCAAACTCTGGTGGCTGTAAATTATTCTCGGTGACGGGTCATGTAACTAAGCCTGCAAATTTCGAGATTCCAATGGGTACTCCATTTTCTGAATTATTGAAAATGGCGGGCGGCCTTAGAGAGGGCAGAACATTAAAAGCAGTGATTCCGGGTGGTTCTTCAACGCCAGTGCTTCCAGCAGATGATGCGATGAAAATGACAATGGATTATGACTCCATTGAGCAAGTTGGGTCTATGTTGGGCGCGGGCTCGGTGATTGTTATGGACGACACAACATGCATGGTGGCAGCATTAACGCGTTTAGCGCATTTTTATTACGATGAATCGTGCGGTCAATGCACGCCATGTAGAGAGGGTACCGGCTGGATGTATCGCGTCTTAAAACGCATTATGGATGGCCAAGGAAAAATACAAGACTTGGACTTATTAATGAGTGTTCAAGACAAGATTATGGGCAATACGATTTGCGCATTAGGCGATGCAGCAGCGATGCCTGTAGAGAGTTTTATTAGACATTTTAGACACGAGTTTGAGTATTACATCAAACACGGTAAGAGTATGGTGGAAAACGATGGTTGATATTGAAATCGAAATTGACGGCAATGTCGTTCATGGCCACTCTGGTGAGTCGATTATTTCGATTGCCGACAGAGAAGGTATTGATATTCCTCGTTTTTGTTACCACAAGAAATTATCGGTAGCGGCTAATTGCCGTATGTGCCTTGTTGATGTTGAAGGTAATCCGAAGCCACAACCGGCTTGCTCAACGCCAGCATCGGCGGGTATGAGAGTTCATACAAATAATGAAAAAGCCAAGGCGTCACAAAAAGCAGTGATGGAGTTTTTGCTCATTAACCACCCATTGGATTGCCCAATTTGCGATCAAGGTGGCGAGTGCGAATTGCAAGATGTTGCGATGGAATACGGCTCAGACGTTTCCAAATTTAATGAAGGCAAGCGTATTGTTGCCGACAAAGGTATTGGTGCATTAATTCAAACCGATATGACTCGCTGTATCCACTGTACACGTTGTGTGCGTTTTGGTGCAGAAGTGGCGGGCATTGTTGAAATGGGCGCAACTGGGCGTGGTGAAGAACTGAAAATTGAGCCTTTCTTAAGCGAAGGTATTCAATCCGAACTTTCGGGCAATATGATTGATGTTTGTCCAGTGGGCGCGTTGACTTCAAAGCCATTCCGTTATGAAGTTCGCTCTTGGCAAATGAGCTCTGTACAGAGTGTTGCGCGTCATGATTTAGTTGGCTCCAACGTCTTCACCCAAACACACAAAGGCAAAGTCAAGCGTGTCGTTGCAAGGGATAACGAGAGCGTTAATGAGACTTGGATTTCAGATAGAGACCGCTTTTCATACGAGGGCCTTGCAAATGAAAATCGCGCTTTAACACCTAAGATTAAGGTAAAGGGCGAATGGCAAGAGGTCTCTTGGGAGACTGCACTTGAAGCGGCAATAAGTGGTATTAAAAAGAATTCAGCTGAGGCGTTTGGCGCTTTGGCTTCAAAGAATGCAACCTTGGAAGAATTGTATTTATTGCAAAAACTAACGCGTGAACTAGGCTCTGAAAACTTAGACACTCGTTTAGATGTTGCCAATCCTAGCAGTGCAAGCGCATTAGAGACCACTATCTCTTTAACGGGATTAGAGGCTGTCGACCATGCGTTGATTATTAACTCTTACTTGCGTTTAGAGCAGCCGATGATTAATCATCGAATTAGGAAAGCCACCCTTCAGGGCGCTAAAGTTTCTACTGTCAATGCTAAGGCTTTCGATTTTAATTATCGAGTTGCGAGCAGTGTGTTAAGCGCGCCGCAAAATACGGTTGTTACACTCTCGGGCGTATTGAAAGTCCTGTTAGAGTCCAATTCTCAGGCGTTGCCAGATTACTTAAAAGGTACGAAAGTTAATCAAGCGCAGATTGATATTGCCAATGCTTTGTCAGCTGCAGAAAATGGCGTTGTGGTATTGGGCGAGCAGGTTAGCAGTAATCCTTGTGCAGACCAAGTGGCCAAGCTTGTGGAGCAAATTGCTAAAGCATCAAACGCCAAAACGCTTAACGCAAGCGCTACAGGCAATACGCTTTCTGCAGAAAAAGTAAGTTTTAAGCCAAACGGCGGTTTGAATGCAAAGCAAATGTTTGATGCAGATTTAAATGCTTTTGTTTTGTTGGATGTTTACCCTGCATTTGATTGTGTGGATTCAGCTGCTGCGATTGAAAATTTAAGCCGTGACGATGCTTTTGTTGTGGCGCTTAATAGTTTTGAAGATGCGTCAGTATTGAGTTTCGCCGATGTTATTTTGCCGCTTGCAAGTTTCTATGAGACTTCCGGAACGCACATCAATATTGAGAATGTAGCGCAATCTTATAGTGCTTCAGTAAAGGCTGCGGGCGATTCTAAGCCGGGTTGGAAAGTACTTAAAGTATTGGCTGACTTATTGGAGCTGCCAGGTTTTGACTATACGGATTCGTCACAAGTAGCTGATGACGCACTGTCACTAAGCCCAAGTTTGGCGGCCACTGAAGTTGATATTATTGCCATGGAAGTGCCAAATATAGCTACCGTTTGGCAGTATACGCCTTATGCGTCCGACGTATTAACAAGGCATTCACAGTCCTTGCAGCAAACGCAAATCGGTCAAGTAAGCGAGGCAACTGTGAGTGAGGCGACGGCGAAAATACTTGAATTATCACAGGGCGATTGTTATAAAGGCGTTCCTGTCAATATTAACGAAACCGTTGCTGAGGGCTGTGTGTTTGTTCACACAAACCAAGCAAGACAGCGATAGGGGCGAGACTTTATTATGTGGCAAGCATTTGTAGATCTTATTCATCAGCTAATACCGTGGTTTGACGGCGGCTTGGCCGATGTTGTTATTATTCTTATTAAGGGTGTTGCCTTAATTCTGCCGCTCATTATTATGATGGCTTACATGACTTATGCTGAGCGTAAAGTTATTGGCTATATGCAGCTTCGCATCGGCCCAAATCGTGTTGGCCCGCTTGGCTTATTGCAGCCATTTGCCGACGTTTTCAAAATGATGTTTAAGGAAATTATTTTTCCTTCTAAAGCCAACATCTATTTATTTCTGCTTGCACCAATCTTGGCATTTGTTCCGGCAGTGGCTATTTGGGCGGTTATCCCAATGGGCGAAGGCTTTTATATTACTGACCTTGATGTTAGCTTACTTTATGTCTTGGCTATTGGCTCGGTCGGTGTTTATGGCATTATCCTGGCAGGTTGGGCATCGAATTCAAAATACCCGCTTCTAGGCGCACTTCGTAGTGCTTCAATGTTGGTGTCGTATGAAATTGTTATTGGCTTTGTTGTTGTCACCGTGGTGATGATTGCAGGCTCTGTTAACTTGAACACCATTGTTTCCGATCAATCGGGCGGCATTTGGAATTGGTATTGGATTCCGTTATTCCCAATGATGATTGTATTCTGGATTTCGGCACTTGCTGAGACTAACCGTGCACCATTTGACGTGGTTGAGGGTGAGTCCGAAATTGTTGGCGGCACCCACGTTGAATATTCAGGCATGTGCTTTGCCTTATTCTTTATGGCTGAATACATCAACATGATCATGATGGCAGCCCTTGCCGTACTGATGTTTTTCGGTGGTTGGCATTCACCGTTTGAAGGTGTGCCTTATTTAGAGGCTTGGTTTGCTTTTGTGCCCGATATTATGTGGTTACTGGCAAAAATGAGCTTCTTCCTATTTCTGTACCTGTGGATTAGGGCAACATTCCCAAGATACCGTTACGACCAAATTATGCGTTTATGTTGGAAAGTGTTTTTACCACTAACCATTATTTGGATTTTTGCTGTGGCTTTAATGACCCAGCTTGAAATTGGCCCTTGGTTCTAAGAGGAAATTTAATGATTAAAAAAGTAAAAAAACTCGTTAAAGACTTTGGATTAAGCGAGATCCGTGCAGGCATGAAAATTACTGCTAAGCAGCTTGTTACTGACAAAATTACGGTGCAGTTCCCGGAAGAGCGAACGCCGATTTCACCAAGATTTAGAGGCCTCCATGCTTTGCGTCGCTACCCAAACGGTGAAGAGCGCTGCATTGCTTGTAAGCTTTGTGAAGCGGTTTGTCCGGCCAATGCAATTACCATCGAATCCGAAATGAGAGACGATGGCACCCGCCGCACAACACAATACGACATCGACCTATTCAAGTGCATTTTCTGCGGTTTTTGTGAAGAAGCGTGCCCCGTTGATGCGATTGTAGAAACGCATATTTTTGACTACGCATTCGAATCTAGAGAGGGCAGTATTATTGACAAAGAAGGCTTGTTGGCGATTGGCGACGAAAACGAAAAGGCAATCGGTCAGGCTCGCGCCGAAGATTCGAAATACAGGTAATTTTGATTATGGAATTTACATCAGTACTATTTTATGTGTTCGGCTTTTGCTTCGTGGTAAGTGCTGCGTTAATGGTGACGGCGAGAAACACAATGAAAGCGGCAATGCTATTAATATTGTCGTTTTTCAGTGCAGCCAGTATTTGGTTGCTACTAGAGGCTGAATTCTTAGCGGTGACGTTGATTCTGGTCTACGTTGGCGCAGTGATGGTGCTGTTCTTATTTGTTATCAAGATGCTTGATGTCGATCAGTCCACTTTGCGCGCCAAATTCACTAAATATTTACCACTCGGCATTGTCGTTGCTGCGATCGTTATTGCACAAATGGCGTTGGTCCTAAGTGCTGGACAGTTTGGGCTTGACGTTGTTGCCGAGCCAGCTAGACATGCTGCAGATTACAGCAATATCACAGAACTTGCGAATGTGCTGTATACCGCTTACGTGTATCCATTCGAGCTGGCTGCAGTGTTGCTGTTGATTGCGATTATTGCCGCAATTACACTGGTTCATCGCAAAGGCTCTAGAAGTAAAAAACAAGATGTTTCGGAGCAAGTGAACGTGCAAGCAAAAGACAGAATGCGCATTGTCTCTATTCCCTCTGGCAAACGTAAGGAGTCAAAATGATTGCTCTATCGGACTACCTCATTTTAAGTGCCATCGTTTTTTGTATTGGCTTAGCGGGAATCTTTATCAACAGAACCAACATCATCATGTTGTTGATGTGCGTTGAATTAATTTTGGCAGCGGTTAATACTAATTTCATCGCTTTCTCTTATTACAGTGGCGATGTTGCGGGGCAAATTTTTGTCTTCTTTATTCTGACAGTTGCGGCAGCAGAAGTTGCTATCGGCCTCGCGATTCTTACGCTAATGTATAGAAATCGTGGTTCGATTGATGTTGACGTCACCAACAGCTTGAAGGGTTAATGATGGAAAATATTTACTTAACACTTGCCTTAGCACCACTTGTTGGTTCACTCATTGTCGGCCTTGCTGGCAATCGCTTGGGTCGCACACTGTCGCACACCATTACCATTTTGGGCGTTGCTATTTCGACTGTTTTAGCGCTGTATGTTTTCAACCACCACGTGCTTGAAGGCGGCGATGTCTTTAACGAAAACCTCTACACCTGGATGCAAATTGGTGGACTAAACATCAGTGTTGGATTCTTGGTTGATAATTTAACCTCGGTGATGCTGGTTATTGTCTCATTCGTCTCTTTAATGGTGCACATCTACACCATCGGCTATATGCATGACGATGATGGCTATACTAAGTTTTTCAGCTATATTTCGCTGTTTACTTTTGCGATGTTCATACTGGTTATGTCAAATAACTTCATGCAGTTGTTCTTCGGCTGGGAAGCGGTAGGCCTTGTATCTTATTTATTGATCGGCTTCTGGCATGGCAAAGAGTCTGCAGTTGAAGCCAATCTAAAAGCTTTCTTAGTTAACCGCGTCGGTGACTTTGGTTTCTTATTGGGTATTGCGGTGTTGTTGATGTTTTTTGACACGCTGGATTACGCCGAGACATTCGCTCTGGCTGATCAAGTGAACGGCCAAACAATCTTTGGCGATATGTCCGTTATTACCGTTATTTGCTTATTATTATTCGTAGGTGCTATGGGTAAATCAGCGCAAGTGCCACTCCACGTATGGCTACCGGGTTCTATGGAAGGCCCTACGCCGATTTCAGCGTTGATTCACGCGGCAACGATGGTAACGGCCGGTATTTTTATGGTGTCTCGCATGTCGCCTATTTTCGAGCTCAGTGATGTCGCTCTTACGGTTGTAATGTGTATCGGTGCGATTACTGCTTTATTTATGGGCTTGCTTGGTATTGTTCAGAACGACATTAAGCGCGTTGTTGCTTATTCCACGCTTTCTCAACTGGGCTATATGACTGTCGCTCTCGGCGTTAGCGCATACTCGGTGGCTATTTTTCACCTAATGACACACGCTTTCTTTAAGGCGTTATTGTTCCTCGCAGCAGGCTCGGTGATTGTTGCCATGCACCACGAGCAAGATATTCGCAAGATGGGTAATTTACGCAAGAAAATGCCGATTACTTACATCACTTCATTGGTGGGCACATTGGCACTGATTGGCTTCCCTGGCTTTGCCGGTTTCTTCTCTAAAGACATGATTATCGAAGCGGTCCATTTCTCTAATCTACCGTTTGCAGAATGGGTTTATTACGCGGTTGTTGCTGGTGTATTTATTACCGCTTTGTATTCTTTCCGTATGTTCTTTTTGGTTTTCCACGGCAAGTCGCGTGTTGACCATCACACCGAAGAGCATCTGCACGAAACTGCACCATCTATTACTGCGCCGCTTATTATGCTTGCCATTCCATCGGCCGTTATTGGTTACTTTACGATTGAGCCGATGCTGTTTACCGGCTGGTTAGACAATGCCATTACGATTAACTTGGAAGCGCATGGCTCTGTTGCAGCGTTGAAAGAACATTTCCACTCAGCAATGGGCCTGATTACTCATTCTGTAATGACACTGCCATTCTGGATGATGGTTGGTGGTATTGCTACCGCTTGGCTGTTCTCGCTTTATCGCACGCAGTGGGCGGACGCTATCCAAAAACGCTTCCGTCGTACAAATTACGTCTTAGAGTCACTTTACGGTTTTGATCGTTTTAACGAGGTTGTTTTTGTTCGCGGCTCAAAAAAGTTGGGCGATATTTTGTGGCGTATTTCAGACATGGCAATCATCGACCAATTTGTGGTTAATGGCTCCGCCAGATTTGCACGCTTTGTTGGCTCGGTTATCCGACCAGTACAAACGGGCTATTTATACCATTACGCCTTCTTTATGATTATTGGCTTAATGCTTGTTTTAACTTGGGTGCTGGTTTCAGGCAACACCCCACTTATTGACTTGGGATCGTAGTATGGAATCGTTACTCAGTATATTGATTTGGCTACCAGTATTAGGCGGTGGCTTGGTTCTAGCGATTGGTAACAATCGTAGTGAGAGTGCGAAGTGGGCGGCTGTTGCAATTTCTGTTGTTGTTTTTGCACTATCGCTGATGCTCTGGACAGGCTTTGACACCTCAACGTCTGCCATGCAATTTGTTGAAAATATCCCTTGGATTGCACAATTTAATATCAATTATCACCTAGGTATTGACGGCATCTCGATGCCTTTGATTATCCTTACGACATTCTCAACCATTTTGGTGATTGTTGCTGGTTGGGAAGTAATTCAGAATAGACCTGCCGACTACATGGCAGCTTTCCTAATGATGGAGGGTGTCATTATTGGCGTGTTCTCATCAATGGATGCGATTCTGTTCTACGTATTCTGGGAGGCTTCACTCATTCCAATGCTGCTTATTGTGGGTATTTGGGGTGGCCAAAATCGCGTTTATGCGGCAGTTAAGTTCTTCCTCTATACATTCCTTGGTTCGGTATTCCTGCTGGTGTCTTTGATCTACATGTACACCATCCAAGGCGATGGCGCCTCATTCTCGCTTGCAGCGCTGAACGATTTACCATTGACGCTCATTGAGCAAAGTTGGATTTTCTGGGCATTCTTCTTAGCCTTTGCGGTTAAAGTACCAATGTTCCCAGTACACACTTGGTTGCCCGACGCACACGTACAAGCACCTACAGGCGGCTCGGTTATTCTAGCGGCCATCATGTTGAAGATGGGTGGCTACGGTTTCTTCCGTTTTTCATTGCCAATCACACCAGACGCATCGTCAGAGTTTGCAACCGTTGTAATCGCACTTTCCCTTATTGCCATTGTCTACATTGGCTTTGTTGCCCTTGTGCAAAAAGACATGAAGAAGCTCATTGCTTATTCATCAATTTCCCACATGGGTTTTGTTACTTTGGGTGTGTTCGCTTTATTCTCAATCGTTGAGATGGGTACAGATGGCAATATTATTGGCAGCCTTGAAGGTGTCTACCTTGGTCTAGAAGGCGCAATGATTCAAATGATTTCGCATGGCTTTATTTCTGCCGCGATGTTCTTGGTGGTTGGTGTGCTTTACGACCGCCTGCACTCAAGAGATATTTCAACTTATGGCGGTGTCATTAACTCCATGCCTAAGTTCACAGGTTTTGCCGTGCTCTTCGCCATGGCAAATGCCGGTCTGCCAGGCACTTCAGGTTTTGTTGGTGAGTTTATGGTTATCCTTAGTGCGCTTCAGGCAAACTTCTGGTACGCCTTCCTTGCAGCAACAACGCTTATTATTGGTGCAGCTTACACGCTGTGGATGGTGAAGCGTGTATTCTGGGGCCCAGTGACGAATTCAGCTGTCAGCACGTTGAGTGACATTAACAACAGAGAATTCTTTATCCTGGCAACACTTGCTGTGGCGGTTCTTGTTATGGGTATCTACCCTCAACCTGTGATTGAAGTGATGCATGCATCCGTTGTTAACCTTCTTGAACAAGCGCTTACAACCAAACTACCGGTGACATTATGATCGATTATCAATTCAATATTGCCGACTTGTGTTTCGCTCTGCCAGAGATTTTTATGTTGGCCGCTATCGTAGTAATCCTGTTGCTTGATTTATACACTGCTAAGCGCTTTCAAAATCTGACTTACTATTTAACGCAAATCACCTTGTTTGTTACTGGCTATTTAGCCTTTACTTTAATCGGTGAATCGCAAGTGATTTTCGACGGTACTTTTGTGCTTGATGCGATGGGTTCAACCTTTAAGGTCTTTACCATGGGCTTTGCTATGGTGGCGCTTGTCTATACTCGCCACTACCTTAAAGTGCACAATCTGTTTAGAGGTGAGTACTTTGTTCTTGCCTTGCTCAGCGTGCTCGGCATGATGGTGATGATTTCGGCTCACAGTCTTTTGACAATCTATCTTGGTCTTGAAATCATGTCGTTGTCTTTGTACACACTGATTGCCATTGCCAGAGACCGTGCTACAGCTGTTGAGGCGGCGCTTAAATATTTCGTGCTGGGTGCAATAGCATCGGGTTTATTGCTCTATGGTATGTCGATGATTTACGGTATCACTGGTGCGCTAGATATTGCCCAAGTTGCGGCGTTTGCAACGAGCGCAACCCTTGCCTCAGAGCAGGTACTTATTCTTAATTTTGGCTTAGTGTTCTTGGTTATTGGTATTGCTTTCAAGTTGGGTGCAGTTCCATTCCACATGTGGGTGCCGGATGTTTATCAAGGTGCGCCGACTTCGGTGACCATGTTTTTATCAACCGTGCCAAAAATTGCTGCTGCAGCAATGTTAGTGCGTTTAATGATTGACGGCCTTGGTGCGATGCAGGCGTATTGGTCAGATCTATTCATGGTGCTTGCAATTCTCTCCATTGCGCTTGGCTCATTGGTTGCTTTAATGCAAT
This sequence comes from uncultured Gammaproteobacteria bacterium, assembly GCA_913020715.1. Taxonomy (GTDB): domain Bacteria; phylum Pseudomonadota; class Gammaproteobacteria; order PS1; family Pseudothioglobaceae; genus Pseudothioglobus. The sequence goes on from CAJVZH010000011.1 coordinate 36,092, forward strand.
CTAATATTAAGCGCCTATTGGCTTACTCGACGATTTCACATATTGGTTTTATTTTGCTTGGTTTTGCTACTGGGGTTATTGAGGGCTACGGTGCTGCTGCATTCTATGTATTGGTCTATATCTTGATGAGTTTGGCTGCGTTCGGCTCAATCATTGCTCTTAACAAGCAAGGCTTTGAGGCTGAGCAAGTTGCAGACTTTAGAGGTCTTAGCAAGCACTCACCTTGGTTCGCTTTAATCATGCTTGTCGTCATGCTTTCAATGGCTGGCGTGCCGCCGTTTATCGGCTTCTTCTCAAAGCTATTCATTCTTCAGCAAGTTGTTTCAGCGGGTTATGTTTATCTTGCCATCATCGCTGTTGTTTTTGCTGTGATCAGTGCTTACTACTATTTGCAAATCATCAAAACCATGTACTTTGATGACGCCGAAGGTGAGATTGCAGTCACCGCACCAATAGACATGAAAGTCGTTTTGTCTATTAACGGTATTCTTATTTTAGTGATTGGCCTTATGCCAAGTTACTGGATGGAATTGGCGATTTCATTGTTCTAAATTCTCATATCAATAATTTCTGAAATTATTGATACTCAATCTTTTTGACACCGGTTTAGAGCTTAAAAGCTCAATAAGCCGGGGTTTTTCGTTCAAATGTCACAATAATTCGGTCTTTTTACGGGTTTTTGTAGCCCACTTAAATAATTTCCGAATTTTTTATGATGTAGGTATTACACTAAGCAACTGAATCGGCACTTAAATAAGGAGAAAGTATGGAGTTTATAGAAATAGCAACAGAACAGACAACCGCGGTGACAGACGCAATTATGGCAATTATGTCAATTGTTGCAGCGCTTCAATTAAGAAAAATTGGCGCATCAAATCGATGGAAATCTAATCTCTGGGTTTGTGCGTTTGCCTTATTGACTACGGCGGGCGTATTGGGCGCCATAGCACATGGGTTTAAAATATCAGACGACTTGCGCTCTTTTCTTTGGCAGCCACTTTATTTATCGTTGGGTTTATTAGTTTCGCTTTTTACTGTTGCAGCTGCTTACGATATTTTTGGTAAAAATGCCGCCAGCCGACTATTACCGATAATGATTGTTGTTGGCGTAGGATTCTTTGGTGTCACTTTAGTGCTGCCTGATAGTTTCTTGGTATTTATTGCTTATGAAGTCTCTGCGATGCTTTTTGCACTGTTTGGGTATGTGGTTGTGGCGTCCCGTGGAAAGCTTGAGGGTGCATGGTTAATGGTTCTTGGTGTGCTTGTTACAGTTATTGCGGCGGGTGTTCAGGCCACCAAAGCTCTATCATTTACCTTTATTTGGTCGTTTGACCATAATGGTGTTTATCACTTAATTCAAATGGCTGGCATTGTGTTGCTTGTGGCTGGATTAAGGAAGGCGTTTCCTTCTCGGAATTAAAACTTATTTGTATTTTCTTGTTCACTAAGCCCTATAATGCAGGCTTAGTAGATACTGATTTAATCTGAATGAAAATTGGCATTGTAGGTGGGGGTATTAATGGCCTTTGCGTGGCCTCAGAGGCTTTGAAAAAAGGCCATGAAGTCGCCCTATTTGAGCGCGGATCCTTGATGAGTGAGACAAGTGCAAACTCTTCCAAGCTGTTGCATGGTGGGCTGCGATATTTAGAGCATGCCGAATTTCGTTTGGTGCGAGAGTCCCTTAAAGAGCGGGAGTATTGGCTCAAAAAATCCAGCGAGCTAACTCGACCTTTGCGCTTTTATCTTCCTGTTTACAAAACAAACAGACGCCCAGCTTGGATGGTAAGAATCGGCCTCTACCTGTACGATGTTTTGGCAGGCAAACACACGATTCAAAAGCATCGTAAAGAAGATATCGATCAATTTTCTAAGCAGTTTCCTCAGTTTAATAAAGCCAGTTTGTCCGTCATTTACAGCTATTCGGATGGCCAGATGGACGATCAACAATTAGGGCTTATGTTGGCTGACGAGTTGCGTTCAGAAGGTTGCAGGGTGCTTGAAAATAGTCCTGTGGATAAGCTTGACAAAGTTGGCTCAATACAGCTGAAATCGGGAGAACGCTATCAATTCGACAAAGTCATCAATGTTGCAGGCCCTTGGGCTGAGATCTTGTTACAGCGCTCTAATATAGATTGTGAAACACATCTTGATTTAATTCGGGGCTCGCACATAATTATTGATCGGCCTTTAGATAAAGGTTTTATTTTGGAAGTGCCCAATGAAGACCGTGTCTTTTTTGTGTTACCCCATCATGGCAAAACACTTGTCGGTACAACCGAAGTTCGTCAATCGATTGACGAACCGATTAAAGCGTCGAGCGAAGAGATCAACTACTTGCTGGCCGCCTATCAATATTACTTTAAGAATGGCGTAACTGAGTCAGACATTATTGGTAATTATGCTGGTGTTAGGCCGTTGTTGATCTCACACAAAAATCCTAATAAGGCATCACGAGAATATGTGATTGAAAAAAATGGCGAAATTATTACCGTTTTTGGCGGCAAGTGGACCACATCAAGAGCGCTCGGTGAAAGGCTTGCGAGAATGTATTTATGATGATTGTTGCCCATAGGGGTGCTTCTGGCGCTGCGCCAGAAAACACCTTAGCCTCCTTTAAGCTTGCATGGCAACAGGATGCCGATGCGATTGAGGGTGATTTTCGGTTGACGAAAGATGGGGTTATTGTTTGCATTCACGATGAAGATACTGAGCGTCTTGGCGATAAGAAGTTAACGATTGCTGAATCCACCTTGGAGGAGCTAAAAATTGTCGATATTGGCAGTTACCGAGGCATTCAGTTTGCCGATGAAAGAATTCCTACTTTGGATAAAGTGATAGCCACCATTCCAGAAGGTAAAAGGATATTGATAGAAATTAAGTGCGGCACCGAAATCGTACCGATACTTATGAATCAACTGCAGAGCTCAGAGTTAAGTGCTGAGCAAGTTGTTATTATTGCGTTTGATTCAAGCGTTATTAAGGCGTGTAAGGATTTGGCACCTCAATATGAGGCGAATTGGCTGAATGACTTTGAGCAAGATTTTGATATTGAAAAAATAATACCGATACTGATCGAAATAGGGGCGGAAGGGCTTAGCTCTAACAATGAATCTACAAAAGATTTAGCCGATGCAGTTCTTGGGTTGGGCCTCGCATATCATGCTGGCTGGACAATGGATGATATTGATCTTGTTCAAAAAATGATTGACTGGGGGGCATCGTCTATCACCACTAATAACCCTTACCAACTCAGGCAAAACCTCAATAAATAGGCGCTCATATTTGAGTAAAGATAAAGCTTGACGCTACGTATTTTTGAGTTATAAAATGCAGGCTTTCTATGTGGTCTTATCTTTGTTGCTATGAAAGCGTTACTCTCTACAAATATTCTGTCAGCTATCGTTTCGGCGCTTTTCTTTTCGTTTGCCGCTTCCGTAGCGCCGTTGTATTATGCTGCCGGAGGTGGTGTCTTTCTTTTGCTGTGCATTCGTTATACTACAACACTACTACTCTCAAGCGCTTTAGACAAACCCAGCAAAAAGAAAAAGACAAAATCGCTATATATTAGACTTATTACGATTAGCATTTTGCAGGCGGTATTTGTGGGCTGCTACATGTATTCTCTCAAATTAATTCCACTCAGTTTGGCGGTTGTAGTGATTTACACCTTTCCTTTATTCACTTTTTTTGCTAATTCTGTCATTAAAAGTCGCTCCATTGATTTAATATCAGCTGCAGCTTTATTCATATCGCTTGCTGGCATTTGGTTGATGGTGCAGGGTGATGCTACAGACTGGAATGGTTGGGGGGTTTTTTGGGGTACGGTTGCCTCAATTGCCCAGACAGGGGTTAATATACTTTCCCGACACGATGATGTTGAACCGGGCTGGGGTTTAATCAAATACTTGATGGTTTTGCCAACAGCTATATTTGCGCTTATTTATTTTATTATTACCCCAGAGCCGATCGCATCAGTTAGTTATGAGATGATTCAGTGGAGTCTCATGTCAGCGGCTGGCATGATTGGTGGTTTTTATTTCTTTTTCTATTCGATTGCAAAAATTGGGCCAGTGCGTACATCGAATGTAATGTTCTTTGAGCCTGTATTTACCATAATGATTGGTATTTTAATCTTTCAAAACAACCTTGCTTTAATGCAATGGTTGGGGATATTGGTTATCATTGTCGCAACAAGCAGCCTTGAAATTTGGGGTAAAAAGTATTCATAATTTTTTTTGCCTCTCATTTGTGATCTAAAAACCTTATTGAGTTGAATATCTTTTTATGAAAATTGTTATTGCACCCGATTCCTTCAAAGGTAGTCTATCCGCCAAGGAGGCAGCGGCATCGATAGCTCAAGGTTTTATTGATGTTTTACCCGAAGTTGAAATTGTGCAGCTACCCATTGCTGATGGTGGTGAAGGTACAACCGAAACATTGGTCGCAGCCACATCGGGCAAACTCAACTCGACAACGGTTGCTGGCCCATTGGGTGATATAGTAAATGCCCAATGGGGGCTTCTTGGAAATCTAGAAACGGGCGTTGTCGAAGTGGCATCCGCTTGCGGTTTGGACATGCTTGAGCCAAAGGAGAGAAATCCAATGTTGACAAGCAGTTACGGTTTGGGAGAGTTAATCCTTGCTGGACTCAACCAAGGCGTTCGTCATTTTATTGTTGGTTTGGGTGGCAGTGCTTGCAATGATGGTGGTGCTGGCATGCTTCAAGCGCTGGGAATTCGCTTGTTAGACGAGGCGGGTGAAGAGCTTGCAAGAGGGGGCGGCAGCCTTCATTCACTCAACAATATAGATATCAGCACGCTGGATTTCCGATTAAAAGATGTGCGCTTTGAGGTGGCTTGTGATGTGGATAATCCACTACTTGGTGAGCTGGGTGCATCGGCTGTTTTCGGGCCGCAGAAGGGCGCTGATGCTCAAATGGTTGCTGAGCTTGATGCCAATCTTGAGCACTATGCAAAGATTATTCGTAAAACAACTGGCAAAGACATTGCATTAACTGCTGGTGCGGGCGCTGCAGGAGGTTTGGGCGCGGCTTTTCTTGCTTTTTTCAACGCAGAATTGAAAAGTGGTATCGATATTGTCCTTGATGCACTCAATCTAGAGAAACATCTTGAGAATGCTGATTTGCTTATAACTGGCGAGGGGCGTATTGATTCTCAGAGTTTGCACGGAAAGGCGCCTATTGGTATTTCCAAGAGGGCCAAGTGTTATCAATGCCCTGTTATTGTTATTGCCGGATCGGTTGAGGGTGATGTGAAGTTAATCCAAGAGCAAGGAATTGATGCTGTTTACGTTGTTGTCTCGGGAAAACTTTCACTTGCTGGGGCCCTGGCAGAGCCATCAAAAAACCTCACACTTGTATCGCGCCAGGTTGCTAAGAGCTGGCTGCAAAAGCTAAATAGTTAGCAAAGTTTTTGGTTGCTGAGATGCTCAATGGCTTGCACCAAAGCCGAGTGGTCACTATCTGCTAGTTCTAGCGATTCACAAACGTTCATCATTTGCTGGCAATTGGCGGTATTGGGCAACGCAACATTGAGCGCTTTGGCGCCGGATAACGCTAAACCCAAATCTTTTTGATGAAGTTTGATGCGAAAACCGGGATCAAAAGTTCGCTTAATCATTCGCTCACCATGTACTTCTAATATTTTCGACGAGGCAAATCCACCCATTAGCGCTTCACGCACCTTGGCAGGGTCTGCGCCGGCACTCTTGGCAAAAACCAATGCTTCGGATACCGCTTGAATATTAAGCGCAACAATGATTTGGTTAGCTACTTTGCAAGTTTGGCCATCACCAGACCCACCAACAAGTGTGATATTCTTTCCCATCAATTCAAATAGCGGTTTAACTTTCTCAAAAACTGCTTCTTTGCCACCGCACATAATGGTGAGCGAGGCATTTTTAGCACCGACCTCTCCACCAGAAACGGGCGCATCAACATACTCGCAGCCAAGCGCTTCGATTTGCTTGGCAAAAGCTTTTGTTTCGATTGGTGATATCGAGCTCATGTCGATAACAATCTTTCCCTTAGATAGGCCTTCGGCGATGCCATCTGAGCCAAATAGAACTGTCTCCACTTGTGGCGTATCAGGCAACATAGTTATAATAATATCTGCTTCTGCTGCAGCCTGAGATAAACTGGCAACCGCCTTAATGCCTTTGGCTTCGATCTTGGCGGGTAATGGGCTGTTATGAGTTTTGGTGATAATTTGATAACCCGCATCAGCAAGATGTGTCGCCATAGGCCCACCCATGGTGCCGAGCCCGATAAAAGCAATTGTTTTCATGTATTTTCCTATTGAGTCTAATAGCCTAAATTCGGCCTGACTAGGTTATTAAGGGTTTCACCAGCAAGATAGCGCTGTATATTTATAAAGACCAAGTCGAGTGTCAGTGGGATATAACTATCACCATCATCAGCTGAAATATGTGGCATCACCAGCAAATTAGGCGCCGCCCAAAGAGGTGAGTCTGCTGGCAAAGGCTCAGGGTCAAATACGTCGATAATTGCGCCGCCAATGTGGCCAGAATGAAGATTGTCTTGCAAAGCATCGTAATCCATCGTTGCAGCTCTGCCAACATTGATAATGCCAACACCAGGTTTCATTAGTGCTTGGCGTTCTCGATTTAACAGATTATTGGTTTCAACAGTGTTTGGTGTTGACATAAAAATGTAGTCAGCTTTAGGTAGTACATCGTCAAGGTGTTCAGTAGTGACCATTTCGTCAACACCTTCCAATACCTTACCATGGCGACTAACACCAATCACATGCATTCCCACCATCTTGCAATGCTTGGCTGCAGAGTGGCCGATATTACCGGTGCCAATCACAAGCAAGGTTTTGCCTGCAATCGGTGTCGAATATAACGATTCCCAGTGATTGTTGCGTTGATTGGCAATCACCTGGGGTATGTGAGTGTGTAGCATTAGAATACTCATTAGGCCAAATTCGCCCGCCTTAGCGGCATGTGCACCTCGGTTATTAACAACTGTTACATTTTCTGGCACCCAGTTCATTGGGCATAGGTGTTCAACGCCTGCACCAATAATGTGAATCCAGCGAAGGTTTGGTGCAATCTCTGTCAAGTTTTCGGTTGGAAAGTCCCAACAAACAAGCACTTCTGCTGTTTTCATTGATTCGTAGAAGTTGTCAAGATCCCAGTCAAATACTGGATCAATTTTTCCTTTTAAATTAGGATGCCCCTCTAAGGCATCGTTGTAGCGCTCTTCGGTTAGAGCAAAGACAGCCTCGCCCTCAATTGTTGGTGGAAATGAGTCAGGGTTGGCATGGTTACTTTTAAAGTGAACTCGAATTTTTTGATCCATGGGATTCTCTATTAAATTATTTTGAGGAGTTGTAGTGTGATTGCATTTCTTTTAATTTATCAGTGACGATATTAATTCTTTCATTTTCCGATATACCATCAACTGCGAACTGAATTTCGACAAATTCATGGGCAATCTTGCTCAACAATGATAATTCATCATCTTCAGTTTTGCGTGGAATATTAAGAACGGTGTCACCACCGTAGGTAGGAATTGACGCAGTGTCAGTTGAACTAACATGCATTAGCTCATTTCCAGCCTTAAGGGCGCGGATTTGTGCGCGGATTTGTCGGCGCATCAGGGCAACGCCGATATCGCTAGTTGTTAAATTCTCATTACTGTGAATAGTAATAGGACCCATACCTTCACAGGCTTCAACGTCAGCCGGGAACTTTTGCTTTTGTTCGTATGGTCGATCAAAAACCTCACCTTGTTCAATTAGTTCCGGCCCTTCAGGGGTGTTGTACTCTTGAGGGTCGCCTCGTTCACCAAAGTTTGCCCAGGCGTAACATATAGTGGTTTCGTCATCGATAGGCACTACCCAGCGGGTAAATGAACTGCGACCATAAAAGATCTCCTTGGTGCCATCAGCTGCGAATGCAGATCCCGCTTGGGTAAAGTTTGGCAGGATGACTTCGTTAATTCTAAGCCATACATTGTCGCCAACACGACGGGTATTGCAGCCAAGAATCCAAGAGTCACGCTCAAAAAAGTCCATTTGACCCACTTCTCCAAATCCCTCGGAAAACTGCACACGACTTACGTTGGAATGCAAGAAGGCGGTGTGAAGCGGATCAACAATGGCATCGAGAACTTGTAGCCAATTACAATTAAAAGGTGCTTTGTATGGAACCATTTCCATATCTTTAAAATTAAAGCTGTCGTAAACAGGAAATTCTGGAATTGATTCTATCGGCCCCATGTAGGCAAATATAAGTCCTTTAAATTCATGCGTTGGGTATGCGCCAAGTCGAACTCGCTCTTTAATCATATTGATCGCTTTCTCTGGTTGGCCCGGCACTTCTAGAATGCGTCCATCGGCAGCAAAATGCCAGCCGTGGTAGCAGCACTGTATACCGCTCTCAGTACACATCCCAAATTCAAGGGATGCTTGCCTGTGAGGGCAGTGTTTATGAACAAGACCGATCTTCCCATTTTTGGTTCTGAAAATTACCAGCTCTTCACCAAGTATTTTTATTGCAACTGGTTGCTCACCTAAATCTTGCGTTAGAAAAACCGGATGCCAATAACGTCGTAGATACTCGCCCGCCGGGGTTGTTGGGCCGACACGGGTTATTTCGTCATCAGTCTCATTGGTAAGCGCTAAACCATGACCAGCAAAATTTTTAAAGTTTGTTTTAATTTCTTCTACTGTATTTCCCATTGGTGGCGCCTCCTAATACCCATATTGTATATTCTCTTAAATAATACAGAAATTTATTGCATATTAATTAATTATTATGTAAAAAGATGTGTATATTGACAAAATTAAGTAGTTAAGTTACATTTAATGTAAATATATAGTTATCATGATCTGGCCAGTGTTGGCTTGCTGATCCAAGGGTATTGTGAGTAAAAATATGATTGACTTGTCTTCGTTCTATGAGCAAGGCTCACTTAAGAGTGGCTTGCCCGCAACAGCGTACAATGACGAGCAGTTCTTTCAAGCCGAATGCGATACACTGTTTTCAGATAATTGGGTATTTGTGGGCTTCGTTCACGAACTCGCTGAGCCTGGCGATACACAACCGGTGACAGTTGCCGGCAAACCAGTCCTTCTAATCAAGAATACGCAGGGTGATATAGGGGCGTTTCATAACGCTTGTTCGCACCGATGCTTAAAACTAGTTGATGAGCCAACAAATGTCGGCTCAATGCTGTGCTGTCCTTATCATGCGTGGACCTACAATTTAGACGGCGATCTGTGCGCTACACCATTTTTTGGAGGTAAAGAGCACCAGCCGGAAGGTTTTGATATGTCTAAACATGGCCTTAAGTCTATTAGACTGGCTATCTGGCACGATTGGATTTTTATAAATTTAAGTGGTGATGCGCCAGAATTTGTAGAGTATGCGAAGCCATTGATTAAGCACTTGGATGGCATAAACTTTAATCAAGTTACACCAGTAGCAGCCCTAAATTTTGGCGAGGTGTCATGTAATTGGAAATTCTTAATGGAGAACTTCATCGAGCCTTATCACGTTCAATTTGTTCATCGAACCACAACCAATCAGCCCCTAGAAGATCATTATACAATTGTTGATGACGTGTGCCTTGGAAGTGCTGTAGATTTGAATGACAGTGAGCAAGTTAAGGGTTCATTATCGGTAAGTTCTCGCTACTTAACGCTCTTTCCAAATTTTATTATTGGACGTTACTTCCCAGATCAACTCGGGGTGTATTTAAGTGTGCCAGTGGATTCTGGACACACAGCACAGAAAAGAGTGATTTATACCACTGAAAGTCAATCATTGTCTGAACCAGAGGTGGAAGATCTAAAAAAATTATGGTGGGATGTGCACAAAGAAGATCACGCGATTTGCGAACGAATGCAACTCGGTAGAGCGTCACCAGTTGCGGCGTCGGGCGGCCTTTTATCTCCCCATTGGGAGGATAGTGTTCACGCCTTTCAAGCTATGATTGCAACAGCGGTAATACAAAAAAACAAACAAAACTAGGAGGTTAACAATGTCAAACGAAAATAAAAAACCAAATTATAGGTTGGCACACACCATGATTAGAGTATTGGATTTAGATAAGTCTATCCACTTTTATTGCGATATTTTGGGGATGCGAGTACTGCGAAAAACCGATTACCCGGGTGGCCGCTATACCAATACTTTTATTGGCTATGGTCCAGAGGCGGAGTTTCCAACCTTGGAGTTAACTCACAATTGGGATCAAGAAGATCACTACGATAAGGGTAATGGCTGGGGCCATCTTTGCATTGAAACACCTGACGTTCATCAGGCCTTCAACGACTTAACTGCGCAGGGTGCAGAAGTTGTAGCAGCCCCGGCTCCGATGAGCCATGGAACAAGAATTTTAGCCTTTTTGAGGGACCCAGATGGCTATGTTGTTGAATTAAATGAAACCATTAACTTAAGTTAATTAGGAGAGAGCGATGAGTGATAAAACACCAAAATTATATAAATTTAGTGATATTGAGAACCGCCTTCACACGTTGGAGCCAGGCAAGTCCTATATCAAGCCTTTTGTCACTAGTAACGTTAGTGATACAATGTGTGGCGGACTTAATTTCTTGAATCAAGTGTCGGTCCCGTGGGATCTTACTTGTGATGAGATTATTTACTGTATGGAGGGTGAGTTCAGATTGACTTGTGATGGTGAGTCCTATACTTGTTCACCAGGAGATGTCCTCTACATTCCGAAAGATAACCATATCGCTTACGAGTGTGATGAAAAATGCGTGATTTTTTATGCGGCCTATCCTCATGATTGGAAGCAGCAGGCCGGTATCACTTTTGTGCCGGGCATTGATCCTGAAGATATGCCGCAGAATTAAAGTCTATAGATGACCAATCAAAGCAACCCCCCAACAACCTTGAACCACGTGTCTGAGATGAATGATGGAGATCAATTGTTGCGCATCCCGACACGAGACACCTTAGATGACAAGTTAAATCAGCAAATTATTGGCATGCTAGAGGTCGATGGTCGTCTGCCTTTCAAGGAAATTGCAAAAAAATTGGATGTTTCAGAAGGCACAGTAAGAAATCGTGTGAACCGAATGAAAGATTCTGGCGTCTTGCAAATAAAAGCCTTGGTTGACCGTTCAGCTATTAATTATGCGACGGATTCGATGCTTGGCATTAAGGTTGCACCTACTTCAAGCCCAACCGAAGTTGCTGAGCGACTTCAAAATTGCAATGAAATTGTTTTTATTATCTGGATCACAGGGCGGTTCGACCTGTTGGTGGAAATTGTCTCTGATGGAGATGATACTTTGTGTCGTTTTTTGGATACACATTGTTTTAATAAAGACGATATTAGTAATGTTGAAGTAATGAAGGGGCTGGCAACTTTTAAGAATCAGTTCTTATTAAAGTCACAAGAATTACTTTAATTTTATGTAAACACAAGTAAACAGGAGAAAATATGACAGATATATACCCAACATCAATGGCAGATGCCCTGCCATCAAAGGCTCGCGTTAACGAGGCCAAAGAGAGACTTGAGAAGGCAGGTGTTAAATACATTTTGTCTTGTTGGATTGATTTGCTTGGGATACCAAAAACAAAGCCTGTACCAATGTGTGAGTTTGAAGCATTGTGCGCTGGCAAAGGGCCGCAATTTGCGGTTCATTCGATATCTTTCGTTCCCGAATTGGGGCCGGCCGACTCTGATCAAATTCCCCTCCCTGATTTGGATAGTCTGGTGATTTGCCCTTGGGACAAGACTTGCGCCTGGGTTTTTGCTGATTTGTGGTGGCAAGACAAGCCGTACAATCTTTGCCCGAGGCAGACACTTAAGCGTGCAGTTAAGGGAGCTGAGGATGCTGGTTATAAGGCTTTCTGTGGCATTGAGCCAGAATTTATAGCAATGCGCTGGGAAGATGGTAAACCTGTAAAAGCCATTGATGACGACCCCTTGCCAGGCAAAGGTCTGCGTCCACGTCGTCAGGCATTTGGTTACGATGCTGAATATAGCATTGAGTCAATGGGCTTTCTAGGTGAAATGATCGACATTCTGAACGGCCTTGGATGGGGTGTCAAAGATGTTGTTGCTGAAGGTGCTTATTCACAATTTGAATTGGACTTTACCTACACCAATGTTCTTGAAATGGCTGACCGGCTAGTTTTTTTACGCGTCTTATTAAAAGAGATTGCAAAAAACCACGGTATGTTTGTTACATTTATGCCAAAGCCTACAATTGGTGACTGGCGCTCTGGCGCCCATATTAACTTTAGTTTGACTGAAACAAATGGTGCTATCAATATCCTCGAAGGTAAGGATGGCGAGTTTTCAGAGGAGGCCTACTATGCGATTGGCGGCATATTAAAACACGGTCATGCGATTACAGCAGTCGCATGCTCAACGGTTAATTCTTATAATGGCTTGGTGCCTAAAGTGGGTGGATTTGAAGGGGGTACAGTCACTTGGGCGCCAACCCACATGGCTTATGGAGATAACAACCGTTCATGCATGGTTCGTTTGCCTCAAAACCGATTTTGCATTGAGAATCGTGCTGCGGATATGTGCATGAATCCATATTTGTCACTTGCGCTAACAACGGCAGCAACGATAGATGGTATCCAAAATAAAATTGACCCAGGAAAACCTTTGAATTTGGATTTGTACTCTTTAAGTCAAAAGGAGATCAAAGAAGCTGACATTGCTTCACTGCCACGTAATCTTTTAGAGGCGCTGGAGGAGCTTCAGCAGAGTGACTTTGCTCGTGAAGTTTTAGGTGACTCTATGATGCAGCAATTTTTTGCTTACAAAATGGATGAATGGGATCGATACCATCAAGCGGTAACTGAGTGGGAGGTTGAAGAGTACCTCAGGCTGTACTAAAGTTTACTAGTCAGTTATTTTCTTTGAAATTTAATTATAAAGGAGTATGTGATGTCGATCAATCTTTCACAAGTGGCCGCTGAACGCGGAATTGAGTATTTTTTGATTAGTTTTGTTGACTTGTTTGGTCATCTACGCTCGAAGCTTGTTCCCGCAAGAGCGATCGACGGTATGCAGAAAGATGGCGCAGGCTTTGCAGGCTTTGCGGCTTGGCTGGATATGACGCCTGCACACCCTGATATGTTTGCTATTCCCGACCCAGAAAGCCTTATTCAGTTACCATGGAAACCGGAAGTTGCTTGGTTGGCTTCTGATTTGTATATGGACGGCAAACCTGTTGAAGCGTCACCCAGGGTGGCTTTAAAGCACCAACTTGATAAGGCGAAAGCTTTAGGCTTTCGAATGAAAACAGGTGTTGAGTGTGAGTATCATTTAATCAACGAAGATGGTTCGAATATTGCAGATAGCAAAGATCAACAAAATAAACCTTGCTATGATCAACAATCACTAATGCGACAATACCCTGTGATTAAGCAGATCTGTGACGCAATGATCGACCTGGGGTGGAGCCCCTATCAAAACGATCATGAAGATGCCAACGGTCAATTTGAAATGAACTGGGATTTTGATGACGCATTGAAAACGGCAGATCGTCATGTTTTTTTTAAGTTTATGGTAAAGTCTATTGCCGAAATACACGGTATGAGGGCAACATTCATGCCCAAACCATTTAGCCACCTAACCGGCAATGGTTGTCATGCTCATATTTCAGTATGGGATTTATCAGGCAAGGAAAACCTATTTAGTGGCGATGATGGTAAGTACGGCTTGGGGTTGTCCTCTCTCGCTTACCAGTTCTTGGGCGGCATTATGCAAAGTGCCGACCAACTTACAGCAATTTTTAATCCAACTGTAAACAGTTTCAAGAGAATTAATGCCCCCCGCACACTTTCAGGCGCCACTTGGTCGCCTGACTCTATAACTTATGGCGGTAATAACAGGACCCATATGATTCGGATACCCGATGCTGGTAGGTTTGAGTTACGTCTTATGGATGGGGCTGCTAACCCATATTTGATGCAGGCTGGAATATTGGCTTGCGGTCTTGAGGGCGTTGCTGCTAATAGGGATCCTGGTGCACCTCTAGATATTAACATGTACGAACAAACTGAAAAGTTGGAGGGTTATAAACGACTACCAAACAACTTATTGGACGCGCTGAGACTACTTGATTCAAGTCAGACACTTAGAGAGTGTTTGGGCGATGATTTAATCAATGCTTATGTTAAATTAAAGAAAAAAAATTGGGATGATTACACTTACCACTTATCGCAATGGGAGCGTGATAACACCTTAGATTGCTAAAGAGTGGTCGATAAAACGTATTTGGTATGCTGGATTTTGAAACGTACAAATTAGAAAATGTGACATTGCTTTCGGGCGAAATACTTCTCGATGCGCATTTAGCTTTCAAAACTTATGGAAAACTAAACAGCAACAAAGATAACGCTGTGATTTTGCCAACTTTTTATACCGGTTCTCATCAAAGGAATGAAGGATTTTTTGGCGAAGGAAGGGCGATCGACCCAAACAAGCATTTTGTTATATCAGTAAATTTATTTGGCAATGGCTTGTCGTCTTCGCCGAGCAATACTCCGGCACCGCAAGATGGTTCTCGCTTTCCTAAAATAAGTCTTTGGGACAATGTCGCTTGTCAGTATCGATTATTAACCGAACATCTAGAGGTTGAGAGTATAGCGCTTGTTACTGGGTGGTCTATGGCTGGATGCCAAGCCTATCAGTGGGCGGCGCAATATCCAGATTTTGTCAATGCCATTTTGCCATTTTGTGCATCTGCAAAAACCTCGATCCATAACTATGTGTTTTTAGAGGGTGTGAAAGCCGCACTGTGCGCAGACTCACACTGGAATAATGGTAACTACCAAACACAACCGATTGTTGGCCTTAAAGCTTTTGCAAGAGTATATGCGGGCTGGGCGTTTTCGCAAACATTTTATCGAGACGAGTTGTTTAAAGAGATCGGTTATGAGTCAGCTGAAGCATTACTTCTTGATTGGGAGAAAGACCATGCTGATAACTGGGACGCCAACAATTTGTTGGCAAAGTTAGACACTTGGCAAGCAGGCGACATAAGTGTTGGGCCACTGTATAGCGGTGATTATCATCAAGCGCTCGGATCCATTAAAGCAAAGACAATTATCATGCCTTGCACTCAGGATTTGTACTTTCCGCCGGCAGACAATCAAATTGAAGCTGAACTCATACCGAATGCGGAGCTTAGGGTCTATAACTCCCCTTGGGGACATTGTGCCGCTAACCCGGGAAATGATTCTGGCTTCACAGCCGCACTTGAGAGATCAATCAGGGACTTGCTTGTTTAAGATAAGAGGTAGAATAACCGGCCCATCTTTGTTGTTTTGTAACTAATTATGCTGAAAAGGATTGAAACAAAAATTCCACCACCTATGCTGGCAGCATCTTTTGTTTTTTGTATGTGGGTCGCCGATCAGTATTTTCCAAGATCTGTCCTTGGTGAAACTGTGCGAATATCAGTGGCAACAGGTTTCATCCTTTTTGGGGCATTATCTGTAGTATTGGCTGTCGTATCTTTTGCTAAGGCCAAAACAACGGTTAACCCTCTTCAGCCTGAAAAAGCTGGAACGCTTGTGACAACGGGAATTTATCAATACACCCGTAACCCAATGTATTTAGGAATGCTGTGCGCGCTATTGGCATGGGGTGTGTTTTTAGCTAATGGTTTTTCACTGGCATTGGCCATATTGTTTGTTCCTGTGACGAATTTACTGCAAATCCTTCCGGAAGAGAGGGCAATGGAGCTTAATTTTAGAGAGCACTATATAGCTTACAAGGCAAAAGTTCGTCGGTGGTTTTAATTTGGGGCGTGTATGACAGAAATTAGCTGGTCAGATTTTGAAAAAGTAGAGATTAGGGTCGGTACAGTAGTCATTGCGCAAGATTTTCCAAAAGCAAGAAATCCCTCCTACATCTTAACTGTTGATTTTGGAGATGAAATTGGGGTGAAAAAATCTAGTGCGCAAATAACAGACCTATATTCAAAGGAGGGACTTGTCGGCAGGCAAGTGCTGGGAGTTGTTAACTTTCCACCTAAACAAGTGGGCCCAATTATGAGTGAGTGTTTAGTTCTTGGTTTTTATCGTAAGGACAATTTTGTTGTTTTGGCAATGCCTGATGGTGAAATCGAGAATGGAGCAAGGTTGCTGTGAGTAAAATAAGCACAAATTAAATACACCTAATACCATTCAGCATTATGAATCCAATTATCATCATTGATAGTTTAAGTAAAACTTATGAAACAGGTTTTAAGGCTTTAAAGAGCGTCTCTTTAGAGATTAGAGAGGGTGAAATTCTCGCTCTGTTGGGGCCAAATGGGGCGGGTAAGACAACGCTTATTTCTACGATTTGCGGTATTGTTTCTCCGAGTGCTGGTACCGTTACTGTCGCTGGTAAAGATATTATTAAAGACTTTCGTCAGACAAGAGAGATTATTGGATTGGTGCCACAAGAGTTAACGATTGGCGCATTCGAGACGGTTTGGGGCACTGTTAATTTTAGTCGTGGACTGTTTGGTTGTAAGAAGGATGAGGCTTATCTAGAACAGTTATTGAAAGATTTATCTCTTTTTGATAAAAAAAATGACGAATTAAGGGCGCTCTCTGGCGGCATGAAGCGTCGAGTATTGATTGCTAAAGCATTATCGCATGAGCCAAAAATATTATTCCTAGATGAACCGACAGCAGGTGTTGATGTTGAGTTAAGAAAAGACATGTGGGCGATTGTTCGTAAACTTCGCGCTTCAGGTGTGACCATTATTCTTACCACACACTATATTGAGGAAGCTGAAGAGATTGCTGATAGGGTTGGCGTCATTAACAACGGTGAGTTGCTATTGGTTGAGGAGAAAGACCAACTGATGGTGAACTTTGGTAAAAAACAACTTCTTTTGGAATTGAGTGAACCTGTTGAGTCTATCCCTGAATCTCTATCGTTGTTTGATCTTGACGTGTCGGAAGATGGCTATTCAGTCACCTATACTTACGATCCCACAGGGGATGGTGCAGAAATCGCCGACGTCTTGCAAGCAATTAGCAAAGCGGGCTTAGCATTTAAAGATCTGAAAATTTCGCAAAGCTCGCTTGAAGATATTTTTGTTGATTTGGTAAGGGGGTGACATGAATTTCCGTGCAATCAAGGTGATTTACGTCAATGAAATGACGCGTTTTTGGCAGACTTTGTTTCAGAGTATTGCTTCTCCAGTAATTTCAACGGCACTGTACTTTATTGTTTTTGGTGCGGCAATTGGCGCTAGTATTGATAAGATAGAGGGCGTCTCTTACGGCCTCTTTATTGTGCCAGGCCTGACTATGCTCTCCATTCTGACACAAAGCATTTCTAATGCTTCCTTCGGTATTTTCTTTCCAAAATTTACCGGCACAATTTATGAGCTTCTCTCGGCGCCTATTTCGTTTTATGAGGCGTTGATTGGCTTTGTAGGTGCAGCTGCAACCAAATCACTCATTTTGGCTGTTATCATCTTAATCACAGCCAGTTTCTTTGTCGAGCTGCAAATTGCCCACCCTATATGGATGATATCTTTTCTTGTGCTTACTTGCATCACCTTTAGTTTGTTTGGATTTATCATTGGTCTTTGGGCGGGTAATTTCGAAAAGCTGCAAGTGGTTCCACTGTTAATCGTTACCCCTCTGGTTTTTTTGGGCGGCAGCTTTTATTCGATTAGCATGCTGCCGGAGTTTTGGCAAAAAGTCACCCTGTTTAATCCAGTGCTGTATTTGGTTAGTGGTTTTCGCTGGAGTTTCTTTGAGGTTTCTGACGTCAGTGTTGGCACTAGTTTAATGATGATTTTGATTTTTCTGAGTGCCTGCCTTGCGGTTGTCGCTTGGATGTTTAAAACAGGCTATCGACTCAAGCAGTAGAATTCATTTATCTCTTGGAGATTTTGTTAAGTTCTATTACAATGTAGACTTTTGAGTGGATTGATGCGAAATGGGAAAAAAACTAATAAATCAGCCGATTGCATTTCCAAAAACCTTGCCAGAGGGGTATCAGTATTTGGCTGATGAGCCGACTTATGATTCAGATATACATTTGGCATTAGAATATCCAACAGAGTCACTGTCTTTACGAGATTTAGGTTACAGTGATTCTGAGGTTTCCGAATGCCCTACAGACTACGGAATTTCTGGAATTGCTAGACTACTTTCAGAAGCAGGTGTGGCGGCCTTAATGGATGTTGTTCAGCAGTTAAGGCAATACACAGTGACAGGTGGCGTGAGAATTCAATACATGTTGCGTGGAGGTGTGTATCGATCCCGATTTTTACGAGACTTGTGTTTATGTCCAAAAGTTTCAAAATTTCTTTCAGATATATTCGGCATTGCAGTTGCACCACATAGTGTTCCTCTGCATCTGGGTCATTGTAATTACGCCCCAGATGACCTAGATCGAGCGGTGGATAAATGGCATAGTGACACCTTGGGCTTGGATTATGTCCTAATGGTTTCAGATCCCAGAGAGCAGGTGGGTGGCGAGTTTCAATATTTTTTTGGAACAAAGGCTGAGATGGAGGAAATTAAGAGTAGTGGTCAATCGATCCCTGAAGACCGAATCGTTAGCCCGTATTTTCCTGGCCCTGGTTATATGGTAGTTATGCAAGGTGGAATGGTTGTCCATCGTGGTGCGAAATTAAAGGAAGTATATGATCGCATAACAATGGTAAATGGTTACGTGACACTTGATACAGTTTCACATGACCCCTCTCGTTTTTCCGATATTAAAGCTGTCGATCCTCACGATGTTTTGTTCCCTGAATGGGCGCGACATAAGGCGTGGTTGGCTCGTGGTCGACTTGACCGTTTGATCGATGAACTGCCATTTACTAGAGATAGAAATTACATTATTAGCGAACTCAAAAATGCCATTCATGAGGTTGAGGTTGCCATCCAAGATCTTGAAGATGAGGCGCCTGGTTTTTCAACTAATTATGGTGATTTGTGATTTGCCACACAATCATGGGTGCTGACAGCTTAAGTCTAAGTGATTGCAGTGTCAATTGATATGTGAGCCAGTTTATTTTTTTATGTAAATATACGTCAAATTATATGCAATGGTTAAAACTAGTTTGATCAGTATTAGGCAGTTATTTATTTATCCGGTTAAATCCCTTTCGGGTATTTCACTTCAGAAGGCTAAAATTTGTTCAAATGGCTTTCAGTATGATAGAGAGTGGATGATTACCGATAGTGATTATCAATTTGTTACTCAGCGTCAAATTGAATCTATGGCAACAATTAGAGTGGAGATTGATTCTACTAAGCTCACTCTGTATTACCCAGATTCGAAGCCCCTGGTTATGTCGTTGAATTTTTCTCACAAAAAATTGGTGAAAGCCACAGTATGGCAAGACCGTTGTGAGGCGTATGATGAAGGAGAGGAGGCGTCTATTTGGCTTACTCGTCATCTAGGTGAATACAAGGGGTCAAGTTTAAGGTTGGTTAGGTTTTCTCCAAATGAGAGGCGAGAAGTTCCAGATGAGTATTTGCATTCTGAGCAAGCACAAAGCGCCTTTTCGGATCAGTTTCCGTATTTAATTACCTCGAATGCAAGTCTTGATTGTCTGAATACGAGCCTCATACTAGATGGTGCATCGGTCGTAACGATGGATCGATTTCGCTCAAATGTTGTTGTTGATGGGCTTGATTGTTTAGAAAAAAAAACTTCATATTTTCTTGATGAGGTGAATGATCGTTATAGGTTCGCTATGAAAAAGCCTTGTACTCGCTGCAAAATTGTAACAATCCAGCAAGATACCGGTGTTGTGAGGAATTCGAAGGAGCCACTTGCAACATTAATTAAATTGAATATGAGTGGTGATGAGAAAAGTGCAATTTTTGGACAGAATGCAATTATTTCTAGAGTCGCTAGTCAAATGACCTTGGTTGAAGTGGGTGATCAGTTGTTTTTAAATGTATAAGTTTGGTGTAGAATGGGTTAATCATGTTATGGGGGTTGGTATGGAAAAGTTGGCTTATGTACTCTTAGGTGTCGCTGTAATTTCTTGGGTTCTGACGGCTTTGGAAATTGTTCAGATTGGCGGCTTGGAATTATCTGCACTTACTGGCGTTATTGGTATTGCTTTATTGATTATTAAGGTTATTGTTGAGCGCCTCAAAAATAAAGAAGATGGTCATTATTCAAGAGTAGTTAAAAAATAAAAGGAGCGTTAAAATGCTGGTTACAACACAAGACACATTTTCAGATTACAAAGTTATCGAGACGCTTGGCCTTGCAAAGGGTAATACTATTCGTGCGAGGCATGTCGGCAAAGATATTCTTGCGGGTTTACGCACTTTGATTGGCGGAGAAATTACTGAATATACAAAAATGATAGCTGAGTCTAGGGAGCAATCGATCGATAGAATGATTGCTGACGCAAAATCCATGGGTGCTGATGGCATTGTTTGTGTCAGATTTACAACATCAACAGTGCTACAAGGCTCGGCAGAATTGTTTGCCTGCGGAACCGCGGTTAAATTAGAGAAAAGCTAGTTAAATTAACTATCGAGTGCGATAGAGCCAAGGGAATTTTCACTTTTCCAAGCGTGCCCATAGATAACTTCGTATGTTGCGGGCAGCTTTCCCTCATTGCGAAAGCTTTCGTACATCTCAATCATCTTTTTGAACTTCGTTTTCCCAGTTAGGGATTTCGAGCGATTGTGCACAGTTTGTGCACCAATACCTTTTAAGTCACGCATCAAGTCGACGGCTTTATCATAAGTAAGTGTTAGGGTTTCCATCTCCATAATTGGGCTATTAAAGCCTGATTGTAGCATCTGATCGCCCACATCATGCATATCGGTAAATGAATTAACATGAGGCTCAGAATCAACAACTGACCAACTGCGCTTTAACTCTTTTAATGTGTCTGGCCCAAATGTAGAGAAAAGCATCAACCCACCTGGTTTCAGTACTCGGTGACATTCCTCAAATAAACCCTTTAAATCCGTACACCACTGCATCATCAGGCTTGAGGCAATGAAATCAACACTTTTGTCGGCGAAGGGTAATTGGTACGCATTTGCACAGACATTGTGGTTGTTAGTATTGGCTCTTAAAGATTGTTGGGCAAAATCAACGCAAATCAGATGTGATTTTGGACACTTTTTGGATAATTTTTCACTTAAGAGGCCTGTGCCAGCGCCTAAATCTATCATTACTATAGGGTCTATAGAAATGACGTTAAGCTTCTCCGAAAGGCGGAAAGCCACCTCTTCTTGTAAGGCTGCGTGGGCGTTGTATTGCGATGCTGCTTTGTTGAAGTTTGGTCTTATTGAAGGCATTGTGCAAGTTGTGACGTAAGATTATTCATTAGTTTGAAATATTGGTTAGAGCCACTTTCTAATTCATTGCCTAGGACACTAATCTCTTCGCGTTTAATAGGCATGTCTTCAGTTAGAATCTTGGTTTTTTTGACGCTAACTTGGTTGGTGTGTAGTAGGCATTTTGTTTGTTGCTGCCTCATTAATTTTTTGGCATTTAATACAGCGCGAATACTTAGCCTTGAGCCGTGAAAAGGGGTGATAACAATGGGCTGACTCAGGTTGTGAGATTTTTCAAAATATTGCAGTGTGTCTGAATAATTGGCAAAATTTACTACACCAACACTTGCCAACTTTAGGTTTATGTCTTTTTCTAATTTTAGTAGTTTGGCATTAAGCACCTGTAGATTACTGGTGTAGGTTGATTCATTGATTGTATCGAGCTTGATTAAGCGTTGTGCCACTTGCTCAGCAATCAATTTAGCATTGTTAATATCCAGCCAAAGATGGTAATCATACTCCTGGTTATGATCGTCGTGATCGTCGTGATCGTCGTGATCGTCGTGATCGTCGTGATCG
>CAJVZH010000012.1 GCA_913020715.1 uncultured Gammaproteobacteria bacterium
GGCTATTTTGGTTGTGGTTTGATCGATGGTCCAAACGTCCACATTAAAGGCCGTGTTGGTTGGTCATGTGCAGAAAACATGATGGCTGGTACTGTTCTTATTGAAATGAATGCTGGTTCTACATTCGGCGCTGCTATTCGTGGTGGTGACCTTGTTTGTAGAGGTAGTGTTGGTGCACGTACTGGTATTGACCAAAAGGGTGGCACGATCATCGTTGGTGGTAATACAGGTGCTTTCTCTGGCTTCATGATGCAGCGTGGTCGTATGATCGTTTGTGGTGATGCAGGAAGAAACTTAGGTGACTCAATGTACGACGGCGTAATCTACGTTGGTGGTGAAGTTGAGGAGCTAGGTATTGACTGTGTTCCAGGTGAAATGACAGAACTAGATGTTCGTTACTTATCTTCTAAGTTAGATTTGTATGGCATTAAGTCTCCAAATGGCGCTGAAAAAATGCACAAGTACGTTTCTGGCAAAATGCTTTGGAACTACGATAAGTTAGAAGCTCATGAGAAGAAGGTAGCCCTTTAATCGTTAACTCTAACTAAATTATAAAAAGGAAATATTATGAGCAATCAAGTAGATGATACAGCCAAATTAGGATCAAGTTTTATCTTCCCTAAAGAGGTTATGAATGATATTCATATCAAGTCTGATTTGGGTCGTTACAGAATGAGGGGTTTCTCTCTATTCAAAAAGATTCCAACTTGGGACGATTTGACATTTATGCCAGGCACCCTAACTCGCTTCATTATTGAGGGTTATAGAGAGAAATGTTTAACAAAAACAATCATTGGTCCAAACGCCAAAGTACCACTTGAGCTAGACATCCCAGTCTACATCACAGGTATGAGTTTTGGAGCATTGAGCTATGAAGCGAAAACAGCCCTAGCACGTGGTGCTACTATGGCTGGTACAGCGACGTGTTCTGGTGAAGGTGGTATGATTCCAGACGAGCGTCGTTACTCAAGCAAATGGTTCTACCAGTGTATTCAATCACGTTACGGTTTTAACCCTAACCACTTACGTCTTGCTGACGCGATCGAGTTCTTCATTGGACAAGGTTGTAAAGTTGGTCTTGGTGGTCACTTAATGGGTCAAAAAGTAACAGACCAAGTAGCGGAAATGCGCTCACTACCTGCAGGTATTGACCAACGCTCTCCAGCACGTCACCCAGACTGGTTAGGTCCGGATGACTTGGCGCTTAAAATCGAAGAAATTCGTGAAGCGACAGACGGTCAGATTCCAATTCAGTTAAAACTAGGTGCTGCACGTGTATACGACGACGTTCGTATGGCTGCTAAAACCGGTTGTGACAGTATTTACATCGACGGTATGGAAGGTGGTACTGGTGCGGGTCCCCACCTTGCAACAGAAGAAACTGGCGTACCTGGTATTGCTGCGATTCGTCAAGCGCGTCAAGCGATTGAAGATGTTGGTATGGGTGGTGAAATCACTCTTATCTACGCTGGTGGTATCCGTAATGGTGGTGACGTAGCTAAAGCAGTTGCACTTGGTGCAGACGCGGTTGCGATTGGTCACTCAGCATTGATGGCACTTAACTGTAACAGAGACACTCCTGAAGCCGACTACGAAGGTGAAATGGGCGTTAGAGCTGGTGAATGTTATCACTGTCATACTGGCCGTTGTACGGTTGGTGTTGCAACGCAAGATCCTGAGCTTAGAAAGCGTCTAGACCCAGATCTAGCTGCTGAGCGTGTATTTAACTTCTTACACACACTAGCAATCGAGTGTCAAATGATGGCTCGTGCTTGTGGTAAGACTAATGTACACTCATTAGAGCCAGAAGATCTAGCTGCATTGACAATGGAAGCTTCAGCTTGTGCACAAGTACCTATCGCAGGTTCTCAGCACACGGTTGGTCGTCCAGACATGACACGTTTTTAAGAAAGGAGATATCATGAGTACTGAAGAAAAGTTTATTGAGATTGACTCTCTAGATAAAAGCCATGAGGAAATGACAGGCCAGCATATCGGTTATAGATATGATGTAAACCTTGTACCAGACCTTAACTTTATCACCCCGTTTTTGCAAGATTACATTGACGAAATGGGCTGGAAAGATCTTAATTGGTTGGAAGATGTTCATATGGGTTATGAAGCAGACCAAGCGGCTGTTTTTGATAGAAATATCAACGGCTGGGTTACGATTCCTGACACAATTGAACTTCCAAATAACCAGCAAGAGCGTGACATGATTGCACGTGAACTGTTGATTAAGTTCCAAATGTCTGAAAACCATCCAATGGTTGACTTAAACGCAGCTTACCGTAAGTTCTAAGGTAAGTGAGTTTTTAGGGAACGTGAAGAGGTTGTTTGACTTGCTCAAGTAACTTCTTCTCCCCTTAGTTTGGCAGCATCCCCTCCCCCCTGGGATGCTGTTATAACTAAAAATACAGTTTCAATTCTCTCTTATGAGGTCTGTATTTGATAATTTTTATTTTGCTGATCAAGATAAATATGTCTTTTAGAGTATTTAAAATATCAGTACTAACATATCAAGAATCTCAATGGCAATAAGAAGTCTTTCAAAGCCACACTTCAGAGCCAGTTCATATAGATCGTCATACCTTGAACCGGTACTACTATGTTGATTCTGACCCTGTTTCCCCACCTCAATGAACATACACCCCCCCACTCTTTAATGACTTTGGCACCAATAAAGATTAAGCGCCATCATCGGGCATTGCTCTTGATGTATGACGCTAACACCTCGCCCATCTACTAATGAAACGGTATGGTCAGCGTTGAAATAACTTTTTTGGTGGCGTGTTTATAAAACTGACTGCAATTTTACTTGCTTGTCTGTTTAGAGCACTGGGTAGGGTTCATTTAAATCCACAGTAGTAAATAATAAAAGTTTCATTAAGAAGTTGGGTTAATAGCAAAAAAAATAAGAAGAAAGAGTGTGTTAAAAGAGATAAATACAGTCAAAAATAAAAGTAAACTGTATTTCAGTAACTAAAGATAGAAGCAGTATAAATAGAGTAAGACAAGTAATCTTTAACCGACCTTAAAAATTATTTAGAATGAGAGTAACAGAAATTAAATACGCAGAAAACTGTGAAACGTACCAAATTCACGGTGGAGAAGCGGTTTTAATTGATCTCCAGATTGGCGATCAAGTTGAAATTATTGATGTTGAAGGCGACCAAAAATGTAGTGTTTTGGCGTTTGACACAAAAGGCAGTTCCGCAATTAATTCACTTAATTGGGAAAGCGCACCAAATTCAAAACAATCATCATTCGTTTATGATGATTCTTCAAATATGCTTAAGGCAATTCTTAAGTTTAATAAAATCGACACAGACTCAACGGATACAGCAGAATTATTTGCAGATTTGTCTCCGTCTGATTCCAGACAAAATTTTCAAGTTGATGCAGACACGTTATGCGTTTTTGATGCTAAAGGTGGCGTGATGCCTGTAGATCAGCAGTCGACGCCAACGGAAATATTGATTAATGTCACTCGCGCAAATCCGAAAAGCATTGAAGATCGTTTGCCAGAACCTCTGGCTAAGCCACTCCAAGATTTTAGAGTTGCTCACAGCTCGGCCAAATCGTACACAGTTGAAGCCGGTCAATACATTCAAATCATTGACGTTCAAGGGCAGCAATGTTCAGATTTTCAAGCTTTTTCAGTTGAGGATTTAAAAAATGGCGTAGAGTTAACACTTGATCCAACCGTTACAAGATCGTTAATGTTGTCAAGTTACCCAGCCCCTGGTGTGCATGATAAATTTTATAATCAAAATTCAGAGCCGTATATTGAAGTGATTCGCGACACAGTTTGCAGGCACGACACATTTGGCTTGGCTTGTAATTCTAAATACTACGACGATCGTGGCTACCCAGGCCATATTAGTTGTACTGAGAACTTTAATCGGACATTGAGTGAACATGGTATTGCGGCGCGTAAGAATTGGGTTGCTGTCAATTTCTTTTTTAACACCAATATTTTAGAGTGCCATACATTGGATTCAGATGTTTCATGGTCGCGGGCGGGGGATTCTGTCCTACTTCGTGCGGTAACGGATTTAGTCTGCGTTTCATCGGCTTGTCCTGATGACACTTCTCCAGCTAACAACTGGAACCCAACGGACATCCACGTCAGAGTTTATGATGCGGATAATAATTTTTCCCAAGGTATCGATTTTAGACCCGATCCACAAACCATACCGACTATGACTAAAGAAACAGGATTTCACAAAAATACCTCTAAATTAACGAGGAATTTCACAGAATACAATGGCTACTGGTTGGCACTTGATTACACCAACTTGGGTCAAATCAAAGAATATTGGCAGTGCCGTGAAGGTGTTGCAATGATTGATCTTTCCCCTTTGAGAAAATTCGAAATTTATGGCCCTGATGCTGAAGTGTTGTGTCAATATGCAATTACCAAAGACGTTCGCAAAATGGCGATTGGCCAAGTTGTCTACACGGCAATGTGCTATGAAAATGGCTGCATGATTGATGACGGAACCTTGTTCAGGCTTTGTGAAAATAACTTCCGCTGGGTTGGTGGTTGTGGAAGTGGCGGTAAATACCTTCGCAAAATTGCCGAAGAGAAGGGTTTGAATGCGTTCGTTAAGTCATCGACCGATCAATTACAAAACGTCGCTGTACAGGGGCCTAAGAGTCGCGATACGTTAAGAAAGATTATTTGGACCGCAAAAACACAAACAACCGTAGATGAATTGAAGTGGTTTAGATTTACTTTTGCTCGTATTGGTGGCGAATTTGGTATTCCAATTATGCTATCTCGTACCGGTTACTCTGGTGAACTCGGCTATGAAGTATTTGCCCATCCGGATGACTGTGAGGCGGTTTGGAATGCAATTGCAGAGGCAGGTGAAGAATTTGACATTTGCCCAGTAGGCCTTAATGCACTTGACATGCTACGTATTGAAGCGGGCTTGATATTTGCTGGCTACGAATTTTGTGATCAAACTGATCCGTTTGAGGCAGGCATTGGCTTTGCCGTTCCATTGAAGACCAAAGAGGATGATTTTTCCGGTAAAGAAGCATTAATGCTCCGTAAGAATTCTCCACAGAGGGCTCTTGTTGGGTTAGAATTAGCTAAAAATGAAGTTGCAACACCAGGAGATGGTGTGTATATTGGCAAGCAACAAGTAGGACACATTACAAGCGCAACACGTTCACCGATACTTAAAAAGAACATTGCCTTGTGCCGAATTACTACTACAGCATCCGAGATTGGAACTGCAGTTGAAGTGGGCAAATTAGATGGACATCATAAAAGGTTAGAAGCAACAGTTGTGCGCTTTCCGTTTTATGACCCTGAGAAGACTAGAGTTAGAATGTAGTGCTAGTCCTCCGGGAAAGAAACATTCTTAGACGTAACTAAATCTAAGATTGTGGGAGTGGTTTTTTTGGCAATTTTGCCGGAACAACCGCATTAACAGTTGGTTTTATTAGCTTTCTCGTTATTGAGAAAATATAAAAACCAATGAACTATAAAGGAGAAATAAATGAACAAGTTCACTTCTAAAGCGGCTGTTGCTGCTTTAACAATGACTTTGGCTTCTGTCTCAGGTCAGTCTCTAGCTGACTCAAGCGAGCCAATTAAAATTCCAACTCATAACTGGTCAAGCCAAGTTGTAATGGCTTACGTTATTGGTGGTATTTTTGAAAGCATGGGCAATAACGTAGAATACGTTTCTGCAGACTCTCAAGGTGTATACGAAGCGATTCGTCTTGGAGATGTTACTATCTCTCATGAAGTATGGCAGTCAAGCTTTGGTGCGTCATTCTACAATGCAATGGCAAAAGGCGGTCTAATTGACGCTGGTACTCACGCTGCTCCAACTCTTGAAGAGATGGGTGTACCTACTTGGGTTATCGATCAAAACTTATGCCCAGGCCTTCCTGCATGGGAAGCTCTAGCAGACTGTGCTGAAGTATTCGCTACAGCAGATTCTGGTGGTAAAGGTCGTTGGTTAGAGGGTCCACAATCATGGCACGGTGACTTGATGCCTGAGCGTATTGACGCACTTGGTCTAGGTGATAGCTATGTTGTTAAGTTTGCTGGTGGTGCTGATGCGCTATGGGCTGAACTTGCTTCTGCTAAAGCTGAAGGTCGTGGTACTATCATCTTTAACTGGACGCCTAACTTCACGGATGCTGAAGGTTTCACATTCATCGAGTTCCCTGAGTACACAGATGGTTGTCGTACTGTAGACGGTGGTGATGGTTCTTGTGGTTCACCGAAAGGTTGGTTGAAGAAAGCTGCTAACGCAGACTTCCCTAATACCCACCCAGCTGCATACACTGCGTTTAGCAAGATGTCATTCACAACTACAGACATCGGTCAAATGGCTGCTCTAGTTGACATCGAAAAGATGGATCATCAAGCTGCTGCTAAACAGTGGTTAGCCGATCATGAAGACGTGTGGAGCGCTTTCTTATAAAGAAAGAATAGATGCCGATATTCTTGTGCTTTGAGTGCAAGAATGTTTACTCGGTACCCTAACCCCTTGGGTCTTATCTAAGCTTGAGGGGTTTAGGGTATTTTTTTAGATGTTTGTAAGTGCATATATTTTGCAATAAAGTATATTTTAGGAAGTAATTATGTCTGTTCAAAATCAAGCCGTCATTAAGTGCGATTCAGTTTATAAAATCTTTGGCGAGAGTGCCGACCAAATGCTAAAGGACTCAGGTGGTAATGTTGATGCTTCAGAGTTTCAAAAAGCAGGCTGCGTCGTCGGTGTAAATGATGCCTCCTTCGAGGTTGAAAAAGGGGAGATGCTTGTTATTATGGGCCTTTCTGGTTCTGGAAAGTCAACCCTTCTTCGCTGTATTTCAAGATTAACAGACGCCACTGCCGGTAATATTTATATCGATGGTGATGATGTTACAACAATGAACGAAAAGGAGTTGATTGAACTCCGTAGAAACAAAATGGGTATGGTATTTCAGAGTTTTGCCTTATTACCCCATAAAACCGTAATAGAAAACATCGCCTTTCCTTTGCAAGTTAAAGGCAGTAGTTTAAAAAATAGCATGCAGAGAGCAATGGACATGGTTGAGCTTGTTGGCTTAACTGGTCGTGAGAATTATTTCCCAAGAGAGTTGTCGGGTGGTCAGCAGCAACGTGTTGGTATTGCACGTTCACTAGCAGTTGAACCAGATATTTGGTTCTTAGATGAGCCATTCTCAGCACTCGATCCTCTGATTCGTAAAGAAATGCAGGATGAGTTTTTAAGACTTCAGGCAGTACTAAACAAAACGATTCTATTTGTTACACACGACTTCGATGAGGCAATTCGTCTTGCTGATCGTGTTGCGATTATGAAGGATGGTATTATTGAACAGCTTGATACCCCGGCAAACATTGTACTAAATCCGGCAACTGAATACGTTCGTAAATTTACCGAAGAAGTGCCAAGAGAGAAGGTGCTTAAAATTCAATCAGTGATGGATCCTGTGGATAGTGAAGCTGATCTTAGTGATCTTAAGGTTTCTGCTGATGCAATCATTGAAACCGTTGCAGAAGCTGTTTTGAGTGAAGAAAAGGCTGTTGCTGTTGTTGACGAGAATGATAACGTTGTTGGTCTACTGCATAGAGATAAAGTCATTCACGTGCTGTTTGGTAAGAGCGCCTCACTTGAGAGTAACACCCAAAGGTAGAAAATATGAGTTATTTAAATTATTTAACTGAACGCCCTAAGTTATTACAGTTTGGCCTTATCTTAATTGTTTTCTTTCTGCTAGTCTCAATGACTGGAGAGTATCACGATTTAATGATTGAGCGCGATAGTTTCGCTAAAGCCGTTAAAAAAGGACATATTGAGGATTCAGTTGGTTTTGTTGAGTCAATTAGAATGATCTTTAGTTGGCAGCTACCACCTCAATTGGTAAGGGTGCCTGAAATACCATTTTGGACTCCTGCTGTAAGCACTTCTTTTGTATATTGGCTAGTTGCTATCGTGGCGTCTACTGCTCTTTTGTACAGTAGCTATACTAGGTCAAGTGATCAAAGAAATTGGTTTGCAAATAATTGGGGGCAGTTTTTCTCTAAAGGTTTTTTTGGTATTTTGATAGGTTTGATTCTTGCTCCAACACTGGCTTATTGGTTGTTCTCTGACGAAATTACCACCACCACTTTTTGGGAGCTCCCAGGTCTCATTCATGAGCTTGGCCAATTTCTGATGTTTGACTTTTTGTTGGTTGATCATTGGAATGCAAGAGGTCAGAAATACGATGAATGGGCTTTAGTAAGAGTTATCACTAGATCGCTCGCCGACGGCCTTCAGTTCCTGATAACTTTCCTTCGTGAAATCATGATGGGCGGTTTTAAGACAATCGTTAATGTAGCCGCCTGGTTCTCCGATACCGGTAGTGGTTGGGACTGGATGGGCAAGCACAAGGGGAGCTGGTATGCAAGCATTCCTGCATTGCCTTGGACGGTTCTTACTGCCGGCTCGTTTCTGTTGGGCTACAGACTTAAGGGCTTCGGTCTTTCAATGTTGGCGGGCTTTGGTTGTTTTTACTTGCTAATCTTTGGCCAGTGGGAGCCAGCGATGGAAACGCTGTCGTTCATTCTTATTGCTGCACCAATTTCAGGTATTTTGGGTGTTATTTGGGGTGTCTTGGCTTACAAGAGCAAAGGGGTTGAAAAAGCGATAACGCCTTTGTTAAATGTTGCGCAAACAATGCCACACTTCTCTTACTTGGTGCCTGTAATCGTGTTCTTTGGCTTGGGCGACCATGCGGGTGCTATTGCGACAATCATTTTTGCCACACCGCCAATGGTTCGTCTGACACTTTTGGGCCTTAAAAAGGTTTCACCAGAGGTTTTAGAGGCTGGTCAAATGAGTGGTTGTACTAATTTCCAGTTATTGTTCAAAGTTCTAATTCCAACAGCCCGATACGATATCTTAATTGGCGTTAACCAGGTAATAATGCAGTGTTTGGCAATGGCTGTTATTGCATCACTAATTGGTGCCAAGGGACTTGGCTTTAACCTTCTCTTGGCTCTAAACCAACTTAGGATTGGCCAAGCTCTAGAGTTGGGTGTATGTATTGTTGTTATTGCCGTAGTCTTGGACAGGTTATCTCTTGCTTGGGCAAATAAACAAAAAGATTATTTTGCCGACTTGAGTTTTGTTGAACGTCACAAAACAGGCTTTCTTTTTGCGGCCATCTTCTTTTTTGCTTGCCTTTTGGCTTGGGTCGGTCAAGAAATGGTTGGTGGTACTTTCTTTGGCTTCCTTGATGGTGTGATCGATAGTATTCGCCTTGGTTTGGCGGGTGTTTTTGATATAACCATTCGCCCAATTAAGCACGGCGTTACAAACTATTTTTCTCTAGTCCCTCATAATATGGGCATTACTACCGAGCCATTTTGGCAGGGCGGCGTTAACTGGATGGTGAGTAACTGGACAACAGATATCAAAATATTCAACAAGTGGTTATTACAGGAAGTATTAATGCCAATGAAGGGAGGCTTCCTTGCAATGCCTGTTGTTGCAACCTTTGTCTTGTTTGCTGGTGTGAGTTATATTATTGGCGGTATTCGCTCAGCATTAGTAATCACTGGTTTCTTAACCTTTATTGCTCTGACCGAGTGGTGGGAAAGGGCGCTAATTACAATGTACATGGCAACATTTGCAGTAGTTGTTTCAGTAATTCTTGGTACAATTGTTGGTGCAGTTGCGGTCCAGAATAAGCGTGCCACAAAATTTATTTTGCTAGTTTGTGATACCTTTCAAGTATTGCCATCGTTTATTTATTTGATTCCTGTAATCATGTTGTTTGGAATTAATGACACTGCCGTTTTGATTGCGGTGATGGTTTATGCGGTTATTCCGCCAACTCGCTACACGATTGAGGGTTTGCGCAGTGTCCCGGAATCATTAGTTGATGCCGGTCATATGTCCGGTGCAACCAAGTTACAAAGAATGGTTAAGATTGAATTTCCATTGGCTTTCCCGCATATTATGCTGGGTGTTAACCAGTGTGTCGCCTTTGCACTCTTCATGATCATTATCGGTGCCTTTATTGGTACCGATGATTTGGGTCAGTTTATCCTAGGTGCATTGTCACACAAAGAAGGTATTGGTGTTGGCTTGATGCTGGGTATTTGTGTGGCCTTTATTGGTCTTGCGGTTGATCATCTTATCCAGGTTTGGTCTAAGAAAAGAAAAGAGGAGTTAGGTATCGCTTAACTTTTCTAAAGACTTAAATAAACGTGGCGCATGTATCATGCGCCACGTTTAATTTTGAGCATTAAAAGGTTGTTAGAAAAGCCTCTAAAGCTTAATAGCTATATTTTTGGTGCGCACATAGTTGTATAGTGCTTCAACACCCTTTTCTCGGCCAAAACCTGACTTTCCAATACCACCAAAAGGCGTAGCCATTCCGCCTGCATACCACTCATTAACAAACACTTGACCGGCTTTTAAGGCGCTTGCTGTTTTATGGGCGAGTGAGAGGTTCTTGGTAAAAATACCAGCGACTAAGCCAAACTCTGTGTCGTTAGCAATGCGAATTGCCTCTTCACTGCTTTCAAAAGGGATAAGGCATAGCACAGGCCCAAAAATTTCTTCCTGGGCGATACGAGCTTTTGCTGGCACATTGGATAAGATTGTTGGCGCCATAAAGTTTCCACAGCCTTCTATTCGAGTTCCGCCTGTTGCAACAGTTATGCCCTCGTTTTTTGCTTGAGTAATTTTGACTTCAATCTCTTCTAATTGCTGCGCTGAAATAATTGGCGTTAAATCTGGATTCTCTAGGCCGTGTCCAATGGTTAAATTTTCAGCAAGTTTAATGCAGCGCTCAAGCACTTCGTCATAACGCTCTTTGCAAACAAGGAGTCTTGACATAGCTGAGCATACTTGGCCAGCATTAAAGAAAATACCCCATTTAACACTGTCGACAACTTCTTCAATATCGGCATCTTTAAAAACGATACCTGCGGACTTGCCACCAAGCTCCATTAGTGACGGCACAACTTCGTTGGCTGCTGATTTTAAAATAGCTTGTCCCGTAGGAACTGATCCGGTAAACACTATTTGGTCAATGTCCTTGGAAGCGACGAGTTTGGCGCCTAAATCTGCACCCACCCCATTAAGAATGGATACTACGCCTTTTGGCACACCGGCTCGCTCGATTGCAAGACCCAGTGAGGCCAATGCTAGTGGATCGAGTTCAGGCGATTTGATAATAACTGAATTTCCTGCAGCAAGTGCAGGAGCTAGTGAGCGCGCTGCAAGTGAGACAGGGAAGTTCCAAGGTACAATTTGCGCAGAAATTCCATACGCCTCATAAACTGTATAGTCAATGTAATCGGGGCCTAATGGGATCGATTTGCCTTCAATTTTGTCTGCCAGGCCGCCGTAATAATCAAAGTAATCTGCAGCTTCAATAAATTCGGCTTTGGCGTCGCTGAGTGTTTTTCCGCTTTCTTTGCATAATAGCTCACCACCCTCGTCAACAAGCTTTCGAATTTCGACGGCAATATTTGTCAGCAGTTTGGCTCGTTCCACCGGCTTCAAGTCTTTTATTGCGCCAGACTCAAAACTTTGTCTTGCGCCCAGTAATGCTTGAGAGAGACTCTTGCCTGATGCAAGTGCACAATAGGCAATGACTTCACCCGTTGCAGGGTCTTCAACAGCAATGCTTTGATTGTTGTCACCGCCTTGCCATTCGCCAGCAACAAAGTTCAGGGCGGTGTTGTTGTCAAAAAATGATTTCATGATTTAAGCCTTTCTGTAGTTGTTGACTTTGTTGGCAACCCATTGATGAAATATGTGGGTAGGGCCGTCCATTACTGGTGAAAATTTACCACCGTCAAATTTTAACCCATGTCTGCCTTTTTGCATGCCTTGGACAACACCGACATCTTCCATGAATACTGTCCTCCAAAAGCGAGCGTTGGAATTCATCAGGGCGCCCAACTTTTGCATTTCTTCAATTGGCTTAGTGTAGTATATTGAAACGTGCTCAATGGTTTTACTTGTTCCCACGGGTTCGAGAATAATACTAAACACATGATCTCGATGAACACCCATTAGTAAGTTGGGGTATACGCAAATGTACTCACTGCCGGTATCCCACTTTTCACTTAAGCCTTCAAAGTCAGGAAAAACATCACCATTCTCCGTTTTTAGTTGTTGGTAGACAAGAGAGCCTTGGCCAGAGAAATTCCCCGGTTCTTCAATATGATAGTGATCTTCAATTTTGGAGGTGATATTAAGCTCTGGGTGGACAAAGGGTAAGTGGTAACTTTCGGCGTAGTTTTCAACGGCTAGCTTCCAGTTGGTGTCAACTTCAAGGGTGAAATAAGCGCCAGCACCACCGTGATAAACTGGTTTTTCAAACTCTTTCCAGCGAGTTATTAATTTTGCAGCATAATCGACAAATTCTGCTGCATTCTCATTGATGTTGACAAAAATTACATCCTGCCAGACATAAGAGCGAATTTTGAATAGGGCAAGTTCTGAAGGGTCAACTGCTTCATGGGTATTACACTCTACACCACCCACCATAGGCGTTGCCAACATGTCACCATTCAGTTCGTAGCACCAAGAGTGGTACGGACAACGTATGGCACCGATGATTTTGGTTGGTTCATCCACTAAAATCATGCCGCGATGACGACACGTGTTTTGAAAGACGTTGACATTGCCATCATTATCACGCACCATTAAAAGTGGTATGTCGACAAAGTTAATGGGTTTGGCGTCTCCCGCTTCAGGGATGTCTTTAGCAAAACCAATGGCCGACCAGTTGTTGAACAAAATGGCTTGTTTTTCTTCTTCAAATACACTATCACTGATGTAATGTTCGTTTGGCAGGCCCCTTGCCGACTCGATTGGATTAAGGGTGGCGTCAATATTAGTTAGCGGTATTTCAGACATAGAAAAATTGCCGAATAAAAAAAACGACATGATACAATTAAGTCGAAATAAACACTGCCAATTAATTTCCTCAAAAAAATTGAAATTAATTCAAGGAAGGTTTTGTTAGTTGACTGCCTAGGGTTTGGCGAGGAGGAAGTCTCTTAGCGCCTTAACATTTTCAGGCAGTAATTCTTCTTTTTCACTCATGATATAAATGGCAGAAGGTGCTGGAATGGCGGTGTCTCCCAAGATTACCAATTCACCGCTATCAATTTTTGGCTTAACCAAGTGCTTCCAGCCAAGAACAATACCGGTGCCGTCACTTGCCGCTTGCAAGGCGATCATGTAGTTATTGACGTGGGTGCCGTGCGAAATTTTTCCTTTATAGCCTAGTGCGTTAAACCAAGAAAACCAATTCGACCAGTTTTTATCTTTCGCCCTTAAGTGAATAAGAGGAAGTTGAGCCAGCCCTTCAATGCTTGGATTTGGATTTTCTTTGGCAAATTTAGGGCTGCAAACAGGCACTAATTCGTCGTGGAACAGGGTGTGCTTTTGGTTTGATTCATTTTCAACAAAGCCGTAGCAAATTTTCAAATCAACAGCTATGCCTTGAGAGTTTGGATTGTCGGTAACGTGTTGGTTAACTGGAATTTCTGGATGTTCGCGCCAAAATTGCGATAAACGCGGTGTTAGCCACAAGCCAGAAACAGCTGTTGTTGCGCTGATAGTGACCTCTTGATCATTAGCCGACCTTCTAAGGTTGGCCAATGTGGAGGAGATGGCAGAAAAACTGGACTGGAGTACGGCAAATAATGACTCACCGTGGTCGGTAAGATTGTTGCCATGGTGTTTTCTGTCAAAGAGTGAGAGTCCTAGTTCGGTTTCAAGAAACTTGATTTGATGACTGACTGCACCGGGGGTAACTCCTAGTTCTTCGGCGGCGCCTTTAAAGCTTCGGTGACGTGCTGCTGTTTCGAAAGTTGCCAAAGAGGTCAACGGCGGTAATTTATAGTATCTGCGTGACATGATCTCTACCTATAATGTTGAATACAAGTATACTTGCTTTTTGTTTTAATTGCTAGCTATATTGCTTTTGGCGGCTATACTTTCCCTCGCAATAACAGGGCTGTGATCTTATATTCTGCTTTAAAACGGCTTTTTCAACAATGACGACCAAGTCAATATTTGAGCTTTTGTTAATATAATATGAATTCAACAGAAAGAGAGGTAAGTGAATTTTCTGCTAATGATTTCATCTCAGTGTGAATATTTTTAGAGTCCAGTACTTTCATTTACAAGATAATAGTGCTATTAAAATTTTCATAAGTTTAACTTAATAGATTTAGTAAGGTTTTACTAGGTCTTAGTATTTTTTTTATTTTTTCAACTAACCAATCCAACAGGAGAAATAGTATGTCATTACCAAGTCAAGCCGAATACGTTATCATCGGTGCCGGTATCCACGGTTTATCAACAGCATGGCGTTTAGCCGAAAATTTAACGGCAGCAGGCGAAAGCATTGATGGTCGTATCGTTATTATTGACAAAGCTGGCGAGATTGCAGCGGGTGCTACAGGTATCGCTTGTGGTGTTGTTCGTAACAACTACTTCCAACCAGCAATGCGTAAATTAATGGCGCATTCAGTAAGTGTTTGGGAAAGCGATCCAGAGGCGTTCAGCTACCACGCAAACGGCTACATGCAAATTTCTTGTGAAAGCATGCGTGAAGACGTAAAGCAAATTCACAAAGAGCAACAAGCCATCGGTTACGAAAGTGTTTTCATTGAAGGTGAAGAAGAGTCACGTGAATACATGCTTAACATGTTTGATGACTGGCAAGCGCAAGGCATTACTTCGGTTCTTCATGAGAAGCCAGGTGGTTATGCAAACAACGTCAAAGCAATGGAAGGCCTTTCTAAGAAAGTTCTTGCGCTGGGCGTAACTATTGTTCTTGACACTGAAGTAACAGGTTTTGTTTCTGCAGGCGAGGGTCAAAAAGTGACAGCAGTTGAGACAAGCAATGGCACAATCGCATGTGATAAATTAGTTATCGGTGCAGGTCCATGGGTTCGTGACTTCTGGACAATGCTTGGCCTACCTTCACAAATTGAGCTAAAAGACTTAGACGGTAACGTTCATGAAAACGTTGACATGTGGGTTTTCTGGCAGCTTGAAGAAGGTGTTCTTGAAATTCCACCTGAAACTTTAGTTACTAACGACGGTAAAGTTCCACCAGTATTGCACGTTGATACTGATGCGCCTTTGTACTCGACTGTTGATGGTTCATTGATTACTGATCAATTATGGGGTATTTACTACAAGCCGGATTGGGGCTTTGGTGGCATTCAAGGTGGCGCAGCCCCTTGGAAAGTTCCTACGCCAGTAGACGAAGTAGCAATCGACCCTTACGGTCCAGCAAGCACAGAATTTGTTGCCTCTAAAGAATTCCCTGAAATGTGGGTTTCTGCACTAGCGCATTGTCATAAGCGTTTCGAAGGCACAATGGACAGTTACCATAAAGAGGCTTCAGGCGGTATTGGTTGTATGACTGCTGACAGCTTCCCAGTTGTTGATACTTATAACGAAAACGTAACAATTATTGCTGACTCTAACCATGGCTATAAAATGCTAGGTGTTGGTTGTTTAGTTGCTGAAGAATTGTTGGGCGAGAAGCAAGAGCTTCTTGAGCCATTCAGATTCTCTCGCTTTAAAGAGGGTAAATTACACCCAGTATCAAACAGCCCTTATCCTTGGAGTTAAACTGTGAGCAAGACAAAGTATTCTGCCTTCAAAGTCTTGAAAGAGGCTTTGACGGGGCACAAAGGTTGGGAGCCTGCTTGGCGTGATGCTGAGCCTAAGGCTGACGGCTATGACGTTATTATTGTAGGTGGTGGTGGCCATGGTTTGGCGACCGCTTATTATTTGGCAAAAAATCACGGTATTACTAATATAGCCGTACTTGAAAAAGGCTGGATTGGTGGCGGTAATGTTGGTAGAAATACCACCATTATTCGTTCAAACTACCTTTTGCCAGGTAACGAGCCTTTTTACGAGATGTCTATGCAGTTGTGGGAGAATCTTGAACAAGATTTGAACTACAACGCAATGGTATCTCAACGTGGAATTATGAACTTAATTCACTCGGATGCTCAACGTGACGCCTTTATGCGTCGTGGTAACGCAATGTTATTTGCGGATGCCGGTTGTGAGTACTTGAACAAAAAAGAAGTTAAGGAAAGATACCCTTTCCTTGATATGGACAATGCTCGCTTCCCAATTCAGGGTGCGTTAGCACAACCTCGTGGTGGTACGGTTCGTCACGATGCCGTAGCTTGGGGTTATGCTCGTGGTGCGAGTGATCTTGGTGTTGATATTATCCAAAACTGTGAAGTTACTGGTTTTAATATCGAGAACGGCAAGTGTCTAGGTGTTCAAACAACAAAAGGCGATATTAAAGCTGGCCGTGTTGGTGTTTGTGTTGCTGGTTCGTCAAGTCGCGTAATGGCTAAAGCGGGTATTAACTTGCCAATCGAATCTCATGTATTGCAAGCATTCGTAACTGAAGGCCTTAAGCCTGTTATGGACAACGTTATAACATTTGGCGCGGGTCACTTCTACTGTTCACAGTCTGACAAAGGCGGCCTCGTCTTTGGCGGTGATATCGATGCATACAACACTTATGCGCAACGTGGTAACTTACCTGTTGTGGAAGATGTGTGTTCTGGCGGTATGGCGATTATGCCTATGGTTGGTCGTGTTAGATTGTTGCGTATGTGGGGCGGTATCATGGACATGTCTATGGACGGCTCACCGTTTATTGACAAGACTGACGTTCAAGAATTGTTCTTTAATGGCGGCTGGTGTTATGGCGGCTTTAAGGCAACACCTGCCAGTGGTTATTGTTATGCGCATTTATTGGCAACCGACGAGCCTCATGAAGTTGCAACAGCTTTCCGTCTAGATCGCTTCAGACGCGGCGAAATGATTGATGAGAAGGGTGTTGGCGCACAACCCAACCTACATTAGAGGATAAGACTATGATAATAAACCATCCGTTGTTAGGTCCTCGTGATTCTGAGGAGTTTGTTTATTTAGGATCTGCTGATCTTATCAATAGACCAACAAACTGGGAATCTGAAGAAGCCGCTGAAGACTTCTATCAGTACCTATACATTAGAGAAAATATTGCTGGTGACAACCGTGAACTTTGGTACCACGAACAAGGTGACCAATCTTGGTTAGTTGTTACTCGCTGTACTTTAACACATGAGATTAAAAGTGTTGAGCTTGCTCAAGACGTCTCAAGAGCACAGGGTCGATCAAAATGAGTCAAATTAACAGAATCGATGGCGGTCTAATTGACCAAACTAAATCTGTAAGCTTTACTTTCAATGGCCAAATTTTACGAGGTTATGAAGGTGACACGCTTGCTTCTGCGTTGCTTGCAAATAACAAGCATTTAGTAGGACGCTCGTTCAAATACCACCGTCCACGTGGTATCGTAACAGCGGGTTCAGAAGAGCCAAATGCCATCATGGAAATCGGTCACGGCGCTTACAAAGAGCCAAATACACGTGCTACGATTACACAATTATATAACGGCTTAGAAGCCAACTCTCAAAACCATAGAGGTCCTCTAGGCTTCGACTTTATGGCAATTACGGATTTCTTCTCGCCATTCCTAAGTGCAGGTTTTTACTACAAGACCTTCATGTGGCCAAAAGCCTTTTGGGAAAAATTTTATGAGCCGGCAATTCGTCATTCTGCTGGACTGGGTAAGCTTTCTATGTTGGAAGATCCAGACACTTATGATAAGGGCTTCCGCTACTGCGATATCTTGATCATTGGTGCGGGTGCTTCTGGTTTGTCTGCTGCACTGACAGCTGCCGAATCTGGTGCTAGAGTTATTCTTGCTGACGAAGATTTCATCATGGGTGGTCGATTAAATTCGGAAACTAATGAAATTAACGGCATGTCTGGCAGTGAGTGGGCCAAGCAAGCGGTTGCAAAACTATCTGCGATGGACAACGTCACGCTAATGGCTGACACGACTATTTTCGGTGCTTATGACCACGGTATTTACGGTGCGATTGAAAACAGAGCAGACGAGGCGAGAGCCGATAGCAATAAGCCACGTCAAGTAAACTGGCGCATATACACAAAACGTACGATTCTTTGTGCGGGTGCAACGGAAAGAGCTATTGCCTTTGGTAATAACGATCGTCCAGGCATTATGATGGCGAGTGCTGTTAGAACGTATCTAAACAGATTTGCGGTTGCAACCGGTCAAAGCGTTAGTGTTTACACAAACAATGACGACGGTTGGCAAACAGCGAAAGATTTGACTGATAAAGGCGTGAAAGTTGTAGCGGTGATTGATTCACGCTCAATTGATCCAGTGATGGCAATTGAAGGTGCTGAGATCTTTATGGGTACAGATGTTACCGATACTAAGGGTCGTAGAGCTATCAAGTCAATTACGCTTTCAAATGGCAAGACAATCAATACAGACACACTAGCCGTTTCTGGCGGTTGGAATCCAAACCTTCATTTGACGTGTCACCATCGTGGCATTCCTAAGTGGAATGAAGAGCTTGCAACATTCTTGCCAGATTCTTCAGTACCTGTTGGTATGTCAGTTGCTGGTCGTGCTAAAGGCACAATGGTATTGGCGGACGCAATTGTTGAGGGCCATAACGAAGGCTCTTCTGTTGCAGCAGATCTTGGTTTTAAAACTGGCGATTCTAAGCCAGCTACGACAGCTTCAGTTGCTTACAACGTTAGTGCAAAATGGGGCGTTCCAAGCGGCAAAAACCGCGCTTGGGTTGACTATCAAAACGACGTAACGGCGAAAGATATTAAGCTTGCTAATCAGGAGGGCTTTAAATCGGTTGAACACGTTAAGCGTTACACAACACTTGGTATGGCAACAGACCAAGGAAAAACAGCAAACGTTCTTGCGATTGGCATTATGGCTGATAACATGGACAAATCAATTGAAGATACTGGTACAACGATTTTCCGCCCACCATACAACCCAGTTGCAATGGGTGCGTTTGCGGGCAGAAGACGTGGAATGGAGTTCTATCCAACGCGCTATACACCGAGTCACAAATGGTCTGCTGAGCAGAACGCTATTTTTGTTGAAGTTGGCATGTGGTATCGTTCGCAGTGGTTCCCTCAACCAGGTGAAACTTTCTGGCGTGATTCAGTGGATCGTGAAGTTAGGCAAACACGTGAATCTGTGGGTATCTGTGACGTAACAACGCTGGGCAAGATTGATATAAAAGGTGCTGATGTTTCTGAATTCCTAAACAGACTTTACGTTAACGCTTTTGCCAAAGTGCCAGTCGGCAAAACACGTTACGGTCTAATGCTTCGTGAAGACGGCATAGCAATGGATGATGGCACAACAGCAAGACTTGGTGAGAATCATTTTGTAATGACAACGACTACTGCGAATGCGGTCAGTGTTTATCGTCATATGCAATTCTGTCATCAGTGTCTATGGCCTGATTTAGATGTCCATATGATTTCTGTTACTGAGCAGTATGCACAGTACGCAGTTGCGGGGCCAAACTCTCGTAAACTACTGCAGAAAATTGTTGACGCTGAGCACGATATTTCGAATGAAGCGTTCCCTTATATGGGTGCTGGTGAAATTTCAATTTGTGGCGGCATTCCTGCAAGGCTTTTCAGAATCTCATTCTCGGGTGAGCTTGCTTATGAAATCGCTGTTCCTACGCGTTACGGTGATTCACTGATTCGTGTTCTTATGGAAGCGGGTGAAGAGTTTAATGCAATCCCTTACGGTACGGAAGCACTGGGTGCGATGCGTATCGAGAAAGGTCACGCGGCGGGTCCTGAGCTTAACGGTCAAACAAGTGCTTACGACCTTGGTATGGGTGGTATGGTTTCAGGTAAGAAAGACTTTATTGGTTACACACTTGGTCTACGTGAAGGTATGCAGCGCGATGATCGTATGCAAATGGTTGGTTTCAAGCCGGTTAATAAAGGCGCCTTATTGGATGCAGGTCATTCAATGGCTGGTGCACACTTAGTTAACTTGCGCGATAAGCCAGATACGTTTACCGATCAAGGTTGGATTTCATCGTCTATCTATTCGCCAATATTTGGTCATTACATTGGCCTAGGTTACATTAAAGGCGGACACAGCCGTAAAGGTGAGACGGTCCGTGCAGTTGATTTAGTAAGAGGTCAAGATATCGAGGTTGAAATTTGTAGCCCACACTTCTATGATCCAGAAGGGGAGTGTCTACGTGTTTAATAATACTCCCTTTGACAAAACTTCAGGAGAAGCCCATGTCTGATTATACAATGGTAAAAGAGTCGCCACTTGGTGGTGCTGAACATGAGTTCGATGGTGTCACTGTCTCAGAGGTAGTTGATCAATCGTTAGTCATGATTGCTATGCCAAATGGCGAAGCTGAAAATATCGAAGCGGCAATGAATAAGGCTTGTGGTTTGTCTGTCCCTGCAATGGGTCAGTCGACGCAGTCTTCGGACGGTTCGGTTACGCTTTGGCGCTTGCAAAAAAACCAAGTAATGGCTTATTATGCTTACGAAGGTGACGATGCTGAGGCAAACATTGCCGAGCGTATCGATGCACCATCTGCTTACTACACAGATCAGTCTGATACTTGGGCAATGATTCGTGTTAGTGGTGAGCGCAGTCGTGATATTCTTGAGCGTATTTGCCCAATCGATCTAGATCCTAACGTCTTTACATTGGGTAGTGTTTCAAGAACGATTATGGAGCACATCGGAACAGTCATCTACAGAGACGGTGATGATTCATACGTGTTGTTAACTATGCGTTCGTTTGGACGCTCTATGTTGCACGCGATTGAAGTGTCGGTTGAGAACGTTTTGTAAGACTGAGCTGGTTAGTCCAAAAAAAGCCCCGACACAGTTCGGGGCTTTTTTTTGAGTGGTCTTGCAAAGGTTTCTTTTAGGTTTTTTGATAATGACTGAGGTAGTTGACGCTGACGTCATTCTCAAGTTTGTAGATTTTAGTAATCGGGTTATAGGTCATGCCAATCATTGATTTAATCGACAAGTCACAATGCCTCGCCCAACGGTCAATTTCACTGGGTTTGATAAACTTTTCGTAATCATGTGTGCCTTTCGGCAATAAATTAAGAATGTACTCTGCACCAACAATGGCAAAGAAATAAGATTTTGGGTTGCGATTAATCGTTGAGAAAAACACGTCGCCTTGCGGTTTAACAAGCGCTGAACAAGCATTGACAATCGAGCTTGGGTCGGGCACATGTTCTAACATCTCAAGACAGGTAACAACATCAAAAGATGCAGGCTCATTTTCTGCCAATTCTTCCACAGGGATCATTTGGTAAGTGACATCTAGGCCTGACTCCAGTAAATGCAATTTAGCTACCTCTAAGCTCGCCTCAGCAAGGTCAATACCAACAACTTCGGCGCCTTCGAGAGCTAAAGATTCGGCAAGAATACCACCACCACAGCCAACATCAAGTATGCGTTTTCCTTTAAGCGAGCCACCGCAGTGCTCTTTAATGTAGCCAAGCCGTAATGGATTAATCTCATGTAGCGGTTTGAATTCTGAGTTTTTATCCCACCATCGCGCTGCCAACGAGGCGAACTTTTCAATTTCATCGTAGTCAACATTACTCATAACGCTTTAATTGCCTCCAGTACTTCGTCAGCGTGCCCTTTGACCCTAACTTTATCCCAATTCTGAAGGATACTCCCTTCGGGGCTGATGATAAAGGTTGAGCGAACAATGCCCATATATTCCTTCCCGTAAAGTTTTTTCAACTGAATAACGCCAAATTGATTACAAAGTACTTCGTCAGGATCGGAAATAAGATCAAAGTTAAAATTGTATTTACAGATAAATTTATCATGAGAGGTGATTGATTCTCGAGAGACGCCGTAAACAACGCTATTGTGGTCAATAAATTGTTGGTTGAGGCGAGTAAAGTCTTGCCCTTCGGTGGTGCATCCGGGTGTGTCGTCTTTCGGATAAAAATAGAGCACAACATGGCGCCCTTGATCGTCTGGAATTTGCACCTTTAGGTCGCTTGTGGCGATACAGGTAATTGGATTAATTTTGTTCATGTACGATATAATAAGCGGGTTTTAAATCACAAGCATTCATTTTATCATCGATATGCAAAATATCCGAAATTTTTCTATTATTGCTCACATTGATCACGGCAAATCAACGATTGCCGATCGCTTTATTCAGCATTGCGGTGGCTTAAGTGACCGTGAAATGTCGTCCCAGGTTTTGGATTCGATGGACATTGAGAAAGAGCGAGGCATTACCATTAAGTCACAAAGCGTGACACTGGATTATAACGCCAAAAATGGCGAAACTTATCAGCTGAATTTTATTGATACACCCGGACACGTGGACTTTTCTTATGAGGTATCTCGTTCGTTATCGGCTTGTGAAGGTGCACTACTCATTGTTGATGCCTCTCAAGGTGTGGAGGCACAAACAGTTGCCAATTGTTACACGGCACTTGATCAAGGTCTTGAGGTTGTTGCGGTCCTTAATAAGGTTGATCTACCGGCGGCAGAGCCTGAGAGGGTGGTCGATGAAATTGAAGATGTTATCGGCGTTGAGGCGCATGACGCCGTGCATGCAAGCGCCAAATCTGGCCTTGGTATTGAAGCCATTCTAGAGCAAATCGTTGAAAAAATTCCTGCACCAGAGGGTGTAATTGATGCACCAATCAAAGCGTTGATTATTGATTCTTGGTTTGATAATTATTTGGGTGTGGTGTCTCTGATTCGCGTTATTGATGGTGAGATCCGTGCCAAAACAAAAATCAAAATATTTTCCAATGGCAATGAACACTCTGTGGACGAAGTCGGTGTTTTTACCCCGAAACGCACCAAAACAGAAAGCCTAAAAGCCGGTGAAGTGGGCTTCTTGATTGCCAATATTAAAAACATTGACGGCGCCCCTGTTGGCGACACCATTACCAGTAGCAAGAATCCAGTTAGCGAACCGCTTGAGGGTTTCAAGCCGGTACAGCCACGAGTATTTGCAGGCCTCTTTCCAACTTCTGGTGAGGATTACGAAAAATTTAGAGATGCACTGGGTAAATTGCGACTTAATGATGCCGCACTACAATACGAGCCGGAGAATTCCGATGCTCTTGGTTTTGGTTTCCGT
Source organism: uncultured Gammaproteobacteria bacterium (assembly GCA_913020715.1). GTDB lineage: Bacteria > Pseudomonadota > Gammaproteobacteria > PS1 > Pseudothioglobaceae > Pseudothioglobus. The sequence continues at coordinate 23,080 of CAJVZH010000012.1, forward strand.
ATTGGATTTTTGGGTCTATTGCACATGGAGATTGTGCAAGAGCGATTAGAGCGTGAATACGACCTAGATCTCATTACTACCGCACCTACCGTTGTTTATGAAATTGTGGACACCAAGGGCAATATTCATCGAGTAGACAGCCCTTCAAAATTACCTTCAATTCAAGGTATTGCAGAGTTTAGAGAGCCAATCATCACTGCCAATATTTTGGTCACGAATGAATATGTTGGGCCGGTGATCAGTCTTTGTGTAGATAAGCGCGGTGTGCAAAAGGATATTCAATACATGGGCCGTCAAGTTTCTATTGTTTACGAGCTACCGCTTAATGAAGTGGTGCTCGATTTCTTTGATCGATTAAAATCCGTTTCTCGTGGTTTTGCATCGATGGATTATCATTTTGAGCGTTATCAACCATCCGACTTAATTCGTTTGGATATCTTGATTAATGATGAGGCTGTTGATGCCTTGGCGCTCATTATCCACCGTGATAATTCGGTTTATAAGGGTCGAGAAATTGCTGTGAAGATGAAAGAGCTTATCCCTAGACAAATGTTTGATGTGGCTATTCAGGCTTGTATTGGCTCAAAAATCATCTCGCGCACAAATGTCAAGGCGTTAAGGAAAAATGTAACAGCCAAGTGTTATGGTGGCGATATTTCGAGAAAACGAAAGCTACTTGAGAAACAAAAGAAAGGCAAAAAACGGATGCGCTCTATTGGTCGAGTGGACATTCCACAAGAGGCGTTTCTTGCCGTCTTGCATATAGATTAAGCGAGTAGTCGCTCTAAAACAAACTTAGTCCCGAAATAGGCTAAAACAAGTGCTGCAAAGCCAATTTGTGTAGCAAGTGTTGCGTGTTTTCCACGCCATCCGAATATTTTATGGCCAACGACTAAGCCCACAAAAACTGCCCAAGCAATTATCGATAATAGTGTTTTTGCAGTGAGCTCTTGAGTGAAGAAATCGTCAATAAATAGAAAGCCAGAAGCCAGCGATAAGGTTAATAAAAAGCAGCCCATTTTTAAAGTTTGGAATAAAAAATCTTCCATTGTTTGTAACGGCGGTAATTTATTAATAAAGTTGTTAATTTGATGCTCATGCAGAAGCCTCTCCTGAATGTTTAACAGTACCGATTGACAAACGGCAATCGCCAAAAGGGCGTAGGCGCTAATTGAAAGAAAAACATGCGCCGCTATGGAGACTTCTATCAGTTTATTTTGCGTGTCAGGGAAGGCCAGTGAAAACAACAGGGCGACTGCTGCCAAGGGGTAGACAATAATCCCGAGCGCATGAATTGGTTTGCTAAATGATGTGGCGAATAAAAGTGCAGCAACCACCCAGGCAACAAAAGAAACACTACTTGCAAGGCCAAAAAAGACACCCTCGGCTTGCCACAAATCGCTTAATAAATAGGCGTGCGAAACACAGGCCGATAAAAGCAAAATATTAGCCAGTGTTTTGTGTTGGTGCGTCTCACTTTCTTGTGTGAAGTAGCGGGTTAAAAGTAGCGCCACAAGTAGATATGCAACAAATGGAATAATGGTCAAAAAGGGCATCAATTACTATCAATAATGCAAAAGCTATATAATACGATATTTTGTCCAATAAGAAAATAATGTTTGATAATTTAAGCGATCGCCTCTCCAATAGTTTCAAGGCTTTACAGGGTAAAAACAAGCTTTCTGAAGCGAATATTAAAGACGCAATTCGTGAAGTTAGGCGCTCGTTATTAGAGGCCGATGTTGCCCTTGAAGTCATTAAGGTCTTTATTGAGAAAGTACAAACTAAAGCGCTTGGCTTTAAAGTTGGCGAAGGCTTAAACCCGTCTCAAGCCTTTATTAAGTTGGTTGAAACAGAACTCACCCAGATTATTGGTGGTGAGAACGAATCCCTTAATTTAGCGACTCAAGCCCCTGCAGTAGTCATGGTGGCTGGCCTACAAGGTGCTGGTAAAACAACCTCGATTGCCAAACTAGCGCGCTTTTTAAAAGAGCAAGAAAAGAAAAAGGTATTGGTGGTTAGTGCCGACGTTTATCGACCGGCCGCGATTGAGCAATTAAAAATTCTTGCCGAACAAGTTGATGTTGATTTTTTCCCGTCCAGCACTAATGACAAACCAGAGAAAATTGTTGCTGAGGCGAAAAAACACGCGCAAAAACAATTTCATGATGTGTTGTTGGTCGATACCGCGGGTCGTTTGCACGTTGACGAACAAATGATGGCTGAGATTCAAACTCTACAACACAAGGTCAATCCAATTGAAACCCTGTTTGTTGTAGACTCAATGACAGGCCAAGATGCCGCTCACACTGCCAAAGCTTTTGCCGACGCACTGCCTTTAACGGGTGTTATTCTTACCAAGACTGATGGTGATGCCCGCGGTGGTGCGGCACTTTCGGTAAGACACATTACCGGCAAACCAATTAAGTTTCTCGGTGTTGGTGAAAAAACCGACGCCCTAGAGCCATTCCATCCAGATCGCATCGTTTCACGATTACTCGGTATGGGCGACGTACTTTCTCTGGTTGAAGAGATTTCTCGCAAGGTTGACCAGAAGAAAGCGATGAAAAGCGCGCAAAAAATCATCAAAGGTCGTTTTGATCTTGGTGATATGCGTGACCAGCTCCTTCAAATGCAACAGATGGGTGGCATGGGTGCTTTAATGGACAAGTTGCCGGGTATGGGTAATTTACCCCAAAGCGTTAAAAACCAGGTGATTGGCGATAGCGAGAGTGTTTACATGATTGCTATTATCAACTCGATGACACCTAAAGAAAAAACCCATGTTAATCTTATTAAGGGCTCTCGTAAGAAACGTATTGCTAATGGCTCTGGCACCAGTATTCAGCAGGTGAACAAGGTACTTAAACAGTTCGAGAAAATGCAGAAAGGGATGAAGAAAATGGGTGGCGGCAAGATGAAAAAAATGATGGAGCAAATGGGTCAGATGCAAGGCGAAGGGGGTATGCCTGACTTTTCAAAAATGGGTGGCGGCGTACCAGGCCTTGGGAGTAAGAAGTTTCCTTTTTAATTGACCAAATACTCAAGTAACAAAAAAATCAATATTAAAGATTCAAATAAATCACTTCTGAAAGGTTACACGCTGGAATTATTCATATAAAATTTCCGAAATCATCAAATCGTTGTTGGTATCAACATATTCCATTCATGGAGAAAATAGTGAAAACAATTAAAAGTTTATTCGCATTCCTAGTAATCGGTTTTGTTTCGGTTACAGCAATGACAACTTCGCTTGCTGCAGAAGATACCACGGCGAACACTGTTCAAATGACCCTCGAGATTGTTGCTGACGATCAAATTACATTAAATGTAGTCACACAGGTTGCAAAAGGTTTAAACGCTATTCAGGCTCTTCAACAAGTTGTTACTATGGGCATTAAAGATACAGATTGGGGTCCACAAATTATGGCACTTGGTGGTGTAGAAGCTGTCGGCAACACATACTGGGCTTTATGGGTGAACGGCGAAATGTCAATGGTTGGTGCGCAAGACGTTATTCTTGATGCGGACACAACTATTAGCTTGATTCTTACGGGATTCTAGAGTAATATTTATTGATTAAACGATTAGGAGAATTGTTATGAGTACACAAGATCACAAACTTAACTCAAGTTTTACTTATTTAGTTATTTTGGCAGCGTTGATTGCTTTGGGTGTTGCTGGTAGGTTGCTACCACATCCACCAAACTTTACACCAATGGCAGCCATTGCACTTTTTGCAGGTTTTATTTTTGTTAAGAGATACATGTCTATTGTTGCGGTTGTTGCGACGATGCTTTTGACTGACTATTTTGCTTTTGGCTACCTTTCTCCTGATTGGTTTGCTTCAAAATCTATGATGGTTGTTTATATGGCTTTGTTGTTTCCAATCGTCTTTAGAGGTTTTTTACAGAAAAAACTAGGCGTGATGAGAATCGCTGGTGCTGCGCTTGCAAGTTCAACGGTGTTTTTTATTGCAACAAACTTTGCAGTTTGGGCGTTCTCGCCAATGTACGAAAAAACATTTGCAGGTTTGGCGCTTTGTTACACGATGGCAATCCCATTCTTCCAAAACACTATTGCTGGCGACATGATGTGGTCCGGCATAGTTTTTGGTGTTTATTTCGCACTTCGTCATTTTTCAAAGTTGCGTGTTTTGACAGAAAAGAACGACGTCTTATACAGTGCGAACTAAGACACTCAAAGTCAATTAAGATGAAAAAACCCTCGCAATGCCGAGGGTTTTTTTTACTTTAAACGCCTCCAGCGCGTCACACTAACCTCTCTAGCTTAAGATAAAATTAGTTCTTTATTGATCAGTATTCATCAATGATTTATCAAATTTTCAGCATTATTTTCCCGATGGTGGTCATTGTCTTGGTTGGCTATTTCTATGCGGCTAAATATCAGCCAAATATTGATGCGGTTAACTCGATCAACATTACTATATTTTTGCCAGCACTGATGTTTTCAGTGCTCTCGAAAGAGTCCTCTCATCTACAAAATTACCAAGAGCTGGCGCTATCTGCTGTAATGATTGTCTTGGGATCTGGCTGTATTGCTTGGCTTGTTGCAAAGCTATTAGCTATCAATTTAAAGACGTTTATACCGCCGATGATGTTTAAATAATACTGGCAACGTTGGCCTGCCAATTGCTGTGCTGGCTTTTGGCGAAGTTGCACTCGGCACCCCAGTGGTGTTAATTTTGATGATTGGAAACTGGGTGTTTTGGGTGCTGTGGTATGCCCTTTGTCGGGTTTAATTGCCGCACTGTTAATGGTTAGCGTGTTTGAAGTTGAGGGTCTGCACTACCAGCAACATATTTTGTTCAGTGTATTGCCACCAGCGGTGTTTAATCACATGATGGTTGAGAAATATCAACAACAACCAAAGACGCTCGCCTCCATCGTTATGATGGGTAACATGGGTAGCCTAGTCGTATTGCCGATAACACTTTTTTTTATTCTTTACAAGAGACCCCTAAAACTATGTCACAGCATTTAAAAGGAATCTTAATCACTGTTTTAGCGGTGATTATCTTAAGTCCAGATTCGGTATTGATTCGTTTGGCGGACGCAAATGATGGCTGGACATTAGTTTTCTGGCGTGGCCTAACTTATGCTGTTGTTGTTAGCATAATTCTTGTCATCATGCACGGCTCACGCACGGCTCAAGTTTGTCGAAGTATTGGTGGTGGAGGTGTATGGATTGGATTGCTTTCTGGTGTTTGTACGGCAACTTTTGTTTTTTCCATTCAAAACACCTCTATTGCGAACGCGCTCGTTATTATAAGTACAGCTCCTATCCTGATAGCAATAGTTTCTTGGTTTATGCTTGGGGAAAAAGCTGGATTGGCAACATTTACTTCGATGATTCTAGTCTTTATCGGTATTTACATCGTTATGAGCGGCAACTTTGGCGGTTCAAGTTTAAATGGCGACTTGTTTGCCTTGTTGACAGCCTTCATAATGGGTTTCACGTTTACATTGACACGAAAATACCGTGAAGTGAGCATGATACCCACCAATGTTCTTGGCGGTGTGGTTGCGGCACTGATCTCTGCATTTATGGCAGAAACCCTATATTTAGCGCCAGAGCCCAGACTCTATATAGTTATTAGCGGTGTTTTATTGGCCGTTGCTTTTAGCATGATTGTCATTGCGCCGCGATATATGCCTGCCGCAGAAGTCGGAATGATTATGCCCTTGGAAACTGTGTTGGCAATTATTATCGCTTGGTTTGTTCTTGGTGAAATACCCTCGTCTAACGCAATAATAGGGGGCTTCGTTGTCATTGTTACATTGTTTTTTCATGCTTGGTACAGTACTCATCTGGCAAGAAAAAACAACATAGTTTAAGGGTCGGTTTGCTCTTGCTGATTAGTTAATTATCCAATAACAGTTATTTGTTTTTTTTGTGGTTGAATGGTTAGTGTCCCGATAAAATATGTTTTCAGTTATTTAAGCGCCGAACGTTCCTAGTTCGGTCTTAATCATTATTTAATTTCAAATTAGGAGATTATTATGAGTGAAGAATTACCACGTGAGTCAAAATTAGCCAGTCGTCACAAAGCGCTAGGCTCTGGCCTTGAAGACTGGAATGGTATGGGCACTGCTTGGTCGTATGACAGCAATGCCGATGATGAGCATAACGCGGTTCGTGAAGATGTTGGCATGTTTGATATGTCGCCACTCAAAAAAGTTCATATCCGTGGTGCAGATTCAGCGTCTGTAGTTGATCATTTGATCACTCGTAAGATGGAGAAAATCTACACGGGTAAGTCAGCCTATGGCGCCATTCTTAACGAAGAGGGCGGTGTATGTGATGATGCAATTATTGCCAACAACGGCGATGAGTATCTTTTAGTGCACGGTTCCGGTGAGAGCATGGAGATGTTGCAAGATTCAGCCCAAGGCAAAAATGTTGACATTGAATTTGATGATGATATGCACGACATTTCAGTTCAAGGCCCTAAGTCTGTTGAATTGTTGAATGCGCACACGCCGATTGATCTGCTTTCTCTCGATTACTTTCATCAGCAAAAGACGGAAATTTTTGGCCATCCATGTACAATTTCTCGCACCGGTTACTCTGGTGAGCGTGGCTACGAAATCTTTGTTGGTGCAGACAGCGTTTGTGATGTTTGGGATAATCTTGTAGGTGAGGGTGTGATGCCATGCTCATTCGACTCATTAGATAAAGTACGAGTTGAGGCGGCATTGTTGTTCTTTGGTTACGATATGACGGCGGATCACTCCCCTTGGGAAGTTGGCCTTGGCTGGTCGGTTTGTCGCACAAAGGGCGACTTCCGCGGCAAAGAAGCTGTGTTTGCCCGTGAAGGCAATGAGCGCTTTGTCATGGCCGGCCTTGTGGCTGATTATGGCGAAGGCCTTGCTGGCGGTGAAACGCTTTCGGTTGATGGTCAAGTAATAGGCGTTGTCAACAGCCCAGTGTGGTCTGAGCGTTTGCAAAAGTCCATTGCACTTGTTCACATTCAGAAGGAGTTTTCTATGCCAGGTGTAAAGGTTGTTGTTTCTGGTGAAGGTGTGGAGTGTGCTGGTGAAATTTCAGCTGTGCCATTTTATGATCCTAGTAAGTCTAATACACACGCATAATTAAATTATTAACACCTTAAAACACCCACTGAGAGTTGCATCTTCAGTGGGTGTTTTTGTTTGTAGAATTGTTCAATTTTATAGGGCAAATTGGCGAGTATAATGCCGATTAATTTTCAACTCAATACATAAATACTCATGGAAAGAAAAGCACTTAGAGCGGACTTATTAATGCTAATTGCAGCGGCTATTTGGGGCTTTGCATTTGTCGCTCAACGTGTGGGCATGGAGACCATGGGCCCGCATTTCTTCAATGCTATTAGGTTCTTTATCGGCGCATTAGTTTTAGTGCCTGTGGTATGGTTTTTTTCGAAAAAACCGATAAAATCAGGCAAAGCAGAAACATCCACCAAGAAGTTGCTGATTGCAGGCTCTTTGGCGGGAATATTGTTATTTGGTGGTGCTGCATTTCAGCAAGTGGGCATTCAATATACCACGGCAGGGAAGGCTGGATTTATTACCGGTTTATACATTTTCTTTGTGCCGTTAATCGGCTTATTTTTTGGCCAACGAACAGGCTCGGGCACATGGCTTGGCGCCACAATGGCACTGGTCGGCCTTTATTTGTTGAGCTTTTCTGATGGCTTGAGTTTAAATTTTGCTAATTCTTTAGAGTTAAAGGGTGATCTTCTCGAGTTAGTATGTGCTGTTTTCTTTGCAGGTCACGTTTTAATTATTGGTTTTTTGGCCAAAAAAATGGATCCGATCAAACTCTCTATTGTGCAATTTTTTGTTGCAGCTGTTCTGAGTTTATTGGTTGCTGTTTCGCTAGAATTAATCACATGGGCGATGATTGCTGCTACAGCTATTCCATTGCTTTATGCTGGCGTTATGTCAACAGGCGTCGCCTACACGCTACAAGTGGTTGCCCAGCAGCATGCGCACTCATCCCATGCTGCTATTATTCTTAGCCTAGAGGGTGCGTTTGCTTTGCTGGGTGGTTGGCTGTTGTTAGACGAGCAACTACCCGCCAGAGGTCTTCTGGGTTGTGGGTTAATGTTGGCGGGCATGTTGTTGTCACAGTTAATGCCAAAAATAGGATTTTCTCGGGCAAAGTCTTAATTGTTCCCCTATAAAAGTTATACTTGATTCCTTTTTAAAAGAAAGACTTAAGTTGTGACAAAAAGCAAAAAGAGCTACCTGCCAATTCCTTTGCCAGATCGTCTTGATCTCAGTGATGAGGAGGCATTGCAGGCAGCAATTTCATTCTCGAAACTTATGGCTAAGCGCCATACTGTGCGCCATTTTTCAGATCGCGCAGTCGATCTATCCGTGATTGAATCATGTGTTCGAGCTGCGGGCTTTTCGCCCAGTGGTGCCAATCAGCAGCCCTGGCACTTTGTTGCTATTTCTAATTCAATAATTAAGCAAAGAGTCCGTCAAGCTGCCGAAGTTGAAGAGCAAAATTTTTACACAGGAAAGGGCGGCGATGAGTGGATTAATGCCCTTGAACCGATAGGTACAGATGCAACAAAAGAGCATCTAGAAAAAGCACCTTGGCTGATTGTAATTTTTGCTGAACGTTATGGTGTTGATGACAATGGTGAAAAATATAAGCATTATTACGTTACTGAAAGCGTTGGTATTGCTGTGGGTGTTTTGATTACGGCACTTCATCAAGCGGGTTTAGTGTCTTTGACGCACACACCTAATCCAATGCGCTTTCTAAATGCAATATGCGAAAGGCCTGAGTCGAATAGGGCGGTGATGATTCTTGCTGTGGGGCATCCAAGAGAAGACGCCACTGTGCCCTCTGCGGCTAAACAGAAGAAGCCTTTAGAGGAAATTTTAACAATTTTATTGGATTAGCTTATTGGCTTATAATGGCAGGTAACAATTATTCAGTCCATTTATGCAGAACATTATTGAAATCAAAAATGCCACTTTGTTTCAGGGCAGCACAAGAGTATTTAATAATTTAAACCTCGACATTAGCAGTGCATGCAATACTGCCATATTGGGCCCAAATGGTGCTGGCAAAACCACCTTACTAAAACTCATTAACCGTGATTTTTACCCCGTGGTTGCTAGTAATAGTTGCGTTAAACTGTTCGGCAAAGAGCGCTGGGATGTGCAAGAGCTACGCTCTCGTCTTGGTATTGTTTCCCACTCATTGCAGCAAAACTATTCAGGCGATACTATCGGGCTTTATGTGCTTTTATCGGGCTTTTATGCCAGTGATGGTATTTGGCAGCATCAACATTTTGATGAGATAAAAATCCAGCGTGCTCACGCTATTGCCGAGCAGCTGGGTATTGCGCATTTGCAAGATCGTGAGTTTTCGTCCATGTCAACAGGAGAACAACGGCGGTTTTTGCTTGGCCGTGCATTGGTCCACGATCCGCAGGTATTGGTGCTGGACGAACCAACCAGTGGTCTTGATATTAGTGCCTGTTTCCAATATTTAGAGACGATTCGAGGCCTGATGAGCAAGCGCAAAAAATTGATTCTTGTAACCCATCATGTGCATGAGATTCCGCCAGAAATTGAAAGAATAATTTTCTTAAAAGAGGGTGAAATTGTCGCAGATGGTGATAAAGAGAAGTTGCTTAACAGTGAGCAACTATCAAAATTATTTGATTGCCCGATTAATATTGTGCGCTCCAATGGCTTTTATCAGGCGTTTCCAATTTGACCTGCTCAATATAATGTTAATGGAGAGAGTAAATTGAAGTTTGCTGAAAGAATGTTACGACTAGGCACCGAAACTGCCTTTGAAGTGATGGCCAAGGCAAAAACCTTAGAGGCTCAAGGCAAAGATATGATCTATTTACAGATTGGTGAGCCTGATTTTCTCACGCCAAAACACATTATCGAGGCTGTGCTTGAAGGTCTTAAGGCTGGAGTGCGGTCTAAATTAGTCGTTAAGGCGGTATCTGGCAGATTCTGCATGTGCTTGTAAGCCTTCGCCATCGGCAAGCGTTGCAGCAACTCTTCCCAGAGTATTGGCGCCTTCGCTGGAAACCATAATCAAGCTCGATTTCTTTTGAAAATCGTAAACACCAAGCGGTGATGAGAAGCGCGCCGTACCTGAAGTTGGCAGTACGTGGTTTGGTCCTGCGCAGTAATCACCAAGGGCTTCACAGGTGTGTTTTCCCATAAAGATAGCCCCTGCATGTTTGATGTCGTCAAGCAGCGATTCCGGATTATCAACTGAGAGCTCCAAATGTTCTGGTGCAATGGTATTCGAGATTTTAATGGCCTCAGCTAAGTCTTGAGTACAAATCAGCGCACCACGGTCTTTAAGTGCCGTGCGAATAATATCTTGTCTATCCATTGTCGGTAATAGTTTTTTAATGCTTTGCTCAACTTGATCGATAAACAATTGATCTGGGCATAGGAGAATGGATTGTGCATCCTCATCGTGCTCTGCTTGAGAGAACAGATCCATGGCAATCCAATCGGAGTCGGTGTTACCGTCGCAAATGACTAGAATTTCTGAAGGGCCAGCAATCATGTCGATACCTACTTGGCCGAAAACAGCGCGTTTTGCGGTAGCAACATAAATGTTGCCAGGTCCAACGATTTTGTCCACTTTTGGCACGCTTTCGGTGCCGTAAGCAAGGGCTGCAACGGCTTGTGCGCCACCAACAGTAAACACCTGATCAACACCAGCAATATGTGCGGCCGCGAGCACTAATTGGTTAACTTGGCCACCAGGGGTTGGGACCACCATAATAAGCTCTTCAACGCCAGCAACTTTTGCTGGAATGGCGTTCATCAATACCGAAGAAGGGTAGGCTGCCTTACCTCCAGGTACATACAGACCCACTCTATCCAAAGGGGTAATTTTTTGCCCAAGCATAGTGCCATCGCTCTCGGTATACGTCCAAGTTTTCTGGGTTTGTTTTTGGTGGTAGTTCTTAACCCTCTCAGCGGCTGTTCTTAACGCCTCTTTCTCCTTGGCCTCTAGCGTATCAAAGGCTTTTTTTAGTTCACTTTGACTGACCGTAAGATCATTCATCGACGTTGCATTGACGCCGTCAAATTGGATAGAGTAATTAATGAGAGCCTTGTCACCATCGACTCTGATTGACGAAATAATCTTGTCAACAGTTGATACTACTTCTTTATTGGAGACACCTTCCCAAGCCAGAAGGGCGGCAAGTTTTTCATCGAAGTCCGATTGTTGAGATGACAGTTTGGCTATCATAAATTAGCCTCGATACGAGTAACCCAGTCTTTAATCTCCGTGTGCTTGGTGTTAAACGAGGCAGAATTAACAACAAGGCGTGAACTAATGTCTTGAATGTGATCAAGAGGAATTAAGCCATTGGCTTTGAGTGTGTTTCCAGTATCTACCAAATCAACGATACAATGTGCCAGACCAACGATTGGGGCAAGTTCCATCGCGCCATAAAGTTTAATAACTTCTACCTGCTGACCTTTGGCTTGGAAATATTGCTTGGCGGAGTTAACGTATTTTGTTGCAATTTTTAAAGTGCTTTGATTTAGATCTTGACTCGGCTCTGCTGCAACCATAAGGCGACATTTGGCGATGCCCAGGTCTAACAGTTCAAAAAGTCCGTTAGCGCCATGTTCAAGCAGAACGTCTTTACCAGCAATACCGATGTCGGCAGCACCATGTTGGACAAAAACAGGGACATCACTTGCCCTGATGATGATGACCTTAACGTCGTCAAGATTGGTGTCAAGAATGAGTTTTCTGCTTTTTAGTTCTTCAGCAGAGACGGCAAGACCAGCTTTCTCAAGTAGAGGAAGTGTTTGTTCTAATATTCTGCCTTTTGAAAGAGCGATTGTTAGCATGAGACCTTTGTGTAAATGATTTTAGATTTGATAGTGGAATATTTTATTGTTGCACAAGGCATAATTTTGGAAGTTTTACTCAAAGATCTCAACATATTTTTTGTAAAAGTTAATGTTGAACGCGCTCGATATTCGCGCCTAGCATTTTAAATTTTTCTTCAATCGATTCGTAGCCACGATCAAGGTGATAAACACGCTCGATGGTGGTTGATCCGTGTGCAGCAACGCCTGCCAACACTAGGCTGGCAGATGCTCTTAAGTCGGTAGCCATCAAATTCGCGCCAGATAGCGATTTTACCCCTTTGCAAACAACTGTGTTACCTTCCAGCCTGAGATCTGCACCCATTCGGCACAACTCTGGCACATGCATAAAGCGATTTTCAAAAATGGTTTCGGTGACTGTACTACTACCCAGTGCAATGGAATTAAGTGCAACAAATTGCGCTTGCATGTCGGTCGGAAAATTTGGGTGCGGACTGGTTCTGATGTTAACTGCTTTTGGTCGCCTACCTTTCATGTCCAGTTTGACAGAGTTTTCATTGGTTTGAATGTCGGCTCCGGTCTCAATCAGTTTGCCAATTACTGCGCGCATTGCATCAGGTTGGATGTTTTTTACCGTTATGCAGCCACCAGTGATTGCTGCAGCCACTAGATAAGTGCCTGCTTCGATCCTGTCTGGACAGATGTTGTATTCAGTGCCGTTGAGACGATCAACACCCTCAACAATGAGTGTTGAGGTATTTTCGCCGGATATTTTTGCGCCCATTTTTCGCAAGCAATGAACCAAGTCTGTTACTTCCGGCTCTTGAGCGGCGTTATTAATAGTTGTCACTCCGTCTGCTAAAGTTGCAGCCATCAGGATATTCTCAGTTGCTGTGACCGAAACCAGGTCAAAGTTGATTTGACAGCCTACTAATTTTTTTGTGCTGGCATAAATGTACCCGTTTTTTACTTCAATTTTTGCACCCATTTCCTCAAGGGCTTTCAAGTGCAAGTCAACTGGTCGAGTGCCAATCGCGCAACCGCCAGGAAGAGAAATTTTTGCTTCCTTGTATTTTGCCAACATTGGACCAAGAGAGAGAATTGAGGCGCGCATTGTTTTAACGAGCGAATAATCCGCCACCAGGTTTGTTAAGTTTGAAGAATCAATGAGAATTGAGCTATCGGCCTCTAAAATAAAATGAGCACCCATATCCATCAACAGTCGTAACGTCGTTGAGATGTCACTTAATTGCGGAGTATTTGAAAGCTTTAAGGATTCGTCTGCGAGAATGGAGGAGAAAAATATCGGTAGTGCAGCATTTTTTGAGCCAGACGCCTTAATCTCACCATTAAGAGGCGTGCCACCTTGAATAACCAGTTTGTACATTATTAAATTTTTTGAAGAAAGTTGTGTAAACCGTAGCGATGAATTTTGGCGCCGTAGCTCATTTTTTCAATCTCTAGAATGCTGATGGTTTGATAAACCAAGTCGTAAACGCGCCAGCGACTGTTGTTGCGTATCATTTTTAGTGTGATTGCAGTCACCTCTCTGTCGCTACCAGTAGAGGTGTATATTTTTACTTCAGATGTTTTACCTTCGAGAATGATTTTTTTATCAACCTCAACGTAGATACTTTCGAATTTATCGTAATTAACTAATAAGCTGACGTAGTCTTCAATCAGTGATTTTGTTAGGTCGCCCTTAAAGGTCTTTTTTTCCTCAGGCTTTAACCCTTCCCAGTGTTCGTCCAGAACCAGTTCGGCGGTGTAAGGAATGTCAATAAATGGAATGACTTGTTTTTTGATTAAATCGAGTACATTGTGGTAACGATATTCACCGTCTTTTTTGAGCTGAATTAATGCGCATAAAGCGCTACCAATGACTGCTTCAGCTTGCGTGGCCGGAGAAATGTAGTTTTTGTCGATTGATAGGGCTGGGCAGGTGGTCGCAGAAAATGCCACGCCGATAAATAGAATGTTTAAAAGGAATGCCTTTAAAATATTGTTAAGTGTTTTCATGGAGTGTGATAAATACTTTAGCTGCTATTTTACTATCTTTCGAGCGATTTCTGATTGAAATGACAAGGCAAACATTAAAGGATAAATTAAAGCATTTGAGCACTAGTCCGGGCGTGTATAGAATGCTGGATCGTAGCCAAAAGGTAATTTATGTTGGCAAAGCAAAAAACCTAAAAAAAAGGGTTTCTCAATATTTTGTTGAATCGAAATTGCACGACAAGACAAGCATTTTAAAAAAGCAAATCGACACCTTTGAAGTTATTATTACCAAAACAGAAACCGAGGCGCTTCTTTTAGAGAACGACCTTATTAAGCAGCACAAGCCCAAATACAACATCCTTCTTAAAGATTCAAAGAGCTATCCTTACATTTTTATCAGTGGCGACAAACATCCTAGGCTTGGTCTTCACCGCGGAAAAAAAACGTCAGAAAATCAATATTTTGGCCCTTATCCTTCTGCTTATGTAGCGAGAGACGCCTTGGCTCTTTTAAAGAAAATATTCAAAGTAAGGCAGTGTACTAACAGCTTTTACCGGGCAAGGTCAAGACCTTGTCTTGAGTACCAAATAGGACTCTGTAGTGCGCCTTGTGTCGAAAAAATATCGGATAAAAAGTACCTGCAAGATGTTGATATGGTTGCGTTATTTTTAAAAGGAAAGGGCGCTAAATTGTTAAATAGTGTTTCAGATAAGATGACACAGGCCTCTATTGATTTAGATTTTGAAGCGGCTGCAAATTATCGAGATCAGTTGATTGGATTGCGCACTATTCAGGAACAGCACGGGTCTCAATTCTCTTCGGACATGGATGTGGTTAGCGTTGTTGAGAAATCCAACAAGCATTGTGTTGAGGTGTTATTTGTGCGCTCTGGAAAGCAAATCGGTTCTGAGAGTTTCTTCCCAAAACACACCACTGAAAAAGATTGCAACACTGTGTTAAGTGCTTTTTTGCCTCTGTATTATCTTGGCAAGAAAACACCAAAGCAAATTCTTATTAGTCATAAATTGAGCGATAAGACGCTGATTTCCAGCGCCCTATCAACACAGTTGATTCAGTCGCCAGGAGTTGAAAAAAAACATTTTTTGGAGATTGCAACATTAAATGCCAAGGAATCCCTCAAACAGCACCTATTGTCCGGTTTTACCAAAAAAAATCAGCTTGAGTCTTTGCAAAAAACACTCGCTCTTGATGAGTTGCCAGAGTGGATGGAGTGTTTTGATATAAGCCACACTATGGGAGAGGCGACAACTGCATCCTGTGTAGTGTTTGAAAAAGGCCTGCCAAAAACAACCAAATATCGTCAATTTAATATTAATGACATTACCCCAGGGGATGATTATGCCGCGATGAATCAGGCTGTGTTTCGTCGGTATTCTCGTCTGATACAAGCGGGTAGGCCATTACCTAGTGTGGTTTTTATTGATGGTGGTTTGGGTCAACTTAACCAGGCGATTATGGTGATGAATTCAATTGGTGTAGAATCCATTCAGTTGGTGGGTGTTGCAAAGGGCGAGGGCAGAAAAGCCGGACTAGAGACCTTGATTGTGATTGAGGATGAGGGAGTGAGGCGCATTAACTTGTCACCACACGATCCTGCATTATTACTTATTAATCATATTCGCGATGAGTCGCATCGCTTTGCGATAAAAAACCATCGACAAAAGAGAGCGAAAAAACGTAACACCTCTCCACTTGAGGCGGTAAGGGGTATTGGTGCCAATAAGCGCACAGCTTTGCTTAATCATTTTGGCGGGTTACAAGAAATTCAAAAGGCGAGTCTTGATGAATTGCAAAAAGTAGTTGGCATTAATGAGAAATTGGCAGCTAAAATATTGGAAAGCTTCAAATAAGTATTTTTAAAGGCATTTAACAAGGACATTCACTCTATGGCACCCATTCTTAAACTACTGCTTATTGCTTTTATTGTTAGTTACGTGATTTGGTTTGTGGATAAGCACTTTTTAGGAAAACAAATTTCTTTTAACAAGCTTATGTTGTACGGCTTTTTAGCAGCCTTTTCTGTTTTCGCGGTGTTGTATTCTTTGAATTTTTTGGTTACTGGCCTTTAAGCGGGCAGATTAACGGTTGATGAAAGAAGAGAGCCTCTATGAGGCTGATTCGCCTTTTCTTGATAGAACCAATGTTTTTAGATGACTGGTATTGTTGATGATGCGCTTGCTTGCGTTGACAATGATTGCAAGGTTTGAGGCATCCCACACGGGCAAGTCACGCATATGGTCTCCCATATAATCAAATTGGCCTTCACCAAAGCGCTGAACGAGTTTTTCAGCCTTGTTGTGGCTTGAGAGATTAAAGTCTTTATTGCTTGCCATTACATCGTCAAAAATTGTTAAATGCTTGGCGACGGCATAGGCGTAGTTTTTGTGGGACGCCGTTGCAAGAATGACGCTAGCCCCAAGTTTCTTTCTCTTTTGAATGTAGACGATGACCGACTCGTTAAAAGGCAGTTCGGCAATGTTAATTTCAAAACGTTTAACCAGCTGATCTTTCAAGTAGCCTTTGCCCTTTGAAAGCCAGTATAGGTAATGAAAAATTAGCCATGGCGACTTGCCAAGAACACCTTTAGACGACTCCACTAAAAGATCGGTATCAATAAGGGTGTGATCCAGATCAACAATTAAAGGTATTTTGTTTTTATCCATTATCCAGTTCGCTCCACTTATCGTACATCTGCTCTAATTCGAACTCCATTTTACTTAATTCAATGGTTATATTTTGAGCGTCTGGATTTTGGTAAAAAGCCGGGTCTGACAATTGCTTTTGCGCAACGGCAATGTTGTTTTCAAGGCTTTCGATTTTCTTAGGCAGTTCATTTAATAGCTGCTGCTCTTTGTACGAGAGCTTGGTTTGTGTTTTTTTTGGCTTTTCGACAATCTTTGTTTTGCTTTTGCTTTTCAACTCTAATTGCTCAGAGCGTTGGCGCAGGTAGTCGTCGTAGCCACCAATGTACTGTTCAATATTGGCATCACCCTCCATAACAATGGTCGAACTAACAATATTATTGAGAAACGTTCGATCGTGTGAGATGAGAATAACGGTGCCAGCGTAATCAACCAGCATTTCTTCGAGTAATTCTAGGGTTTCTACATCCAGGTCGTTGGTGGGTTCGTCGAGTACAAGCAAATTAGCTGGCTGAGATAAGATTTTAGCCAGCATGAGTCGGTTTTTCTCACCACCAGAGAACATTCGAATAGGTGCCATCGATTGTTTTCCAGTAAACAGAAACTGGCGTAAGTAGCCGACAACGTGTTTGTCTTTACCGTTGATGTTGATGTAGTCGCGACCACCGGAAACAAAATCCATTGCTTTCATATCCGGCTCAAGCATTTCTCTCATCTGATCGAAGTAGGCAAGTTCAATGGTTTTTGAGCGACGGATATTGCCTTTATCGGGCTGGAGCTCACCAAGCAAGAGGCGAATTAGCGTGGATTTTCCAGAGCCGTTGCCACCAATAATGCCTATTTTTTCACCCTTTAGAACCAATGCTGAAAATTCTTTAACAAGCTCTAGTTCGCCAATCTGATAGCTAATTTTTTTAACTTCAAAGACAATTTTTGAGACGCGTTGCTCATCCTCAAGTGTGTGAATTCTAGCCTTTCCTTGTTGCTTGCGTCGATTAACAGAGGTTTGGCGCATTTCTTCCAGAGCCCTGACACGACCTTCGTTTCTTGTGCGTCTTGCCTTGATGCCTTGGCGAATCCATGTTTCTTCTTGCGCAAGCTTCTTGTCGAATCTGGCATTGGCCAAATCTTCTGCATTGAGCAGGCTGTCTTTGCGTTTAATATAGTCTGAGTAGCCGCAGTCAAAAATTGCCAAATTGCCTCGGTCTAAATCGAACACTTTGTTGGCAATGCCTTTTACAAAAGAGCGATCATGGCTAATTAACATCAGAGTGCCGTGAAAATCTTTAAGCATTTTTTCCAGATCCAAGATGGCGGTAATGTCCATGTGGTTGGTTGGCTCATCCAGTAATAACAAATCAGGATCTTGTACTAATGCTTTAGCGAGCAAGACGCGTCGTCGCCAGCCACCTGAAAGAGTTGCAAGTGTGGCCTTTGAGTCGAGCGTAAAGCGATTAAGAATGGTTTCAATTTTGTTGAGGTAGTGCCAAGCATCTTTTCTCTCAATTTCATCTTGATAGGCGGCGCTTTCGTCAATATTACCATTGTTCAGACAGGCTTGGTATTTGGCTAATAGCTCGCCAATATCACCAAGTCCTTGGGCAACGATTTCAAACAAAGTTAGGTTGTTATCTTCGGGTGGCGATTGCTCTAGATAACTTATTGTTGTGCCATTTTTGATTTTTAGATTGCCATCGTCAGCTTGAATGAGGCCTGCCAGTACTTTCATAAAGCTGGATTTGCCTTCACCATTACGCCCAATCAGTGCGATTTTGTCGCCCCTATGAATGGTAGCGTTCACTTCACAAAGAATAGGCTTCTCAGCAAAACGTAGGGAAAGATTGTCTAAGGTGATAAGTGGCATGCGTTAAAATTTAAGCTTTACAAAACAACTGTTTTTGAATGCGCTATTTTATTCAATTTGCACTTCTACTTTTACTTATTCAAGGTGTTTCTGCGCAGAGTATTGATGCTAAAGAGTTTTCATCTGTCCAACAAGAGCAGCGTTATCAAGATTTAATTAATGAAATTCGTTGCCCCGTTTGTCAAGGACAGAGTATTGGCGGCTCAAACGCTTCTCTAGCGCTAGATCTGCGAGAGAAGGTGCGGCAGTTGATTATCAGCGGAAAAACGGATGATGAAATTCACCACTTCATGGTTGAACGCTTTGGTGATTTTGTCGTCTTTAAGCCCCCAGTAAAGATCTCGACTTACGCGTTGTGGTTTGCGCCTTTTGCTTTTTTGTTGATTTGTTTAATACTTCTATTTCGTTCGACCAAATCAAGAGCGATTAAAACAAGTGAAGAGGGAGTTGATATAGAAAAGGCAAAAAGCTTATTAAAGTAGACCCCTTCAATGCCACAGAGGCTAAAATACACGCTCTTTATGGGCGACCTTTGCGCGAATTATTTTAGAGTTTTCTAAATAGATAAAATGAATACAGATCAAGAGCTTAGTGATTTAATGGTTGAGGCCTATACCCGTCAAAAACAGGGCGAGCTTTCTTTAGCTATTCAATCTTGGAATGCGCTTGCCAGACATCCATCGAGTGATAGCGAACTAAAGGCAAACGCACATCTTAATTTGGGCCATCTTCATCAACAGCAAGGCAACAATGACTTGGCGCATGAAAGCATGGCTAATGCTATTGCAGCCAATCCGAACAGTGCGGAAGCTTATTTTTGTTTGGCCTATTTGGCGCAAGAAAAAGAGAGTTTTGAGGAGGCGATTGGGTATTTTGAAAGCGCCCTTGATCTAAATAAAAACGATGCCGGCGCTTATAATAATCTGGCTAATTGCTATGACCGTTTGAATAAAAATGCTGAAGCAATAGTGAATTACACAAAAGCACTGGCGATTGATAACAAATACATTGCAGCTTACTATAACCGTGGCAATGCATATATTAAAATAGCGAAAGAAAAATTAGCTATTAAGGACTTAAGCAAAGCACTCGAGATTGATGAGGATTTCTACCAAGCTTATTACAACCGCGGCACGGTTTATAAGCAACTAGGCAAAGACGATTTGGCAGAGAAAGATTTGGCAAAGGCGAAGTCCTTGGCTCAAGCAGAATTAGAACAGCAAGAATAATAGCGAGATAAAGTGAACGAACAAGACGACAACAAACTGATTGCAGAAAGAAAATCCAAATTAGCAGTATTGCGCGAACAGGGCAATCCTTTCGTAAATAATTTTAAACCCAAGGATTCCATAAAAAACCTTGTTGATGCATACAACGTTTTATCTAAAGAAGATTTGGATGAGAAAGTTGTAGAAGTGAGTGTCGCCGGGCGAATGATGCTAAAGCGTGTCATGGGTAAGGCCAGCTTTGCACAGTTGCAAGATTCAAGCGGACAAATTCAGTTGTTTGTTACTCGCGACGAACTGAAAGAGGGGTTTTATAACGAGCAGTTTAAAAAGTGGGATATAGGCGACATTATTGGCGCCAGTGGTACTTTGTTCAAAACCAAGACGGGCGAGCTCTCAATACGAGTAAGTGATGTTCGCTTACTGACCAAATCTCTTCGACCTTTGCCAGAAAAATTTCACGGCCTCTCAGATCAAGAAACCATTTATCGTCAGCGTTATGTGGACCTAATTATGAATGAGGAGTCGCGAGATGTCTTTAAACGCCGCAGTGCAATTGTTGGCTATATTCGCAACTTTTTTATTGAGCACGATTATTTAGAAGTTGAAACGCCAATGATGCAAGTCATTCCAGGCGGCGCAACGGCAAAACCATTTGTTACTCATCACAATGCGCTAGACATGGACTTGTTCTTGCGCATTGCACCAGAACTCTATCTTAAGCGCCTGGTTGTGGGTGGTATGGATAGAGTGTTTGAAATTAACCGAAACTTCAGAAACGAGGGTCTCTCGACCCGTCATAACCCTGAATTTACGATGATTGAGTTCTACCAAGCTTACGCCACTTATCATGATCTGATGGATTTGACTGAGACACTTTTCAGAGGCATAGCGACCGATGTATGTGGCAGTACCAACATACATTATCAAGGTGATGATTTTGACTTCTCAAAATCGTTTACGCGACTGAGTGTTGTTGATTCCATTCTGCAGTACAATTCAACATTAACAGTGTCCGATCTGCAAGAGGGTAGTGCAAAGAGCACGGCTGAGAAATTGGGTATCCACATTAAAGACAACTGGGGTTTGGGTAAAATTCAAATTGAAATTTTTGAGGCAACGGTTGAAGAGAAACTCATCCAACCAACCTTCATTACCGAATACCCAACAGAGGTATCTCCATTAGCTCGACGCAACGACGACAATCCGTTTATTACTGACCGCTTTGAGTTGTTTATTGGCGGTCGTGAAATTGCAAACGGCTTCTCCGAGCTTAATGATGCCGAAGACCAAGCGCAACGATTCCAAGATCAGGTAAGTGAAAAAGATGCGGGTGACGATGAAGCCATGCATTATGACGCTGACTATATTCGTGCTTTAGAGTATGGCATGCCACCAACAGCGGGTGAGGGAATTGGTATCGATCGTTTGGTAATGTTGTTCACCGACTCCCCCTCAATCAGGGATGTGCTTTTATTCCCTCACATGCGCCCAGAATAAATTGGCAAATATACCTGTATTAACCCTTGATGGCCCAAGTGGCGTTGGTAAGGGGAGTGTTGCGCGTATCGTGGCTGGAAAAATGGGCTGGCATCTGCTTGATTCTGGCGCTATTTATCGTGGTTTTGCGCTTGCCGCTCACAGTCGAGGTATTGTTTTTGATGACGAGCAAGGTTTGGTTGCGCTTGCTAAAAAACTGGATTTGAAGTTTGAATCAGTTGAAGGTCAAGAGCTGCTGAATGTTTACGTAGATGGCGTAGAAGCATCCAAAGAGCTTCGCACTGAACAAACGGCAGAATTAGCCTCGCAGCTAGCGGTTATTGCATCCCTGAGGGAGGCGCTTTTAAAAAAGCAACAGCAATTTGAGCAAGCACCGGGATTAGTCGCTGATGGTAGGGACATGGGAACTGTGGTTTTTCCTGATGCCCCCTACAAAGTTTATTTGACGGCAAGTGCCGAAGAGCGTGCTCAGAGACGCTTAAAACAGTTGCAAAATAGTGCTAATGCTGGTAACATTTCGCAGATTTTGGCAGAGGTTAAAAAAAGAGATGAGCGCGATTCTAATCGCAAACATTCTCCCTTAACACCTGCTAAAGATGCATTAATCATTGACACAACCTGTCTTACGATTAATGAAGTCGTTGCAAGAGTAATGGCACTAGTTGAAGTTTGAGCGGTCAAACTTCCTAATTAACTAACCCGATATGCATTAAGCGCAAACCGTAAGAGCTTAATAATTACCGGTCAACATCAAAAATATAATATGTCAGAATCATTTTCCGAGCTATTTGAAAATAGCGAATCTCAACAAAACGTTAAAGTCGGCGCCTTATTAATGGGCACAGTCGTCAGCATGAACCGCGAGAAAGCGGTAATTAATGTCGGCCTTAAATCTGAAGGCTTTATCTCTCTTAGCCAATTTAAAGATGCACACGGCGAAATTGAAATCAGTGAAGGCGATGTCGTCGAAGTGGCTCTTGAGTCTATCGATGATGGCCTTGGTCACACGCTTCTTTCTCGTGAGAAAGCGAAGCGCATTAAGATGTGGCAAGAGCTTGAAACTGCAATGACTTCTAAGGAAGTGGTTACTGGTGTCGTAACAGGCGTTGTTAAAGGCGGCCTTACAGTTGATATCGGTGTTATTAAAGCGTTCTTACCGGGCTCATTGGTTGATGTTAGACCTGTTAAAGACTTTGATTATTTACAAGGTCAAGAAATTGAGGCCATCGTTATTAAGATGGATGAGGTTAGAAACAATATTGTTATTTCAAGAAAAGCAGTTATGCAAGAGGTTAATTCTGCAGACAGAGAGGCACTTCTTGAGACACTTGAAGAGGGTAAAGAGATCGAAGGTATCGTTAAGAACCTTGCTGATTACGGCGCCTTTGTTGATTTAGGCGGCATCGACGGTCTACTTCACATTACAGATATTTCGTGGCAGCGTGTTAACCACCCATCTGAAAAGCTTGCGATTGGTGACAAGATTATCGTTAAGGTACTAAATTACGATAAAGAGAAGATGCGTGTTTCTCTTGGTCTGAAGCAGCTAACCCCAAGTCCTTGGGACAGTATTTCAGAGCGCCTTCCAATTGGTAAGAAGGTGACTGGTGAGGTTTCTAACCTAACTGACTACGGAGCGTTTGTACGCATTGAAGCCGGTGTTGAGGGTCTTGTTCACGTTAGTGAAATGGACTGGACAAATGCCAACGCTAGACCTTCTAAGTTTGTTAAATTGGGTCAAGAAGTTGAAGTGGTTGTATTAGACGTTCAAGAAGCTAAGCACCGTATTTCTCTAAGTATGAAGCAAGCTCAAGAGAACCCTTGGGAGTCTTTTGAAGGCAGCTTCACGAAAGGCGACAAGATCAATGTAGTGGTTAAATCAATCACTGACTTTGGTTTGTTTGTTGGTCTTCCAGGCGGCATTGATGGCTTGATTCACTTGGCTGATATCTCATGGGAGAAGCAATCTGCAGATCAAATCGTTTCTGATTTCTCGAAAGGTCAAGAACTTGAAGTTGTAATCCTTAACATTGATGCTGAAAAAGAGCGTATTTCTCTAGGCATTAAGCAAATGGTTGAAGATGACTTCTCTCAATACGCAAACTCTAATGGCAAAGGTTCGATCGTTAAAGGTACTGCTGTTGAAGTAGATGCAAGAGGCGCAGTCATTGAGCTTGCTGAAGGCGTTACTGGTTACTTACGTGTTTCTGAAATCTCACAAGATCGTATTGAAGACGCTTCAACAGTGATCAAGCAGGGTGCAGAGTTAGAGGTTGTCATTACTCAAATCGACAGAAGAACGAGAAAAATTGCACTAAGCATTAAAGCGAAAGATTCAGTAGAAGAAAAAGCAGCGATGGACGACTACAATGCGCAAGTATCAGGCTCTGGCAGTTCGACTTTCGGTGATTTACTTAAACAAGCGAAAGATAAGTAATAATCATAGTTAGCCATCACGCATTGTGTGGTGGCTTATTCTCAATGAAAAAAACAAACCTTATTGAGTTTATCTCAAACACTTGTAACTTATCTCGCACAGAGGCAAAGCGCTCTGTTGAGGTGATTATTGACGAGCTGAGTAAGGCAATTATTTCGGGTGACGGTGTTGAAATACGCGGCTTTGGTGGCTTCTCTAGAAAGCACCGTAAAAGTAGAGTGGGTATCAATCCAAAAACCAGTGAAAAAACTGCAGTTGCAGAGAAATATGTACCTTTTTTTAAGCCAGGAAAACAGCTTAGAGAGTCGGTAAATAAAGACTGATTTACGATTGATTATTACTCGCTTGTTGAGTATAATTTCTCGTTTTTGACAAAGCACACAAGTTCAGTTATTTTGAACTTGCGACAAGCTTTTTTTTGGGGGCGTTAGCTCAGTTGGTAGAGCACCGGACTTTTAATCCGATGGTCGAGCGTTCAAGTCGCTCACGCCCCACCATATTTAATAAGGCCTTACAGCGATGTAAGGCCTTTTTTATGTGTTTAAATATTTTTTGGGTACACAATGGGTACACATTCATCTATTCGGATGCGATGGCGCCATAAATTAATGCACCCACCATTAATTCAACAAATGCCATCGCTGAATTTTACGAGATGTATGAAGCCTTAAGAGCGGTAGCAACTGAAACCTTTATTATAGCTACTGCAGAAGCAAGGACTTTGTACGAGCAAACTGTCGAGCCTGTTGAAGATGAGTATGATAGAGCTATAGAGGGCATTGCAATAAAGAGAGATGGTCTTTTATGGCAAGCATATGATGCAAAAAAAAGGAGGGGGGCTGTACTCGTCGCACTTTCTTCTTCAGGGTAAAATCAACCTTCTATCGACATTCTTTGACATACTTTGACACATTTGTAAGAATATAATCTATTTACAGTGCAGGTATGTTAAATTGCTTTTTAGTCAACAATTATATTTGTTATATAGATGAATAAAATCGCTCTTATCGACGATGATCTGGAAATACGTCGGTTGTTAGACCAATACTTTGTAAAAAACGGATTTGAGGTGTCAGATTTCGCTGATGGTGAGAGCTTTTTGACGGAGGATTGCAAGCAATTTAACATAGTTATTTTGGATATTGGCTTGCCAGGTATGGACGGCCTAGAGGTGTGTCGTAAGCTTCGTCAAAACTCTTCGATTCCGATTATTATGCTCACTGCTGCCAGTGATGACTTTGATCGAATTTTGGGATTAGAGCTGGGAGCGGATGATTATGTGAGCAAGCCTTTTAATCCGAGAGAGTTGCTTGCCCGAGTTAAGGCATTGCTTCGTCGTGTAAGTGTCGAAGATGATACCACTGATTCTCGTATACACATAAACCATGTTGCCAGAAGTGTGACTATCGACAGTGTGCAAGTAGAATTGACTGGCGCTGAGTTTGACTTGCTTTGTGTTTTGCACAAGCAAGCTGGAACTGTTCTGACTAGAAATGAAATCGGTGAATTGTTGCGTGGTAGAAGAACGCAACCGTTTGATCGATCTATTGATACGATAGTTAGTCGTCTTCGCCAAAAACTTGCCGATTATTTTGAGGGTGAAATTATTCAAAGTGTACGCGGCAAGGGTTACACATTGCTTTCGAAATAAACCAAAACAAGTTGTGACACTGATTATGATTTTTTATTGGAGAGGGTTGTCACTGTTACATAACAACTGAACCTCATTGTAAGGGGATAGTTGTTTTGAATAATATTACAACTATGAATGATGGGGTTTAAAAACCGAATTCTACATTTTCTTTTGCCACAAACCATTGTGGCGAGAATGGCCGCTGTTCTATTTTCTGGAGTATTGCTTGCTCAGATATTAGGCACTGTTTATTGGGTTGGGCAAGTTGAGTCAGCTGAGAGAAACCGGCTGGTTGAGGTGTCACAATCCATGGGCTCTCGTATTGGGCAAACCGTTGGGTTTTTTGAAAAACTGCCAAAACAATACCGTCATATGGTTCTTGATCAGTTACGCGATATGGGAGGCACTCGCTTTTTTGTTTCCGTGAATAGGGAATTTATCGAGTTAGACCAAATAATTGAAACAGAGTTTTCGTCACTAGTTCGCAGTAACCTACAGTCGAGCATATTGGATCAAACAGGCGCTATTCATGAACTAACGATTCAATTTGTAGACTTTGATGATCTTAAAATATTATCGGGCGACAATACCATGGTTGACTTGCCACCAAAGTGGAAAAGATTTGCTTTGCTGGAACCTGGCGATTCAAGCCCTTTTGCCGTTGTTCAATTTCCGATAGACAAGGAGTGGATGTATCTAACTACAGTTGTGCCGAATGGTGGTGTAATGCTCGGCACCAATTGGATTAGTGGTGAACGCATAATAAGCCTTGTCGGAGTTTCTATTGCGGTGCTACTGTTTATGATTATATTGATTCGCTGGGTTGTTTTGCCATTCAAGTTATTGGCGAGCCAGGCCGACCACTTGGGGAAGGGGCGTAATCCGCGACAATTGGTTGAGAGTGGCTCTAAAGAAGTGGCAACAACAATCAGAGCGTTTAATGCTATGGCTAGACGTATTCAAAAGTTTATCTCTGAAAGGGAGCAGTCATACGCCGCTATCTCGCACGACTTAAAAACACCATTAACGAGAGCGCGCCTTAGGGTTGAAGAAATGGATGAAAGCGAGATGAAAGAAAACCTCATTGGAGATTTGGAGTATCTTGACCAGATGGTAAAAGGTAGCCTGCAAGTAATGACAGATGGCACTATTTATGAAAACTCTACGACTATTAATTTAAACAACTTACTGGATGAATTGACCAGTAAAGAAAAAATTCTTGGTTTGCCTATTGCACTTAAGATGCAGGAGAACATGACAATCAATGGGCGAGCTATCGCAATCGAAAGGCTTTTCTCTAATTTGATAAATAATGCCCTAACCTACGGCAAGGGCGTTGAAATCAAAGGAACAAAGCAAGTCAACGGACTCCTAATAAAAGTCATGGATCGAGGGCCAGGTTTATGTGATGCAGAAAAAGCTAATGTATTTGAGCCGTATTATCGTCTAGAACAACACCTCTCCAGTAGTCATTCTGGCCTAGGTTTAGGTATCGTGCGTAACATTGTAAACCTCCATGGCGGCGATATTGAATTAAAGGATCGTCAAGGAGGCGGTCTGATTGTCGAGATTTATTTCCCTTTGTAATGTTTTGCCACATTATGTAGTATTTAGCCACATAGACGCTCTTAGAATTCCTAGTGTGTTCCAATGTAGGGGCATAAAACTAAATAAAAGGAAAAAACTATGAAAAACAATAAAAAAGTTTCGGCGATTGCTGCAGCTGCCATTATGGCAAGCTCGACAGCGGTTATGGCCGGTGAAGTTGAAGTACTACATTGGTGGACAAGTGGCGGTGAAGCTGCTAGTGTTGGGTATTTACAGGACAAGTTAAGCGATGCTGGCGTTAGCTGGACTGATTTTGCCGTTGCTGGTGGTGGTGGTGAAAACGCCATGACTGTTCTTAAATCTAGAGCTATCTCGGGCAACCCGCCTACAGCAGCTCAAATCAAAGGCCCTTCAATTCAAGAATGGGGTGATTTAGGATTTTTAGCTGATATCGATGCTGTTGCTCAAGCAAACGACTGGGACAGTCTTTTACCTAAAGTTGTTTCAGACGTAATGAAGCACAATGGTAAATATGTTGCTGCGCCAGTTAACGTTCACAGAGTTAACTGGATGTGGTCTAATCCTGAAGTGTTCCGTGCAGCGGGTGCTACTATCCCTACAACATGGGATGATTTCATGGTACAGGCTAAGAAAATTCAAGATGCTGGTTATATTGCTTTAGCGCACGGCGGACAAGCTTGGCAGGATGCTACGTTATTCGAAGCAGTTGTACTTGGTGTTGGTGGTGCAGACTACTACAAGAAGGCTTTTGTTGAAACAGACATGAGCGCACTTCAGAGTGATACGACGTTAGCGGTATTTGAAACGTTTGGTCAATTGCGTCAGTTTATTGATACTAACTCACCTGGACGTGATTGGAACGTAGCTACTTCAATGGTTATCAATGGCGAAGCAGCGATGCAGATCATGGGTGACTGGGCGAAAGGTGAATTCAAAGTAGCTGGTAAGAGTGTTGGTACTGATTACACATGTACTGCTGCGCCAGGTACTTCAGGTACGCACACGTTCAACATCGACTCTTTTGCATTCTTTGCGCAAGCAGATGCAAGCGCCACTGCGGCTCAGGCAGTTATGGCTGCGGAAATTCTTGGTAGCGACTTCCAAGAAGTATTCAACCTTAACAAAGGTTCAATTCCTGCACGCTTAGGCATGTCACGTGATAAGTTCGATTCATGTGCCCATGATTCAATGGATGCATTTGTTGCGAGCTCTCAAACTGGCGGCCTAGTACCGAGCTTTGCCCACGGCATGGCTGTTTCATCAGCAGTTTCTGGTGCGATTTATGACGCTGCTACAAACTTCTTTAACACAAATCAAAGTGCAGAAGAAGGTGTAAGACAATTGGTTGGTGCGATTGCAGCAGCTAAATAAAGTGCAGTAATTATTAAGCATTAGGCAAATTACTCTCCTTTTTTGCCAACTCGCTTAATAGGCACAAGCAGGGCGCTCAGTTTCAGCATGAGCGCCCTACTTTTTTATAGATTGATCGGCATGATTGAATTAAAAAATGATAATCACGTTGTTGTTAGTACAAGTAATTAAATTACAATCGCATTGATAAAAGGAATCACAGTGCTAAACTTATTAGAAAAACACCTTCCAAAAATTGTTATTGCCCCCACAACAGTGGCGATGATAGTGTGTATGTATGGCTTCATTTTATGGACGGGTCTATTGTCGTTCACGAAAAGTCGGATGATGCCGCAATGGGACTTCGTCGGATTTGAGCAGTATGTACGTTTATTTGATAATCCAAGGTGGCATATTGCACTTGATAATCTATTTATATTTATATTTTTATTTATTGCCATCTCATTAGTTTTAGGGCTTTTATTGGCAATATTTCTTGATCAAAGAATTCGTAATGAGGGTGCAATCCGAACCATTTATTTATATCCAATGGCCATATCGTTTATTGTTACCGGTACCGCCTGGAAGTGGATTCTTAACCCCGGTCTTGGTATCGAAAAATTACTCCGTGATATGGGCTTCGTGGATTTTGAATTTCGTTGGCTTGTTGATCCAGATATGGCAATTTACACCATAGTAATAGCTGCCGTGTGGCAATCCAGTGGCTTTGTTATGGCCATGTTTTTGGCTGGATTACGTGGTGTTGATGACAACCTCACCAAGGCGGCCAAGATTGATGGGGCATCAGCCATAAGATTGTATTGGCACATTATTTTACCCATAATGCGACCTGTGTTCTTTAGCGCTATTGTTATTCTGACTCATATTGCAATTAAAAGTTTTGACTTGGTGCAGGCGCTTACAGGTGGCGGGCCTGGGTATGCCTCTGATTTACCGGCTAATTTTATGTACACTTTTGCCTTCAATAGGGCGCAGATGGGGGTGGGTGCCGCAAGTGCCATGATTATGTTGTTTGGGGTTCTGGCTGTTCTTATTCCTTATTTATATTCTGAACTACGGGAGAAAAAATCATGAATCTGAAAATGTTATCTGGTATCAGTCTTGGTCGAGTGGCAATCTATTTAATCCTGATTGTATTCGCCTTGCTTTATTTAGCCCCTCTGTACGTGATGCTCACCACATCACTTAAAGACATTGAAGAAATTCGTAGTGGTAATTTACTGGCCCTACCGAATGATCCTACTTTTTATGCGTGGATTAAAGCCTGGTCTTCCGCTTGCACTGGCAGTGAATGTAATGGCCTTGCTCCTTTTTTCTGGAATAGTGTGAAGATAGTGGTTCCAGCGGTATTAATCTCAACTGTTGTTGGTGCATTTAATGGCTATGTTTTGGCGAAATGGAAGTTTAAAGGAAGTGAGCTGTTGTTTGGCGCACTACTGTTCGGTTGTTTTATTCCATTTCAGGTAATTTTATTGCCAATGGCAATATTGCTGGCGAAATTAGGCTTGGCAAATACTGTATCTGGGTTGGTATTGGTGCATGTGATATATGGTGTCGCCTTTACAACATTATTTTTTCGTAATTATTATGTTGGCATTCCAACCGAACTGGTTCGTGCCGCACAACTTGATGGCGCTGGTTTTTTAAATATTTTTAGACATGTTTTCCTACCGCTGTCGACACCCATCTTTGTGGTAACAATAATCTGGCAGTTTACTCAAATATGGAACGATTTTTTATTTGGTGTGGTTTATTCAGGACCAGGAACCCAGCCGATTACTGTGGCATTGAACAATTTGGTCAATACTTCAATTGGCGGTAAAGAATATAACGTGGATATGGCGGCAGCCATTATCGCTGCGCTACCGACCCTGTTCGTTTATGTGGTTGCAGGAAAATATTTTGTACGTGGCCTAACCGCCGGAGCTGTGAAAGGCTAGTAATAGTAAATTTATAAGACAAATAATAACTAACCAAATGGACAACAATATGGGACATATACAACTTAACAATATCTGCAAGTCTTTTGGCTCGACAGAGGTGCTCAAAAACATTGATCTTGAAATTCAAGATGGTGAATTTTTAATTTTAATCGGGCCATCCGGTTGTGGCAAGTCCACTCTTATGAACTTAATTGCCGGTCTTGAGGATATTACCAGTGGAGAGATTGTCATTGGTGGTAGCGATGTATCTGATAAGTCGCCAAAAGACAGGGACATTGCCATGGTGTTTCAGTCGTATGCATTATATCCAACAATGAGTGTTGGAAGAAATATCAGTTTTGGCTTGGAGATGCGTAAAGTGCCAAAAGCAAAGCGGGAAAAAATTGTTGCCGAGGTGGCAGAGCTGCTTCAGATTAATCATCTTTTGGATCGCAAACCCGGCCAGCTGTCCGGCGGACAGCGTCAACGGGTAGCCATGGGACGAGCTTTGGCGCGATCACCAAAAGCTTTTTTATTTGATGAGCCGTTATCTAATTTAGATGCGAAACTCAGAGTTGAGATGCGTACTGAAATTAAGAAATTGCATCAACGTCTGGGCACAACTATTGTTTATGTGACGCATGATCAGGTCGAAGCAATGACCTTGGCTGATAGAATTGCTGTATTGAAAGATGGTGTGGTACAACAACTGGGAACGCCCTACGAAATATACAATGATCCAGTCAATCATTTTGTTGCTGATTTTATGGGCTCTCCTGGAATGAACTTTGTTGAGTGTGTTGTTTTTAATGACAAATTGATTATTGAGAGTGCCTCGAAAAGTTATCAGTTAGCGGTGCCCTGTGCAAAAGCGATAAAAGATTCGGGTTTGGAGAGCGTGCTATTGGGTATACGCCCGGAGATGCTTACCGATCCCAAGCCGTATGACGATAGTGGGTTTGTTCAAGAAGTGTGTTTTGATGTGGAAGTTGTTGAACCAATGGGTGCCGATACAGTAGCGATTGGCAAATGGAACGACACTGAAGTGCAGGTTAGGTTAAGCCCAGAATCGGGTGAAGTGGCAGGTGAGGGTTTTACTCTGCAGGTTGACACAAGTAAGTCGATTATTTTTGATCCGCGTTCGGGTAATCGAATTCGCTAACAGGTTGAGCATATATACATTTTTAATAATGGAGAGGCGGCAATTATAAATACGCTTGCAAAATTATCTGGAGCTATTAAGTGAGATTCGGAATTTTAGGTGAGGCAAAAATAGCTCGTGAATGGCTTGTGCCAGCAATTATCGAAGCTGGACATGAGGTTACCCATCTTGGACGCAGGAACCCCTGTCAAGAAGCCTTACCCGAAATTTATCAAGACATTATTGAAACTGATTATGAGAGCTTGTTGGCAGAGCCAGCTATTGATGCAATCTACAACCCTTTGCCAAATCACCTTCATGTGCTATATTCCATCGCTGCACTCCAATCAGGCAAACACGTACTCTGTGAAAAACCTGTCGCATTAAATATAAAAGAGTTGAAGCAACTTGAAACAGTGGCCAGTAAAAGTGGCTGTTATTTTCAAGAGGCCTTTATGATTCCACACCATCCGCAGTGGCAATGGTTACAAAAATTAGATATTGGTAAAATTCAATCAGCACATTTTATTTTTAGCTACCCTCAACAACCCTCTGGTAATTTTAGAAATCGTTCAACGGATGGCGGCGGCCCTCTATATGATATTGGTTGTTACGCTATTTTGACCGGTTGTTTTCTTTTTGGAGGCATGCCTGAAGTTATCTCAGCAGTTGCAATAATGAGTGACAAATATGATGTCGAGAAACAAGTTGATGCTGTTCTTAGGTGGCCGAATGGTGCAATTCTTAACTTTACCGTTTCGGGTGATGCTGCGCTTTGTCAAACTTTACATGTTTTAGCGAGCAATGGCTGGGCAAAGCTTGATGTACCAGTTAATCCTCCTGAGATAACACATGCGCACTGGTCAACTGGAGGTTTAGAGAAAGGCACTAAAGTGAGCTTCTCAAAGTGTAACCAATACAGACTCATGGTTGATGATTTTGTAACCCGAGCCAATTCAAACACCCTTTCAGATTTCTCACATTCTAAGGTAGTAATACAAGCCATCAATGAAATTCAGCAAAAAATAGGCCTTGTGTGCAAATAACCCTTTATGTCAACCGATAGGTAGGACCTAATCCCAAGACTAGGAAGAGTGTTTGGGTTGTGAGAGAAGAACCAAGAAGCAATTTTCTAGCCACACAACCT
>CAJVZH010000013.1 GCA_913020715.1 uncultured Gammaproteobacteria bacterium
ACCACCGGATTTGAACCGGCGACCTCTTCCTTACCAAGGAAGTGCTCTACCGACTGAGCTAGGTGAGCACAGTCCTAGCCACATGGAGCGGGTGATGGGAATCGAACCCACCTCATTGGCTTGGAAGGCCAAGGTAATACCGATATACGACACCCGCAATTCCTATTCTCATGTTTTCCCGCAATTCCTATTCTCATGTTTTTCTGGTGGAGGGGGAAGGATTCGAACCTTCGAAGGCAGAGCCGACAGATTTACAGTCTGTTCCCTTTGGCCGCTCGGGAACCCCTCCAAAAAACAATCAGACATTATCCCATAACTATTTATGCTTAGCAAGCATAAAATGGCGCATTTTCAGTGTTATTGAAGGATTAAGTTAGACGCGACACACCACTGGCAACAGCGGCATTAAAAATTGCTTTTGGCACGGTATCGATCAGTCTTGGGTCAAAAGGCTTTGGAATGATGTAATCTTTACCGAATTCTAAGCTATCAATGTTGTAAGCGTCAAGAACACTCTGCGGAACTTCAAGTTTCGCAAGTTCACTCAGTGCATTTACTGCGGCAATTTTCATCTCGACGTTTATCTCTTTAGACTTGGCATCCAAAGCACCTCTGAAAATAAATGGAAAACCCAGCACATTATTAACCTGGTTCGGATAATCGCTACGCCCAGTTCCCATGATTAAATCATCTCTACAGGCGTGGGCATCGGCTGGTGAAATTTCAGGGTCGGGATTAGAAAGAGCAAAAACAATAGGATTGTCTGCCATTGACTTTACCATCTCTTGAGTGACCAAATTAGCAGAGGCAACACCAACAAAGACATCGGCGCCATTCATCGCATCAGCAAGGGTCTTCTTATCTGTATCCACGGCAAATTGAGCTTTCACATCCGCAAGATTTTCAAGGTCTGTTGAGACAACGCCAACGCGATCAACCAACAAAATATTATCCTTGTTTAAGCCCATTTCGCACAATAGGTGCAAAGTGGCAATACCGGCAGATCCTGCGCCCAGGCAAACCAGTTTAGCAGTTTCTAGTGTTTTCCCTTGAATCTCAAGAGCATTTAGCAAGCCAGCTGCAATAATGATTGCGGTGCCGTGTTGATCGTCATGAAAAACAGGGATATCAAGTGCTTCAACCAAACGCTGCTCAATTTCAAAACAACGCGGTGCAGAAATATCTTCTAAATTAATACCGCCAAATGTTGGTGCAATATTAATGATGGTATTAACAATTTCATCGACATCTTGGGTGCCTAGTTCGATGTTAAACACATCAATATCAGCAAACCGTTTAAACAAAACAGCTTTGCCTTCCATTACAGGCTTTGCAGCCAACGGGCCAACATTGCCCAGACCAAGAACCGCCGAACCATCGGTAATCACTGCCACTAAATTTCCCTTTGCTGTATATTCGTTAACAGTCTCTGGATTTTTTGCAATCTCCCTAACGGGTGCAGCAACACCTGGCGTGTACGCCAAGCTTAATTCTTGACGAGTATTCATTGGCTTATGCGAAGAAACAATAATTTTCCCAGGTCTAACTCGGCGATGATAATCTAGGGCTTCTTCGTGAAATTCTTGTGACATATAGTAAAACTAAAATTGGTTAAAAGTAAGACTGGTATTATATAACTTTACATGATACTCAAGTTAATACAGCTATATATCAGTTTAAATTTATTCACTACATGAAAGTATTCTAATATGATTAAAAAAATAAGTGTAATAGGCGCAGGAAGAGTGGGCGAAACCACCGCGCAAATGCTAGCAACTCAGAAGTTCACACGCGATATTGTATTGGTTGATCTTGATGACCAGTACGCCCAGGGTGTCGCTCTTGATATTCAACAAACCTCAGAGGTCTTTAAATTCGATACAGTAATAAAAGGCAGTAGCGACATCGCCGCTATCAGGGATTCTAATATTGTCATCATTACAGCTGGCCTTCCTAGAAAGCCAGGCATGGATCGCAGTGATGTTCTAGAGGCAAACTTGAAAATTATTGACGGCATCATGGACGGTGTAATCGAACACGCCAATGATGCTTTTGTTATTATGGTGACCAACCCTGTTGACGCCCTTACTTACTACGCTTGCAAAAAAACCAACTGGGACAGAAGTCGCATTATCGGTCAAGCCGGTGTACTGGATTCACTGCGCATGTCCAGCTTTATTGCAATGGAAACCGGACTTTCAATTAACGACATTAAAACATTGGTATTGGGCGGGCACGGTGACACCATGGTGCCCCTTACCAGATACACGTCAATAGGTGGTGTGCCAATTACTCAATTATTGAGCACAGACGTGATTGAGGGCATCATTCAAAGAACCCGTGATGGCGGTGCAGAAATCATCAACCTTAAGAAAAATTCTAGCGCCTACGATGCACCAGCCGCTGCTGTGACGGTCATGGTGGAAAGCATTGTGCACAATAAAAAACGACTCATGCCTTGTATTAGCCTTCTTGAGGGTGAGTACGAACAAAATGGCCTTGCCATTGGTGTGCCTGTCGTTTTAGGTGAAAATGGTATCGAGCGCATCATAGAGCTGGAGTTCAACGATGAAGAAAGTACCTTGTTTAATCAATCAGTCAGCGTTACTCGTGAGCTGACACTGGAAGTCGACAAACTCACTAGCTAAATTATCACAACCCCTTCGAGTGGCTTAACTTGTATCAACAATGATTTAGTCACTCAACCCAATATACTGGCGTACAGGCTGACTCAGCTTTTAGGTAAGACGTACAATTCTCAAGCGAGGCTAGTTAAAGCCTCACCGAAAGGTTAAGTAGATTCAAAAAAGTGAAGTGTCAGATGCTCTTAAAGCAGACGATTCATTGTAGTGATATTGGCAATCGAAATCTCTTGCGGACAAACAGACTCGCAATGACGATGGTTTGAGCAACTACCAAAACCCTCTAATTCCATTTGGCGAACCATATTGGTCGCGCGAGTATCACTCTGAACCTTGCCTTGAGGCAAGTAATCAAGGTGAGCAATCTTAGCGGAAACAAAAAGACTTGCCGAAGCGTTTGGACAAACAGCAACACAAGCGCCACAACCAATACAAGTTGCCGCATCAAAAGCAGCGTCTGCATCGGGCTTTCTAATCAATTGTGAGTTTGCATCAGGCGCAGAACCGGTATTCGTTGAAACATAGCCGCCGGCTTGAATAATGCGATCAAACGCATCACGATTCGTTAATACGTCTTTAATAACTGGAAAACTGTCGGCTCTGAAAGGCTCAATCCAGAGTTCGCTCTGGTTGGCGTATTCACGCATGTACAGTTGACAAGTCGTAGTGGCTTTTTTCTCACCGTGTGGATGACCATTAATGACTAATGAACAAGCGCCACAGATGCCTTCTCGGCAATCATAATCGAATACAACACAGTCTTCATCTTTACCAATAAGCTGTTCATTAAGTTGATCCAACATCTCCAAAAATGAAGTGTCGCTATCGATATCGTCAACTTGGTAAGTGTGAAAATCGCCTTTGCTCTGGGCGTTTTTTTGACGCCAAATATGGAGTGTAAAATTCATGTGTAATCCCTCACACTTGGTTTGACAAATTCAAAATCTAACTGCTCTTTGTTTAATACAGCACCGGCTTCTGAGTATTCCCAGGCAGCCACATAAGCAAAATTTTCATCGTCTCGCTTTGCCTCACCATCGGATTCTAGATACTCCAGGCGAGCATGACAGCCACACGACTCTTCGCGCTCAAGAGCATCACGACACATAAGGTGTCCAAGCTCGATGAAATCAGCAACTCTACCCGCACGTTCAAGTGTTTGGTTCATGTCTTTATCAACACCCGTCACTTTGACGTGCTGCCAAAAATCAATCTGCAGTGCTTTAATTTCTTCAATCGCAGCCTTTAAGCTTTCTTTCTCACGCGACATACCACAAGCAGCCCACAAAATTCGGCCGACTTTCTTATGATAGTAGTCTGGTGAATTTTTAGGCTCTGGGGCATTCATCAATTTATCGATGCGATCTTTAACGTCATCCATCGCTTTTACAACATCAGGATGATCAAGACCCACAGGCTCAAGCTTGTTCTTAGCAAGATAGTTTGCAACCGTTCTTGGGGCAATAAAAT
Organism: uncultured Gammaproteobacteria bacterium; assembly: GCA_913020715.1. Taxonomy (GTDB): domain Bacteria; phylum Pseudomonadota; class Gammaproteobacteria; order PS1; family Pseudothioglobaceae; genus Pseudothioglobus. The sequence goes on from CAJVZH010000013.1 coordinate 4,113, forward strand.
AACCGTCTGCCAAGCCCTGCATCAATGCTGATGCACCAAGTCGGTTTGCACCGTGCTCAGAATAGTTGGCTTCGCCGGCCGCAAATAGACCGTCAATCGTTGTCATTAAGTTGTAATCAACCCAAAGACCACCCATTGTGTAATGCGGTGCAGGGTAAATCTTCATTGGTAACTGATATGGGTTTTCACCTGAAATACGTTCGTACATATCAAATAAATTACCGTACTTTTCCCTTACTTTATCTTCGCCGATACGCTCAATAATTGATGAGAAGTCTAAGTAAACGCCCAATTTCTCACCATGAATCTCAGTACCAATACCACGGCCTTCGTCACAGATGCTCTTAACCGCTCTTGAGGCTACGTCTCTAGGCACTAAGTTGGCAAAAGCTGGGTACATGCGCTCAAGGAAGTAATCTCTGTCTTCTTCAGCAATTTCTCTTGGATCTTTGCCGCAATCTGCAATATTTTTTGGCGCCCAAATACGGCCATCATTACGTAAAGATTCACTCATCAAGGTTAGCTTGGATTGATTCTCACCCGTTGGCGGAATACAGGTTGGGTGAATTTGAGTAAAACTTGGGTTGGCATAAAAAGCACCTTTTTTATGTGCGCGCCATGTGGCAGAAGTGTTGCAGCCCTTAGCATTGGTAGACAAGTAGAAAGCATTACTGTAACCACCCGTACACATCACAACGCAGTCGGCTGTGTGTGCGCTAATCTCACCGCTAACCAAGTCACGGACAACTATGCCTCGCGCCTTGCCATCAACAAGAATAATTTCTAACATTTCAGATCGTGACTGGTGCTTAACCTTGCCCGATGCAACCTCTTTACTCATCGCACTATAAGCGCCCAACAAAAGTTGCTGGCCAGTTTGGCCACGAGCATAGAATGTGCGCGAAACTTGAGCGCCGCCAAAAGAGCGGTTCGCCAAATAGCCACTGTATTCTCTTGCAAAAGGCACACCTTGAGAAACGGCTTGGTCGATAATATTACCACTCAATTGAGCAAGACGATAAACGTTTGACTCACGGGCTCTAAAATCACCACCCTTCATTGTGTCGTAAAACAATCTCTGTGTGCTGTCACCGTCATTTTGGTAGTTCTTACTGGCGTTAATACCACCTTGAGCTGCAATAGAGTGCGCTCTACGAGGGCTATCATTAAAGCAAAAGGATTGCACGTTGTAACCAGACTCGCCCAAGGTGGCACATAAAGATGCGCCGGCAAGACCTGTACCAATAACAATAATGTTGTATTTACCGCGATTTTGCGGCGCAATTAGGGATAACTCAAAAAGGTGTTTTTCCCAACGCTTGTCTATATCACCCGTAGGTGCATTTGAATTTAATTTACTCATAAGATAATGCTCAGTGGAATAGAAGCAAAGCCCACCATAATGATAATAACAATCAACCAGGCAACTTTGTGAAATTGACAACTGCAAATACCCAGTGTCTGCAATACATTCGAAAGACCGTGTTGTAAGTGCGCCGAAATTGCCAATAGTCCTAGACCATAAATACCCCACATCAACGGATTAGAGAAAATCTCCTCCATTTGTTGGTAAAGACTTGTTGTATCAATATCAATAGCAAGCATCTGCACACTATGGATAACAATAAATGCAAACACTAGTGCTGCGCCTGACCATGCAACAACCCTTGGGATAGCCTTAGGATACGATTTTTTGTAGCGAGTGTCGCCAACACTTTTATTGTTTGTCAGTTGGCGCGTGACAGCGACATAAATATGAAAGACAATTGTCGATCCTAGCAGGGTCAACAAAACAGGGTAAATCCAAGAGCTATTAAACCAAGCATAGAAGGCATTAAAAGCAGCTTCGCCAGCATGGAAAGTCAGTACGCTAAATAAATGATAAATTAGGTAGGTAAACCAAATTAGGCCGGCAACAGCCATCATCTTCTTTAGGAGGATGGTGCGGTTATTCGTTGAGCTCATAGGGTCCTTAGCAAGGTGATTGTTATTCTTTTCTTGATGATTTTGCGTTCTTCGTAATTTCGAAAATTACAATAGGCAGACAAAATTTAAAGAATATATTTTATGCCAAATGTTTAGGGTTTGAACTTTTTTTAACTTAATAATCACTATATAAAACAAATTTCATCCTCATTCAGGCCAATAATTACAAGTAAAGGAGAGGGTTTTGTAAAATATGATAATAAAGACAGTTCACTATGGCGGACTCTAGACGCGCCATAGTGCTGCCATGAAATAACTATATTAGGAGTGGTGAAATGAGTCACCAGAATTTGCTATCTCAAATGAAAAAATTATTTGTAACTAAGATAATATTTTCAAGCGCTAAGAATACAAATAAAACAAAGTAAAGTAAAGTCAGCTCTTTGGCGTCATCACTTAAGTAGTTAAAGCGACGCAATCTGATTTAAAGTCCGGCACAACAGCGATTTTATCTAAAGCAAGCGCCAACCAATTGAAATAAAAGCAGAAGAAACTATGTTATTTTTGCAATTAATGCATAAAAATATCGTATTTTTTTATAATTAAATTAAAAATACAGAATAAAGTTAAGGCTATTATTGCATGAAAAATGTGATTATTAGATGGCTTAACATATCAATGCATCATTTGCATTGACAGCTAAGCAAAGAGCGTCCAGCAAAAAGACAAAGCACTATAGCACGACTGTCGGCGCACTATAGCGAATGCCATGGAAAAACCAAAAGGAGGTCTGTCAGATGTACACCTAACATACAAGGCTATTCCATAAAATAGACATCATTCGCAAGCGAACAGTGCCTTATTTTTCTCTTCCCTTAAACACAATAAGCGCCTAAGAGGTAAAAATACCAAGCAACAGCCATCTGCTGATGTGGGAATTATTTGGCTGATTTCAACAAGCCGAAAATTATAATATAAACACCTCTAAAATTATAAATTGTTTACAAAATCCGCAACATAAAATTAATCACAATGTTTTAAAATTCACGCAAAATACAACAACGCTCTTAAGTGCCCCACGCTTATAATGGGTGGATTTTTCATGAATTGATGTATTGGTCAATGGGTTAAAATATGCAGATGTTCTGGCCTGTACAATCATCAATCAACACCCCTCTTGCCATTTCAAAGAAAAACAAATTCTAGCCTTCTTTTCGATGACTCACAGCAACTCTGAAACTACTGAAACATTAAGCAATCAACACCATTCGGTTATGTTTGTAGAGTCTCTTGCGGGTCTCAACATTAAAACCGATGGCGTCTATATTGATGCCACGTTTGGCAGAGGCGGGCATTCCCAAGGCATTCTCGAGCTACTGGGACCAAAAGGCAGACTGATCGGTCTAGATCAAGACCTGGATGCAGTAAATTACGCAAAATCCAACTTTAAAGACCCGCGGCTTAGCACTTGCCACACCAGGTTCGACCAACTGCAAAACGTTCTTGAAGAGATGGGACTTTATGGTGAAATCGATGGTATTTTGATGGATCTTGGTGTCTCGTCACCACAGCTTGACAATGCTGAGCGAGGCTTCAGTTTCAATCAAGATGGCGCGCTTGATATGCGCATGAACCAGTCGCAATCATTGACAGCAGCAAAATGGCTGAAAGAAACAAGTGAAAAAGACATTGCCGATGCTCTTTATCAATTTGGCGAGGAAAAAAAGAGCTGGCGAATTGCTGCTGCCATTAAAAAATTTCAAGAAACCAAAGACATTGAAACAACGCTTGAACTCGCCAATATCATTGCTTCCGTCGTCAGATCTCACAAAAACAAACACCCGGCAACACGCTCCTTTCAAGCGATTCGAATTGTTATTAATGAAGAGCTAAAGCAACTCGCATCCACACTTGAGCAAAGTATTGGTGCCTTAAAGTCCGGCGGTCGACTATCTATCATTAGCTTCCATTCGATTGAAGATAGGATTGTAAAGCAATTCATTCGCAAGCACTCTCAAGTCAAAGCCCTTCCTAAGGGGTTGCCAATTATGGCCGAAACTTCAAACAATCTACCCCTCAAAAACCTAGGTAAGAAAAAACCTTCTGCAGCAGAAATCAAAATTAACAAGCGCAGCCGTAGCGCAATCCTTCGCTTAGCTGAAAAATGCTAAGATTTATCCGCACCACTTGGCTCGTTAACTCCCTTTTAATCATTGCCACTGTTGGCTTGTCGCTTTTAACCATTTATTGGCACCATCAAATGTTTCAATTGCATGAAATCGAAGTGCAAGTTAACAAAGAAAATCAAAGCATCACTGCCATTAACAGGCAATTATTAATGGAGCACTCAGAGGTGCTTAGCGGCATGGCCATCGTTGAAAAATCGCAAGAATTGTTAGAGATGCACTCACCCGATAAAAAAATCAAAACATTGTCTTTGTGAAATTTACTCGAGTTCAAAATTATTGGAATAGACAAGGGTTAATTAAGTACAGCTTTTTCGTCATTATTGGAATTTTTGTTTATCAAGCTATCAGCATTCACTCTCAACAATTAGATGGCACTTCTCTGCAGCAAAAAGCCGCCATAAAATCTGAAAAAAACCTCACTCAAAAAGCCTCACGGGGCAACATCCTAGATAGAAATGGCAACATCCTTGCCATCAACCTCATTCAGCAAAAAGTGAATCTAGATCCTACCCTTGTTCAAGATGAATTTATATCGATGTTAGCGGAGGCGCTGCAATTACCCTTTGATGAACTTGATGAGAAAATTAAAGCCAAACGTCAAGCCAGTTCGGGCCGAAAACAACTCATCATTAAAGAAAACCTCGCACTCACCGACCCTATTATCATCAACCTTAGGCAGCTCAAAAAACAAAAGACTAAGGTTTGTAAATCAACATTGGTTGTGCCCTCGAAAACACTATTGGAGAGAGCAAAAAGCCTTGTTGGTATAGAGATTAACAGCAAAGATGAAGTTGAAGTATTGCGCTGTAAGAATGAAAAAATATCTGGCGTTGCTCTGCAATCATCAACGTTTCGCTATTATCCGAAAGCCGAATCCATTTCACCGTTAATCGGACGGACCAATAACCAGAATATTGGTGCCTTTGGTATTGAATCAGAATTTGACCATTTGTTGGCCGGGTCCGATGGTCAAGCGAAAATCACCACCGACAAGAACGGCTCAAACATCTACTACCAAACCGAAATTTCCCAAGTATTGCAACAAGGTGAAGACATTCAATTAACCATTGACGCAGATGTTCAATTTCATGTTTATAACGCCATCAAAAAATCAGCCGAATTTCATTTGGCCGATTCAGCCTCGGCCATTGTGCTTTCTTCTAATGGTGAAATATTGGCGCTGGCCAACTATCCTGCCGCGGATCCTAATGATCACCAAAGTTACGACCCTCAAGATTACAGAAACCGCGTTTTAGCGGACAAGGTTGAGCCCGGCTCAACAATGAAACCTTTTACCATGTTGCTTGCGCTAAAAAAAGGCGTAATAAGCGCCACCGATGATGAATTAATTGATGTTAGTCAATCCATTGGCCATATCAAAACCAACCGTGAAGTAAGGAAGTATGGTGACGCAATAACAGTTCAGAAAATTCTAGAAAAATCACATAACCTTGGCACCGTTAATGTCATGGAGCGCCTTGAGGCGAAAGACGTATATGAAACTTGGCAACTACTGGGCTTTGGTGAATACCAAGGCCTTATGCCAAGCATTGAAAATCCTGGCGTTCTTAGACACCATAGTACTTGGGGCATTGCCGATAAACGCACCATTGCCTATGGTCACGGCCCAATGAATACCAACCTTGCACAGCTTGCAAAGGCTTATTTAGTTTTTGCAAATGAAGGCAGTGTGCCGAACTTAAAGTTGATCTTGAGTGACGAAAAAGCGGAGGAAAGTACACAAGTTTTCAGCGCCGAAATCACAAGAAGAATTAAAGAAATACTGGACTCGGTGGCATCAAATGATGGTTCGGGCTATCGCGCCAGCATCAACGGTTATGAGGTTGGCGGCAAAACCGGCACAGCCGAAATGGTGGTTGCAGGAAAATACAATAAAGACGGTGCAAAACGTACTTATTTTGTCGGCTTCTCGCCCATCGAAAACCCTAAATACATTATGGCTGTAAGACTTGATTATCCGAAACAATGTTTTGTTTCTTGGGATCCAAATCTAAGGAACCGTTGCGAAGGCTCCAATTCGGCGGCTATGGCGTTTAAGGGTGCAATGGAGAAAATACTGAATGCCGATGCCAGCATCCAACCCACATCAGCCAATTAGCCTAGCTTGATTTCGGCTTTTTTCGACGTTGTATGTCTTCCATAATTTTCTTTTCGTCGGCACTGGTATTAGCCGCTGGAATCGAGGCGGAAGTTAAGTTTCTTTGATGTTGTTTTTCTGCCAGGGTTAGGGCGCTGAGAAATTCATCTCTTGCTTCGTTTTCACTCAAACTTGGCTCCATTAGACAAAGTTGCTGCAAACGTGAATAAACTCTAGGTTTGGCCTCAAATGGCTTAATCAATGCTTTCTGAGATATCTCTTCATCAATTTGGGCGGAATGAATTAATTCCAATAGTACGTTTGATTTGGGCAAGTGTCGCACTCTAAGTTCTACCGTGTCATCGGCCAACACTGGGTAATTCAGTACACAACTAATCATCTTTGACATCAAGCCCTTCATGCCGTGGTCTGGTGCTTTTTTTGCCACTGGCTCGTCATAAGTCATCTGCGGCATTGGTGGCTCATCAAAATTGGGTGGCGCTTCATGCATTTCTTGCATTTCCTGCGGAGGCGGCGCGCTGTATTCACTTTGATTAATCATCTTTTCAACGTGCGACACATCCTGACCAACTTCTTGAGCAAGGCCTTCAACTAACTGTTGACGGTACACAGGATAGGTGACAAGATTAATAAGCGAGGAAACTTGCTCTAAAAATAACGTTTTGCCCTCAATGGTCTCGAATGGCACGTCGGATTTAATATGATCAAAAAGAAAAGTGGATAGTGTTTGTGCCATATTAATACGCTGTGAAAATGCTCTGACGGACTCCCTTTGAATTAATGTATCTGGATCTTCACCATCAGGCAAAAGCAGAAACTTAATCATCAACCCCGCGGTCATTGCTGGCAAGGAAATTTGCAGCGCCTTCCAAGCCGCCGCCCTACCCGCCTTATCGCCATCAAAGCAAAAAACAATGGTATCGGTTGCTCTTGACAAGGTTTGAAGGTGGACTGAAGTAGTTGCCGTTCCCAATGTGGCAACGGCCGTGGTAATGCCGTGTTGATGAAGAGCGATAACATCCATATAACCCTCTACCACCAAGATGTAGTCAATTTTTCGCGAATATTTACGGCAATGATGAAGGCCGTACAATTCCTTTGATTTTGAGAACAGTGGCGTTTCCGGAGAATTTAAATACTTTGGGTTATCTTTGTCAGAAAGCACGCGCCCACCAAATCCAATCACATTGCCTTTAGCATTGTGAATAGGAAACATTAAGCGGTCACGAAAGCGGTCGTAATAATCACCGGCTTTGTCTTTTTTTGCAACCAACATGCCAAGCGTGTCTAGATCGACAAGCTTTTCACTATCGACCTTATTATGCTCATGCAAATTACTCCAACCGGGTGGCGCATAACCCAGTTCAAATCTTTTAGCTATGGTGCCACTAATGCCGCGTTTTTTGGCGTAATCAACAGCGCGTGCTTTCGCAACAGAGCTTTTTAATTGCGTCTGATAATAATCATTCACCTCAGTCATCAGCTCGTTATAGCGCTGAAAACGCGTATCAATGGGCTTAACATTTTGATCGTAAACAACCGAAATACCGGATTCTGAGGCTACCGTTTCCACGGCTTCAACAAAATCCAAATGGTCAAATTTTTTGATAAAGTCAATGGCGCCACCACTTTCGCCGCAGCCAAAGCAATGGAAAATTTGTTTATTTGGCACCACGGTAAATGAAGGTGTCTTCTCTTCATGAAAGGGGCAGCAAGCTTTATAGTCTTTGCCTGCTTTTTTCAATGGCACACGCTTATTAATTAGACCGACAATATCTACTCTATCCGACAAATCATTGATAAAATCTCTGTCAATAAACGGCATAGTCTAGTGTGTAATAACCACGTGAAAAACTCTTCATTTTAATGGAATTCTTTCATCCAAAATATCTACCAACCTGGATATTAATCCTACTAATGAAGATTGGCGTCTTCATTCCGTTCAGAGTGCAAGTTTTTCTGGGAAAAAATATGGGGAAATTATTCTATCCATTGTTTTCAAGATTTAGAAAAATAGCGATCATTAATGTTCAACGATGCTTTCCTGAGAAAAACAAAGACCAAGTAAACGCCATAGTGAGGGAACACTTTAAGTCTATTGGCGTGAGTTTTTTTGAAACGGCAAATGCCTATTATGGCGCAGACAAAAAAATTCAAAAAATGCTGACAATTGAAAATGAGCAATTCCTGACAGAGGCAATGAATAATGGAGGTGGTGTGATTATTTTATGTTCGCACTTCCTGCCACTCATGCTTGGTAGTCGCGCGCTATCGCTCAAACACACTATTGCCAGTATTTATCGCCCACAAAACAACCGCCTTTTTGACAAAATAATGGTCAAAGGTCTCACCAATGGCGGCGGAATAATGATTAAAAATTCCGACACCAAGGCAATGGTTAAAGCAATCAAAAGCGCGCTGCCTATTTGGTACGCACCCGACCAAGATTTGGGCGCTAGGGGTAGCGTTTTTGCGCCATTATTCGGCATTCAAGCGTCAACAATCACTGCTACTTCACGCCTAGCCAAGGGCGGAAATACTGCCGTTATCCCCTACTCTTTCATTAGGACGGATAACGGCTATCGGATGTCTTTCTCTGCCCCACTTGAGAATTACCCTAGCGGCGATCTAGTAGAGGACGCTCACAGAACCAATCAAATATTGGAAGCACAAATAAGAGAAAATCCAGGGCAATACCTGTGGATTCACCGTCGATTTAAAACCCGCCCAGAAGGTGAAGGGGAGTTTTACCCAAATATCTAATATTTTCATTCAAGCAATAGTACAATGAAAGAAATTAGCGTATAATTCGCGACTTAATTTTGACTAAATGAGTTATTTAACTATGTCTATCGATACACAAGCGATTATTAAAGAATACCAAACAGGCGAGAACGACACGGGCTCTACTGGTGTGCAAGTAGCACTATTAACGGCACGCATCAAGCATTTGACTGAGCATTTTAAGACGCATAATAAAGACCACCACTCAAGAAGAGGTTTACTGCGCCTTGTATCTCAGCGTAAAAAATTATTGACTTACATCAAAAACAATAACATTGCTGGCTACGCCGATCTAATTTCACGTCTAGGCCTTAGAAAATAAAGACCCAAGATGTGTTAATAAAAGCCCCATTTTTGGGGCTTTTTTATTGTCTAAAATAGCAGCATGGAACTTTCACCAATCTATTCAAAAATATCGGATCTCTCCGCACGCAGTACGGCCTTATCCAGTCATCTGCAATTGGAAGAAAAACAAGGTCGATTAGAAGAGGTTTTACGCGAACTGGAAAATCCAGACATTTGGTCTAACCCAGACCAAGCACAAGCACTCGGTAAAGAAAAAACTCAACTCGAAACCGTTTGTAATACTTTTGCAAAGGCCTCAGCCATTCTTGACGATGCGATTGAATTACTCGAAATGGCGGAAGCAGAGGATGATAGCGACACAGTAAACAGCGTTGCTGCCGATTTAGCCGACGTCGAAACCGATATTAGCGCCTTGGAATTCCAAAGAATGTTCAGCGGTGAAATGGATCAAAACTCTGCCTTTCTTGATATTCAATCAGGCTCTGGCGGCACCGAAGCACAGGACTGGGCAGAAATGCTATTGCGTATGTATTTGCGCTGGGGTGAAAAGCACCAATTTGCAGTAAAGCTAATGGAAGTCTCCGCCGGAGAAGTTGCTGGAATTAAGTCGGCCACCATTCATTTCGATGGTGATTACGCCTTCGGCTGGCTCAGAAGTGAAATTGGCATTCATCGCCTAGTACGTAAATCTCCCTATAACGCCAATGGCAAAAGACACACTTCTTTTTCTTCTGTTTTTGTCTCTCCCGAAGTGGATGACGATATAGAAATCGACATCAACCCTACCGATTTGCGCATCGACACTTACCGAGCTTCTGGTGCAGGTGGTCAGCACGTAAACAAAACAGAATCCGCTGTACGCATCACCCATTTGCCCACCAATACCGTTGTGCAGTGCCAAGATGGTCGCTCGCAACACGCCAACAAAGATCAGGCAATGAAGCAACTCAAATCCAAACTTTATGAGCTTGAAATGCAAATACGCAATAGTGAAAAACAAGACCTTGAAGACCTAAAGTCGGATATTGGCTGGGGGCATCAAATACGATCGTATGTTCTTGATCAATCTCGCATTAAAGACCTGAGAACCGGCGTGGAAAGCAGCAATACTCAAGACGTTCTTGACGGCAATCTCGACCCGTTCATTGTTGCCAGTTTAAAGGCGGGGTTATAGTAATGCGTAAACATTATGACATGATCGCGATTGGCGCTGGTAGTGGCGGACTTTCTGCCGTTGAACGCGCTAGTGAATACGGCAAAAAATGCGCAATCATTGAGATGAAAACAATAGGCGGAACCTGCGTCAATGTTGGCTGCGTCCCTAAAAAAGTCATGTGGTATGCAGCTAATACAGCTGCCACAATCAATAATGCCTCAGGCTTTGGATTTGAAATAGGCAGTGTTGACTTTTCCTGGGAGAAGCTAAAACAGGGAAGAGACAACTACATTAAAGGCATTACCACTTGGTACGATGGCTATTTAGAGTCTCTGGGTATTGATTATATCAAAGGCTTTGCCAGTTTAGCTGACAACAAGTCAGTCAGCGTTAACGATCAAATAATCACAGCTGATCACATTGTTCTTTCCCCTGGCAGCACACCTTTTGTGCCTAGTATTGAGGGTAGCGAATTTGGTATTACCTCCGATGGTTTTTTTGCGCTTACCGAGTTGCCAAAAAAAGTGGCCATTGTTGGTGGTGGCTTTATTGCTGTTGAATTAGCCGGTGTACTCAATGCCCTAGGCAGTGATATCACACTCATTATTCGATCAGGCAATTTGCTGAACGGCTTTGATGCCATGGTTGTTGATACGTTGACCAAAGAATACCAAAAACAGGGCATTGCCATTATCACCAACACCGATATTTCAAAACTCGACAGCAACGGAGATATTCATTGCAACAATAAAACTCTTGAAGGTTTTGACGAAGTCATCTGGGCAATGGGCCGCTCACCAATGACAAACAACATTGGACTTGAGGCTGTTGGCATAGAGGTAAACAACAAAGGATTTATCCAAACCGATAAATACCAACAAACTAACATCGCAGGGGTTTACGCCCTGGGCGATGCAACAGGTCGCGCGGCCTTGACTCCGGTGGCCATTGCCGCTGGTAGACGCCTTTCTGATCGCCTCTTTAATGGCATGAGTGACAGGCATTTAAATTACGACAATATCCCAAGTGTTGTGTTTTCTCACCCACCTATTGGCGCCGTGGGCCTCAACGAGAAAGAAGCGAGAGAGAAATTCAAGGACATTAAAATCTACCAATCAAGCTTTACTCCAATGGCAGACGCGTTGCTTGAACATCAGACACAAACAGCACTAAAACTCATTTGTACAGGCGATGAAGAAAAAGTCATCGGCTGCCACATTATCGGCGAAGGTGCGGATGAAATACTACAAGGTTTTGCGGTGGCTATCAAAATGGGCGTAACCAAATCACAACTTGATGACACAGTGGCAATTCATCCTACGAGTGCCGAGGAGCTTGTAACGTTAAGGTAGGTCACATCTTGACTAACAACTCTTGCATTACCTCTTATCCATTCTGTTTAAGTTGTTTTTATGATGCATCTGCCAACTTGATAACCGGCCTCATAGCTGCTAAATACTCATCAGAAAGATGGCATTTTAATTGATGCGAGTTCGCCAATATTTTTGTAGTTGGCATTTGTGTTTCGCACAAATTACCCTCAACCAAGTGTTTGTGTTGACAACGTGTTTGGAACGGGCAGCCCGATGGCGGATTCATTGCCGAGGGAATGTCACCCTGAAGCACGATATGGTGACGTTCAACACTTGTGTCAGCAATCGGCACTGCTGAGAGCAAAGCTTCGGTATATGGGTGATAAGGTGGTGCAAATACTTGGTCTGTTGCACCCATTTCAACCACATGACCTAAGTACATCACCATCACACGGTCAGCAATATAACGCACGATCGATAAGTCATGGCTAATAAACAACATAGTTGTACCCTGCTTACGTTGTAGCTCCATCAGCAAGTGCGTTACTGCAGCCTGTACAGAAACGTCAAGTGCTGAAACTGGTTCATCAGCGATAACAATTTGTGCGTTTCCAGCAAAGGCGCGGGCAATGCCTACTCGTTGTTTTTGACCGCCAGATAATTGTCGTGGCTTTCTAATTGCAAACTCTCTAGGTAGTTTGACCAAGTCAAGCAACTCTAACATTCTATTTTGGCGTTCAGATTCGAGCTCGCCAAATCCGAAAACCTCAAGGGCGCGAATTATCTGCCTACCAACAGTCATTGAAGGATTAAGGGTATCAAATGGATTTTGAAAGACCATTTGAATTGAAGAGATAATTTCAACCGAGCGATCAGCAATAGCTGTATCAGCGATAGATTGACCATTAAGAGAGGCCTTGCCAGAGGTGGCCGTCTCAAGACCCATTAGCACTTTAGCCAATGTTGACTTGCCACATCCAGACTCTCCAACAATTGCCAATGTTTCAGACTCTCTTGCATAAAAAGAGAGTGACTCATTGGCCTTGACGACACTCTTTTCTTTGCCGCTAAATAAGGCGTTAGCTGAAATTTCGTAATACTTTGTTAAATCCTCAACCTCAATAACTTTGTCACCCGCCAATAATGGCTTGTAATCGGCCTTTGTTGTACTAACGGCCCGCCAATCGATGGCATCAATTTTTTTACAACGAGAGGCATGACGGTGGTTATCACTCATTTCTTGCATATCAATTTCATCTTCATCACAAACACCGCTTTCAAAATAATTACAACGCGGGCCAAAGTTACAGCCACAAGGTCTTTCATGCGGTAACGGAAAATTTCCTGGAATGGCAACCAAAGGTCGCTGATTTTTGTCTGCGCCTGGCAAAGGGATAGAGCGAAACAAAGCTTGTGTGTAAGGGTGGCGCATACGATCAAAAACGTCATATATAGAGCCTGTTTCAACCGCTTCGCCTGAATACATGACACAAATATCATCACAGGTGTCTAATATCAAGCCAAGATTATGAGAGATAAACAGCATTGATGTGCCATACTTTTTGCCTAAACCTTTGACCAGGTCTACAATACCCGCCTCAACGGTAACATCTAAAGCGGTTGTAGGCTCATCTAATATCAATAAGGCGGGCTTAGACATTAATGCCATTGCAATAACAATGCGCTGCTGTTGACCCCCTGAAAGCTGGTGAGGATAACTGTTTAAAATTCGTTCTGGATCTGGTAGGCGCACGTCTTTTACCACCTCGAGTGCTAAAGCCCAAGCCTCTTTCTCACTAGTATTTGCATGGGTGATTGGCACCTCCATAAGCTGCTTAGAAATTCTCATTGCTGGATTCAGAGAGGCCATCGGCTCTTGATAAATCATTGCAATTTCTGAACCTCTTAATTTAGACAACTCACTCTGAGTCATGTTATTTAACTCACGACCCTTAAACTTGATGGAGCCACCAACAATGGAACCATTAACACCCAAATCCTGCATCACGCCGAGTGCAACCGTTGACTTTCCACAGCCTGACTCTCCCACAAGCCCCAAAGCTTTACCTGGCTCAAGAACACAAGAAAAGTTCATTACTGCAGGGATTTCACCCAAACGCGTGAAAAAACTAATCGATAGATTGTTAATTTCTAAAATAGGGTTTTGGGTATTAAATTCTTCCACTGTTCAGTCCTTTAATGACTGCTCTCTCAAGCCATCACCTAGTAAATTAAGCCCCAGCACTAGCGACAATAACGCCAGTGCAGGTGGAATTGCCATATGAGGAAAGTATGCCAACAGTTTACGGCCCTCATTAATTGTCATTCCCCAGTCCGGACTTTCAGGACTGACACCCAATCCGAAAAATCCTAGCGTACCTAAAAGGATGGTTGTATATCCAATTCTCAGACAGAAATCAACAATTAACGGACCCCTAGCATTGGGTAGAATCTCCCAAAGCATGACAAACCAAGCGCCCTCTCCTCGAGTTTGCGCAGCCGCTACATAATCCCGTGTTTTTATATCCATCGTTAGACCTCGAACAATTCTAAATACCGTGGGCGCGTTAACAAAAACCACAGAAACAAAGATATTAAGTAAATTTGGATCCATATAAAAAATAGGCTCCAGTCCCAATAATTGCAACGGATCTTGATTAAATGCTAGACCAGAATAAGCCCAAAAACCCAACAGTAAGGTTAGACCAACATAAATGTTTCGCTTGTTAGATTGAACGTAGTATCTCGACTGGAAAAGGACAGCGAAAAATATGATAGGAAATAAAAAAAGTACAGCTGCTATCGCCACTGGAATGCCTGTTGAACGGATAGCGGGATTAACCAGTAGATAAAACAAGAGGATAACTGGAAACGCTAACACTAAATTCGCGATAAACGATAAAATAGTGTCAAGTTTTTTGCCATAAAAACCTGCCGGCAAGCCAAGTGTAATACCTACCATAAAAGCAAAAATAGTGGCAGCTGGTGCAATTGAAAGCACTATACGGGACCCCATCACCATTCTCGAGAAAACATCTCGACCCATCAAATCTCCGCCCAGTAAATAGGCATTAAAAGTATCTGGCACTATCGTTCCTGGAATTTTTTTACGCATCCCTGACAACTGATCAATCGGGTCAAAGGTTATAATCAGATCTGCGAAAATTGCAGTGAAAAGCCAAAACACAACTAAAGCAAAACCTATACCACCGGTATAAGTATCAAATAAACGACCGTAAATACCTAGTTTGTCACGAAAATAATAAGAAACAGCAAAGGTTAATGCCATTGCAATCCATACCGGCGTAAACTGCAGCAATATTTGAATGACAATCTCTAGCCAAGTAAGTGTAGTCATAAAAATTCTTTAGGAGTTTACTCTTATTCTTGGATTTAAAAATACATAGCCAATATCTGATATTAACTGTGTAACCAAAACAACCAAAACTGCCACCAACGAACAAGACAGCAATAGCTCAACGTCGTTGCCATCAGCCGCCATGACCAACAACCAGCCAAAGCCCTTGTAGTTAAATAATGTTTCAACAATCACAACACCTGTCAAGAGCCAAGGAAATTGCAACATAATCACAGTAAATGGCGCTATTAGTGCGTTTCGAAGAGCGTGTTTAAGAACAATATTTGGAAAACTAACCCCTTTTAACTTGGCTGTACGAATGTATTGCGCTGTCATCACCTCGGCCATAGAGGCTCGTGTCATTCTAGCAATATAGCCCATGCCATAAAGTACCATCGTAATCACCGGTAACGCGAAGTTACTAAAGTTCATGTTCTCCATCGCAGATTGCGAGGATGGCAATAAAAACCTTTCATCAAATACAAGTCTACTAGCAAAAATAACAGACAAAATAACGCCCGATATGTATTCTGGTGTCGCAGTAAAGCCAATTGCAACAGTTGATAGCGTTCGGTCCGTCCTCGAGCCTTCACGCATGCCTGCAAGTATTCCAATAATAAGCGCCATGGGTATCATGACAATCATTACCCAAAACATCAAAATACCTGTCAACCCAAGTCGTGTACTTACAGCTTTTCCTACAGACACGTTGAAAATCGTAGAATTACCCAAGGTGCCTTGTAAAAGGCCACAGTAAGTAGGGGTATCTTCTACATGAGGACTAATACAACGACCACGCGTCACACCCTCTTCGCTGGTATGTACGTACCCTGGCACAACACCAAGCCATTCACCGTATCTTAACAATAGCGGCTGATTATAGCCACGATCACCCAGCCAGGACACCACCTGATCATCGGTCATTCGGATACCAGCTTCAGTTTTTGCTAGTTTTACAAGGTTGGGCTGTAAATTAGTGAGAAAGAAAACAATAAAACTCAGACACAATGTTGTTAACAACATCAGTCCAAATCTTTTAGTAATAAATTGCCACATAAAAAAGCCTTAACTATATAGTTTATTGATTCAAGAAATCACAAATTAAACACGCTAATAATATATAAAAAGAGGCCACTAGTGCGACCTCTTTTATTAGTAAAGAAATCATCTACATGATTTCTTTACTGTTGGCAGTCTACGCCCAACCTAAGTTATGAAGGTGTATCTCAAAAGTTGGATGCATCCCGGCACCCACCACACCTTCTTTATGGTGACGGTATAGAGAACGCCAGTATGGCTGAATAACAACTCCTTCATCTTGCATGATTTGCTGTAAACGCTTCATCAAAACTCGGCGTTCATCTGCATTAGCAATAGCTACAGCTTTAGACAACGTCTCATCAAACTCAGCATTGCTAAAGGCTGCCTCATTCCACGCCTCACCAGAGCGATAAGCAAGTGCAAGCACTTGAACGCCTAATGGTCTCATGTTCCAGTTGGTTGACGAGAATGGGTACTTAACCCAGTCATTCCAGAAAGTAGAGCCCGGAAGAATCGTACGCTTAACCTTGATGCCAGATTTACGAATTTGATCTGCAACAGCATCTGTTGTGTTACGACGCCAATCATCATCGATCGAAATCAACTCATGCTCATGACTAGCAAGGCCAGATTCAAACATCAGAGCCATTGCTTTCTCGCGATCTACAACCTGAGGAGGTAGTTCGGCATACTCTGGATGAATTGGACACACATGGTGATTCTCCGCAGGCGTACCTCTACCATCAATACCTAACTCCAATACTGCAGAATTATCAACACACATCGCTAAAGCACGACGGATGTTTCTATCTTGGTAAAGTTTAATACCGCCAACTTCTGCTTCTTGATTACAACGAATAACAATTGTTGAGGCGGTCACTGCTGAAGACTGCTGCCAACCAGGCATGCTGTCAAAAATATCAACATACTCGCCAACAACTTGATAATTCATATCAAATTCATCAGACTCTGCACCAGCTACTTTGGCAGAAGTTTCGGTACCATAATCGATATACTCAATGCGATCCAAGTATGCGCCCTCTCCCCACCATTGATGATTATTGTTTCTGACTAAGGCAGCCTTAACTCCCACCTCATGGCCATCAGGTATATAAGGTCCCGTACCAATTGGACTACTCAACATTGTTTCTGGAGTCGTCGATGAATGGACAATCGCTGCAGGGTAATCTGCCATACCAGGAATAATAGTAATATCCGGAGACGGTAAGTTTAATTGAACCGTATGATCATCCACGACCACAATCGCTCCTGCTGCTGCCTTACCTGTATCAGCATCAATCAAGCTGTTCATTCGACCAGCCATAGAATTACCATCTACACTCTTATCACACCAACCCTCAATATTGCGCGCAACATCAGCCGCAGTAAATGCATCGCCATTGTTCCAAGTAACGCCTTTTCTAACGTTAAGTGTATATTGAGTCGCGTCAGCATTCGCAGACCAGCTTTCTAGTAAGCGCCCCTCAAAAGTACCGTCACTATTAAACTGAACCAAATATTCTAACCAACCTCGAGTATAGTTAGCAATTTCTGACCAATCGTAAGTGCGCGGATCTTTAAGCCCGCGGACATCACATTGTATGCGCAATGTTCCGCCTTGACTTGGCGTTGCCGCCATGGCTGTTGACGGCGCTACTAGGCCGAGCATAGTATATGCTGCCACAGTTGTTGCCCCCAAGGCTGATGCACGTGCTAAAAACTCACGTCGCGAAAGTTTATTATCCAGCGTCTCTTCCTTGTACATCGAGATTGCTGGATGTAACGGCAAGCCGTTAATCGTTTCCTTACTCATATGAACTCTCCTATTAAAATAAAAAATGATTTAACAAAATAAGATATACCGACATCTTATTTTTCACATTAAATTGTAGTCAAGAGGTCGCATATCTAATCGAGAAAATTGTTTAAATAATTGCAGTGTCTATAAAAACCGCACACCTCACAAGATTACTATTAAACTTTTAATGTGCATAAATTGTATATCACAATATGATTAATTAAATATCTCAAAAACGACCAGAAATATCATAAATACGACTTTTTTATTAATAATTAGATACAATAAGCTGATACACCCTCAAACATAGTGACCACAAAAAAATAATTGGAAAAATCAACGACAAGCAAAGCCCGCCAAACTTATACAGAATCGGAGTCAGTCAGTGATGGAAAGGCGCCTATTACTTTTTATTTTTTATTATTAAAAGATTTTTCTTTTCTTTCGTTCGCCTCCCTTGTTGACCCCCTGAGGATGGCCAATGATCTTGCCTGTAAAAAACTCTATTCTTGGGAGCTGGTTACCATAGACAATCTTCCGGTGACTGCTAGCAATGGCATTTCCCAACGACCAACCGCCCAACTCGAAGAATCTTATGCTCATGACTACCTTTGGCTGATCTCTGGAAACTATGTACACCAACACTATACGAAAGAAATAAAATATTTTTTAAGAAAAGCTCAAAGAAGTAACACTCAGATAGGTGCCGCCTCAACTGCAGCTTTTTTATTGGCTTTTGCTGGCATCATTAATCATAGACAATGCACCGTTCACTGGGAAAGCAAGAATCTCTTCTCCGAAGAATTTCCCAATCTCAACCTAACAAACAATCTCTATGAAGTTGATGATGGAATATTAACATGCAGTGGTGGACTTACTTGCCTTGACTTGATGCTTAAACTCATCCAACAGCAACAAGGTGTCAAGCTATCAGAAATGGTTGCTGAATATTTTTTGTACCCAGCTGACCGCCCCTCTAGTGAACAACACCAACTTAGCTTAATCGAGCAATATAAAGTACACAACCCTGCTGTTATAAAAACACTCACATTCATGCTGACTCACCTGCAAGAGCCGAAGAAAATCTGGCAATTGGCCAAAAATGTCAATATTGGAATTCGTCACTTGGAGCGATTATTTCAGAAAAACTTTCATCTTGATATACACACTGTCTATATGCACTTGCGACTTGAGAAAGCTAACCTTCTACTTCGAGAAACCAACGACAGTGTTTCTGTAGTGGGTGAAAAATGCGGTTTCATTTCACCCTCATATTTTGCCAAATGCTATAAAGAATACTATAAATTCACACCCAAAGAAACAAGAAAGCGTACCTAGAAAACTTGCGTATTTACCCAGCCTATCAAAAAAAATAATCGGCGATAGTTGTTAATGACTAGCGTAGTACTTACATTTGCTTAAGTGACTTTGTTAACCACTCACTCTTCTAATTGTTTATTGGCTTTTTGCATCTAACCGCACATTAATCTTTTGTGGACAGAAACAGTAAAGTGGTCGCATATATGCTAAAAATAGTCGTTTTTGAGATATTTTATAGATGTAATGGTGGTTTACAATTTACATGTATTAAAAGTTCTTTGCAATCCTAAAAGATGACTTTATAAAAACCACGATCAACTAACGACAATTTCAACTAAGTAAAAAACTAATTACTGATACAAGGCCTAAATCTTTTCACAGGATAAGCTATTGCAAAACATTCATAATTTCATCGCTGATATTAACTGGAACGAGCTGCCCGTTACAGTTCAAACAATGTCTAAACATTGCCTTCTGGACATACTTGGTGTCGCAATTGCTGCTCACACAACTTTGGCGGCACAAATTGCTTCAAAATTTGCAACCATGCAGTTTGGTCAAAGCAAGAACAGCTGTGCCCGCCTTATCGGTTTTGATGGCACCTGCTCTGTACCAGGGGCGGCATTCTCTGGAGCAATTTTAATTGATTCTCTAGATGCTCATGATGGCCATAGGTTAACTAAAGGCCATGCTGGTGCCACTGTACTACCATCACTATTGGCTATGGTAGATCATCTTAGTAGTGAAAAAATAGCCATCTCTGGTAAATATTTTTTAGAGCTAATGGTGATTGGCTATGAGGTTTCTTTGCGCACCGGCATCGAATTACATAGCAGTACGGAAGAATTTCACACCTCGGGCGCATGGGCGCCCATTGGGGTTGCAGCAATGGGCGCAAAACTCTTGCAACTAAACCAAAGCCAGTTAAACCATGCTCTCGGTATTGCCGAATATTATGCGCCAAGAAGTCCCATGATGCGCTGTATTGATCAGCCAACCATGGTTAAAGATGGCGCTGGCTGGGGGGCTTTGGCGGGTATTAGTTCGGTGTATATGGCACAAGAAGGGTTTACTGGCGCGCCAGCCTTAAGCGTTACTCGAGCAGACGAAAAAGATTATTTTCTTCGTTACGAATTATTAAATCAATATTTTAAACCGTGGCCCATCTGTCGCTGGGCTCAACCAGCGGTCGAAGCTATAGTTATCCTGCAAAAGCAATTCTCTTTCAGCATAAAGGACGTTAAAGAAATTAAAATCAGCACCTTTCACCATGCTGTTCGCCTGGCGAACAAACCGCCCACTTCCAGCGACGAAGCACAATACTCCATAGGATACCCTGTTGCTGCAATGCTCGCCAAAGGAAAAATTGGCGCTGAAGAAATGAATGAAAGTTCACTTAATGATCCCATTATTAGAAAACTTCAAAAAACAATCAAACTCGAAGAAAACCAGTGTCATACAAATGCCTTCCCTGCAAAACGCTTCGCAAACGTTACTATTACTTTACAAAGTGGCGACACACTAGCAACTGAAAATGTTGAAGCTAGAGGAGATATAGAAAACCCTTTGAGCAATGAAGAAATTCAAACAAAATTTATTCAATTAACCAAAGGCATTATCTCGGAATCAAAACAAAATCAGCTAATAAAGCTGATTGAAAACCTAGATAAAGAAGATAACATCAAGGGTTTATTGGATCTAATTACAGGAAAACCATCGTATATATTGTAAGGCACTGTCTGTCTGAGTTAGTCAGAACAGCACTCCAAAATACTCTCATGCCAATGCCCTCACTGGGTAAAATTACTTCATAATAAAACAACGCACAACTGATGAGCGTACTAGATACAATTCAATTCAATGAATCTGGCATAGTGCCAGCTATCGCGCAAGATTCCGAGACTGGGGAAATTCTAATGATGGCGTGGATGAACAAAGAAGCGCTGAGTTTGAGTATTGAGCAACAACGAGCGGTTTACTATTCAAGATCACGAAAAAAACTCTGGTTTAAAGGCGAAGAATCAGGTCATGTTCAACAAATTGCCGATATTTATACCGACTGCGATCAGGATGTAATTCTACTCAAGGTAAAACAAATAGGTGGCATTGCCTGTCACACAGGGCGCACCAATTGTTTTTTCAATAAATTAGAGAATGGCAAATGGGTTATTGTTGCCGACGTCATTAAAGATCCAAAACAAATTTATGGATAATATACTCGCAACCTTGGAGCAAATTCTAGAGCAACGCAAATCTGCTTCTGCTGATAGCTCATATGTATCGTCTTTATACAACAAAGGAACCGATCAAATTCTTAAAAAAATTGCAGAGGAATCTGCTGAAGTAATAATGGCGACAAAAGAGGGTGAGAGTGATAAAATCATCTACGAAGTAGCCGATCTCTGGTTTCACACCATGATCTTATTGCGTCACCAAAATATCGCTTTTAGTGATATTGAAGAGGAGTTAATGCGCAGATATGGGGTGTCTGGACTAACTGAAAAACTTAATCGAACGATTAAATAAAAGGAGAAAATACTTATGGGAATGCCGGGACCACTTGAACTTATCATTATCCTAGTCATCGTAGTACTCGTTTTTGGCGGGAAACGTCTAAAAAATCTAGGCGGAGATTTGGGTGGCGCCATCAAAGGCTTTAAAAAATCAATGAAAGATGAGTCTGTTGAAAAGAAAACTGAACAGACTGAAGATATTATTGAAGTAAAAGCTGAAAAAGAAGATGAAACCAGCAAGTAGTATTATTTAGATTTTTTTATTCTCGGATCTAAATCTTTTACTGGACTACTCTTATGCAACAAAAAACCTTCACAAGTATTGTTTGGAAAACGCGTCACACAAATAACACCCCAGATGTAAGTCATGTTTGATTTTGGCTTTTGGGAAATGGCTATTATCGGCACCATTGTCCTTGTTGTTGTCGGCCCTGATAAGATGCCCGCACTTGCTCGCAAAGCAGGCGGCTACGCCGGAAAAGCTAAAAAATTCATCAATAAAGTCAAAAAAGAGATGAATGACGAATTAAATGCGGACGAATTAAAGGATGTAAAGGACAAATTGATAATCACGCATGAAGACTCTGTGCTCTCTCAAGTCTTCAAAGAAGCCAAATCCGATTTTGACAAAATAAAACAAGAGGCCGACATTAGTGATATTGGCGGGCAAACTGAAAAGGTTATCGACTCAGAAGAACGCAAGAACAACAATCCTGATAAATAATGCCAGAATCAGTGAAAGGTGAAAAAATGTCAATCATCCAACACTTGGTTGAATTAAGAAACACACTATTGCACTCTGTTCTGGCAATTACAATATTCTTTGTCGCTCTTTTTCCATTTGCAGATCAGATCTACACATTTATAGCAGAACCAATTGTTGCAGCAATACCAGGCTCCAACCTAATCGCGATTGGTGTTATTTCACCATTTTTAACGCCGTTAAAAATGGCGCTAATCCTAGCCGTATATCTAGCAATGCCCTTTTTATTATTCAAAATTTGGGCTTTTGTAGCGCCCGCACTCTACAAGCATGAAAAGCGTTTAATCTTACCATTGGTGATCTCATCAACGATTCTGTTCTATACGGGGATACTGTTCTCTTTCTATATTGTTTTTCCGGTTATTTTTGGCTTCCTTTCAACTGTAGGGCCATCCGTTGTTAACTTTACCCCAGACATACAATACTATCTTGATTTTGTCATCAAAGTATCTTTTGCCTTTGGTGTTGCTTTCGAGGTGCCCATTGCCACAATTTTATTGATTATGTTTGGCGTAACCACACCGGAGAAATTGAAAAAAAATCGCGCCTATATTGTTGTTGGCGCCTTTGTGCTGGGCATGCTATTAACGCCACCAGACATTATCTCGCAAACCCTTATTGCTATTCCAATATTGTTGCTTTTTGAGGCCGGCTTATTTTTTGCGCCATTTTTCAAGGTGCGAAAAGCTAAAAGTGAGAACGATAGAGAGGGATCCGGACCTGCAACAGTCGATTGGTCTGATGAAAGTCATAACGCTAAAATGGACAAGATTGAAGCCGAGATGAATGAACGCGGCAAAAACAAATAGACCTTTGCAGGGTCTACTATTGCGCACCTTACGATGCGCAATAGTAGACATCTATTTAATTTGCAAATACGCCTCCAATGAATCATCAAGTGCACCAAGCCACGGCGTGTGGTGCGCCGGAGACTGTGTGCCTGTCATCAAAGAGGCATAGGATTTGTTTCGAAATGCCATAATGTCTTCTTTTT
This sequence comes from uncultured Gammaproteobacteria bacterium, assembly GCA_913020715.1. GTDB lineage: Bacteria > Pseudomonadota > Gammaproteobacteria > PS1 > Pseudothioglobaceae > Pseudothioglobus. The sequence goes on from CAJVZH010000013.1 coordinate 27,693, forward strand.
TATCTTTCTTCCAGCTTAAGAATGTTTGTCTCATGCCTTCGATATTGAAATTAGGGTAATCCGTCTCGTCGATCAACATTTGCATGTAATCACCTTGGAATTTAATCGCATAGCCAACATCGTCTTCGGCCACTTCCAGTGCGTGCCACTCTTTTGTGTGTGCGCTCATCTCTTCTAATGAAGGCAACTCAATCCTTCCCAGAATAACGTCTCTTGCATACCAAGCTTGGGCATCGAACATATTAAAGGTGTACCACTGATCCTGCATAGCAAGATACATGAGTTGTGGGTTTTTCTCCCAAACTACACCTTTGTAGAGATCCAATGGATACAAAATATTGTTTGTCTTCAAGCGCAGTGAATCCGGCAAGAATGGAAAATGATGCTGGTAACCCGTGCAAAGAATAATTGCATCCACCTCTTTTGTACTGCCATCAATAAAGTGTACGGTATTGCCATCAATCTTAACAATACCTGGCTTTTCTTCCCAGTTATCTGGCCACTTAAAACCCATTGGAGCAGAGCGATAACTACTGGTAATTGTTTTGGCGCCGTACTTGTAGCACTGTGAGCCGATATCCTCAGCAGAATAGCTACTGCCAACAATTAATAGGTCCTGGTCTTTAAATTCAAGAGCGTCACGAAAGTCATGTGCGTGCAAAATTCTGCCATTAAAGTGACTAAAACCCTCATATTCAGGAACATTCGGCGTTGTAAAATGGCCCGATGCGACAATCACATAATCAAATTCATCCGAGTAAGCCTTGTCTTCAATAAGGTCGTGAACTCGCACGGTAAACTTCTTAGATTCTTCACAAAACGACACATCTCTTACAGCGGTGTTAAAGCGAATTTGATCCCTAACATTGGCTTTTTTAACTCTGCCTTGAATATAGTCAAACAAAACCTCCCTTGGAGGATAAGAGGCGATTGGGTGATCAAAGTGCTCTTCAAAGTAATAATCCGCAAACTCTAAACACTCTTTTGGACCATTAGACCAAAGGTAGCGATACATGCTGCTATGGGCAATTTCACCGTTTTGATCCAAACCTGTTCTCCAGCTGTAGTTCCACAACCCTCCCCAATTGGATTGTTTTTCAAAACAAACAACTTCAGGCACATCTGCCCCTTTATCTTTAGCAGACTTAAATGCCCTTAGTTGAGCAAGGCCACTTGGTCCGGCGCCGATTATCGCCACTTTCTTATTCATACTCATTCCTTTTTTTTAAAACAATAAAAACCCTGATTTAGCGCCACAAGTAAATAAAATTTTGTGATCACAAAGTTATTTTATGAAAAGTATACCAAAATAAATATTTGTGATCACAAATTTTTATTTAAAAGAACTTTCTTAAGTGAATTCATGTGAGTGCAAAAAAAAAACAATCAAACCTCTCATAACAAACGGCCTATCCCCTATAGGGCGTTAGTAGTCTTTTTGCAAGAAAACGGAAAAAGGTTGAGTTTAAGAATTTAGCCTAAAAGCTCAAAAGCATTGATTACACTATCGGCAACATCAGCAATACGCTTGTTTTTATCCATTGCCATTTTTCTAAGTGACTGATATGCCTCATCTTCATTGATTTTTTTATGCTTCATCAATAAGCCCTTGGCTTTTTCAACGGCTTTGCGTTCTGCTAACTGTGAACGCGTAGCGTCTAACTCGTCCCTAAGGGCTTGAAACTCTCTAAAACGAGCAATAGCAACGTCAATAATGGGCTGCACACGGTTTTCTTCTAGTCCGTCAACAATATAAGCATTGACACCAGATTTAATTGCAGCGCCCGCCATTTGATCACCTGAGCTTTCAGTAAACATTACAATGGGTTTTGGCTTGGTGTTATTCACATCCCGAAGATTAGCAAAAACCGCTTCATCAGGTATGTCAGCATTAACAATAACCACGTCAGCATGTGTCATCTCATTACTGGTTGCAAGATTTGCGCTACCCTCTAGACGACATATAACTTCATGCCCCTTATCTTGTAATGCTCGACGAAGAATGGCCGAACGACCCATATTCTCATCAACTAAAATAATTTTTAATGCCTCTGGATTCATTGTTAATATTGACTCGTATTTCATAAAATGCTAGTTGTGTAATATACCCCATTCATACTAAAAAGTCCTTAGCTTGGAGTGCAATATTTTTGAAAAATGGGGGTATTTCACCCCCATTTAACAGGCTTACTTTGGTTATTTTGTTACAAATTCTGGGTAAGCTTCCATGCCACACTCAGAAATATCAACACCAGAATCTTCCTCATTGGCAGATACGCGGATACCCATTATTGCTTTAAGGGCGAACCATAGTGCTAATGATGCTCCAAACACCCAAACAAAGATGGTTGCTGCGCCAATTAGTTGACCAGCAAAACCAACATCACTGTTTGTTAATGGCACTGCCAACAAGCCCCATAGACCAACAACACCATGCACTGAAATCGCTCCTACTGGATCATCGATTTTTAGCTTTCGATCTAGAATAACAATTGAGAAAACAACAATTATTCCGCCAACCGAACCAATCAGTGTTGCTGCTAATGCACTTGGCGTGTCTGGTCCGGCCGTAATTGCCACCAATCCCGCTAAGGCACCATTAAGTGCCATTGTTAGATCCGCTTTCCCAAACCAAGTCTTCGCAAGCAAAAGTGCTGCAATTACGCCACCTGCAGCTGCAGCATTGGTGTTGACAAATACCATCGCCACTGCATCGGCACTTTCCTTGCTGGCCATGGCTAAGACTGAGCCGCCATTAAAACCGAACCAGCCCATCCACAAGATAAATGTACCCAAAGTTGCCAATGGCAAGTTTGCGCCTAACATTGGCTTAGAGTTGCCTTTTTTGTCATACTTGCCTTTGCGTGGGCCAAGCACAAGAACACCTGCAAGTGCTGCTGAAGCGCCCGCCATATGCACAATGCCAGAACCGGCAAAGTCATAAAAACCGTAATCAGCAAGGTCAAACAGTCCAAACACTTCTTGGCCACCCCATGTCCACGAACCTTCCAGTGGGTAAATAAAGACAGTAAAGATGACGGCAAAAAGAAAGAACGTAAACAACTTCATCCTCTCAGCCACAGCACCTGAAACAATAGACATTGCCGTTGCGACAAATACCACTTGAAAGTAAAAGTCCGAGGCGTTTGAGTAAGTCTCTCCCTCGCCACTAATACCATTCAAAAGCACGCCGCCTCCATACATTAAGTCGTAACCATAGAGCATATACATCGTACAGGCAATGGCAAACAGGCCAATGTTCTTAGTTAAGATTTCAGCAGTGTTTTTACTTCTAACCAGGCCAGCTTCCAACATTGAGAAGCCTGCCGCCATCCACATCACCAAAGCACCCATTACCAAAAAATAAAAGGTATCGATGGCATACTGTAATTCAAATAATTGATTTTCCATAATACCCACCCTACACTGCGTCAGGGCCAGATTCACCCGTACGAATACGGATCACTTGCTCTAAACTTGATACAAAAATCTTGCCATCGCCAATTGCCCCACCGTTGACTTTGCAGCACGCAATAATCGTCTCAATGACTTGCTCAACACGCTCGTCTGTGATGGCAATTTCCAATTTTACTTTTGGTAAAAACTCCACCACAAACTCGGCACCGCGATAAAGCTCTGTATGGCCTTTTTGACGACCAAATCCTTTGACTTCAGTCGCGGTGATGCCTGTGACACCAATCTCAGAGAGTCCCTCTCTGACGCTATCCAGTCTTTTTGGCTGGATAATTACTGTTACCATTTTCATATTTTTCTCCTAACAATAAAAACAAAAAAACCCGTTATCCACGACACGTAGTGGGACAACAGGCTTCTATACCAGGGATTCTCTACTTTGAGATAGACGAAAAAAAACGCTTATTTCAGCTTAATAAATTAAACTCAAATAAACGCCATCGTTGAAAACAACAACCTTCGTCGGCTGCCATTACGAACCATTATACAGATTAATTCAACTCACAGTGAATAATTTTCAATTTTTGACAAAAAGTCGGTCTCTTTTAAAATCACAATGCCTTTTTCCTTTGCCGCATTGAGCTTGGTCGCACCCACTTTTTCGCCAATAATTAAAAAATCAGTACTGCTATTCACACTTGTTGTCACTTTAATGCCTAGTGACTTGGCTTGCTTTTGCAAGTCGGCTCGAGGGCGGCTCATCTTGCCAGTAAAAACAACTTTTTTGTTAAAAAACGGATGGTCGAAATCTGTCATGCCGCTTTTTAATTGAGTTGCCTCTAGCTGAAAACCAAATACTCTCAAGGCTTGATATTCACTTTTAATCCCTTCCAAGCCATCAATAATAAGTTTGGCGGTTAGTTCGGCAAAACCATCCATATCAACAATATCGTCAACAGATAAATCAAAGATTTCACCAATGGGTTTATGCTTTAATAAGTTTTCACAATTACCCATACCCAGTCTCCAAACACCGAAAGCTGCTAAAAATCGCCAATCTTCGATACTTTCTTCTTTTGATCTTTTGAGCTGGCTTAATAAGTTTTGTGACGTTTTTTCGCCAAAACCCATTGTCATTAAATCGTTTTGAGATAGCTGATAAATTTCACTTACTTTACGAACGTCATTTTCATAAAGCTTTTGCACTGTGGCAATACCAAAGCCATCATTATTGGCTAATATCTTAAAGAAGTACGCCATTGTGCCCGTGATTTGATTTGGGCAATTATCGTGATTAAGGCACATTAAAAAATCGGCGTCCCACGTTAATAAACCTTGACAACTCGGGCATGATTCGGGTATCGACACTTCTGCACGCTTTAAGACTTTATTAATCTTGGGTATCACCAGGCCACTACGCGTTAACTCAACAACACTACCGGAACCGAGCCCTTGCTCTTTCACCAGGCCGTAGTGATGGCCCGTTGCACGATAAATGGTCGCACCACTGAGTTGGGTTGGCTCCAGTTCTGCTACAGGAGTTATCTTTCCTGTTCTACCCACCTGTGCAGTAACCGACAATACACGCACTTGTGCCTTATCTTTATTTTCCTTAAAGGCGATCTGCCAACGATGAAATTTTCTATTTGAACCCATGTGTGTCTTTAATTGTTCATTGGTGAGCTCAAAAACTACACCATCAACATCAAAATCTACACCAGCCTCAAGCTTACTTACAATGCTCTGAAAATTTTCGCCAAAGGATCCAATATCGCCCAACCAACTGGGTAGCTGAGAAAACGGCACAAAAAGAGCGGCCTTATCGGCGATAGCCTGAGAAGCAAACTGATCAAGCGTCTTCTCCTTAATCAAACTGGCCTGAAAATTTCTTGGATATTCAAAATGCTGACCTAGATGGGATTCAAAGTAGCTTTTTTTAACAACAATTTCTCCCGGACCTTGGCCTCTCTCTGAATCGTTGTAAACGCTTAATCCACGCTCAAATACGCGAGAGATGTCACTGCCTTTATTGCCATCACCCCTTGTGAATAGACGGCTACCGTCATCATAACCGGCAAAACCATCAAGCTTCGCGGTACCTTTAATTTGGATGGCCTCTAAGGGTAGATTGATTTCTTGAGAAGCTTTATTTATTCTGTCCAGCCACTTTTGAATTTCACCCCAAGTGTAGGCCTTATCAGTGGATAGCATTCTTTGAGGAAGCTTTACTTTTTCCTCTGAAAAGCCTTCGTTTTCAGGCTCAGGGCGGATCAATAAAGGATGATCGGGCGATCGTTTTGACAACTCAGCCAAGAAAACAAAATCATAGTCTTGATCAGTAACGATAGGCTTGCCATCACGATAGTGCTGATTGGCAATAATGCAAAACTCGGCCAATTCATCGTCTGACAAGTCGGCCAACAAAAGGTCTTGGTTTGCTATATTTTGAATTTTTTGATCAGTCAACATCGCTTCGTTGTTGTGTTTATCTCTAAACAACCTCAACAGTTAGAATTGATCGGCAAGCTCTTTGAAGAAAATAAAGCTGAAATCAATTGTCTTTTGCTCATTCTCTTCGCTAAGATCGTTGAAAACTACTTGAGAGTGGCCCTCTTCTAACTGCTTCACAACGAGCTGAACAGAAATCGTTTCAGCATTCTTGCCCATCAGTTTTGAGAAAAAGCCTCTGTCATTTGTTCTGACAAGGTTGACATAGTAGCTTTGTTCAAAGGGATCGCTGTCTTCAATATCGACATCTAACTCATCCATAGCCCAGCCTAAATGTGCCCAGGCCTTAGGTGGATCGTATGGGAAAACAAGAGTTCCGTACCCTCTTTTGGTTTTGTAAACCGAAACCGGTAACTTTTCAACTTCGGCGGTTTCTTGGATTTTATTGATGGCATCAGATTGATCATTGCCAAGGAAAACCATCAACCTAAGCAGCATTTCTGTTTCAAGCTCTGTGTCTTTCGCTCGTGATTGCCACAGCGTGGTTTCGTCTATCACAACTTCTTCAATAGACCTTAGTGATAAGTACACCTCTGAACTGGCTTTATCATCAGTCGCCTCAATACGAATTCTGTATTTATCAGCAATCGGCAGTGCGTATTTTGCTTTCAAGATATCTGAAAGCATTGCCCTAAAACCACCGAGCGATGAATCAGGCACATCGGGGTCGCTTTCCAAATATTCTGTTTCAATGATGCCAAGCGCTTCATCTTCTTTTTTGATCTTAAAGCCAAACGACTGCAAGAACTCTTTAGCCAGAGGCCAAATTTCACCTGGCGTCTTATCAACCAACAACCACCTGCGATAGGCGTCACGCTTAACTTCAACATTAGCAACGTTGGCCAGCTGCAGGCTGGAAGAATTTGAATCAGAAGCACTGCCAGCAATACTTACAAAGTCACCTTGCGACTCAGGATTGGTTAAATCGGGCGGGATGATGAGATCTGTGATCTCTCCTTCCACTTCTTGATAATTGATAACACGAGTACCTAGTATCTCTTCATCATCGGAACTAGAGAATGACGAACAGCCTGTTAAAACAAGGGCTGACAATAAAACAACTACGTAGTTCGTGTGTTTCATAGTAGATTAAGTTTTTGTAAATCTTTTCCAAGTATCGCTTGATACTCTTCGGACAACACGGTTAATGGCAAGCGGATGCCTTCACCACATCTGCCCATCTTATGTAACGCCCACTTTACTGGAATTGGGTTGGACTCAAGGAATAGATGATCGTGCAACACGCTAATCGTTTCATCAAGCGCTCTGGCTTCATCGGCTTTACCAGCCATAGCCAATAAATAAGCTCTTTGCAATTCAGCCGGCACAACGTTTGCAGTAACCGAGATGCCACCATGACCGCCCAGCAAGATAAACTCTATCGCCGTGGCATCATCACCCGTTAAAAGCAAAAAGTCCTTAGGGCAACGCGCAACCAACTCTTTAATCACTGACAAATCGCCAGTTGCGTCCTTAATACCAATAATATTATCAACTTCCGAGAGGCGTACAGTTGTATCAACCGACATATTTACGGCCGTTCTGCCCGGGACGTTATACAGTAATTGAGCAATATCAACGCTCTCAGCAATCAATTTGTGATGCTGATACAAGCCCTCTTGGGTTGGCTTATTGTAATACGGGGTTACCAACAAGCAAGCATCGGCGCCAACCCTCTTCGCCTCTCGCGTAAGGTCAATAGCCTCAGAGGTTGAGTTTGCGCCCGTGCCAGCAACGACTGGAATTCTTCCCGCGGCGTAATTAATCGTGTGTTCTATCACATGAATATGCTCAGGCACTGCTACCGTTGCAGATTCGCCCGTTGTGCCAACCGATACAATTGCTGTTGTGCCCGCATCAACATGAAAGTCAATTAAGCTCTCCAATGCCGGGTAATCGACAGAGCCATCATCATGCATGGGTGTAATAATAGCAACGGTTGAACCGTAATAAGTACGTGGACTAGACATAGATCAAATAAATAAATAGATTGGGAGAATTATATACGATTGAAGGCTCAATAATCATTGAAGCACTGGGCAAAAGCAATGCTAATCGTCAAGCAAATCAGGGCGTTTTAGTTTTGTTTTTTCTATTGATTGCGCTTGCCTCCAAGCATCTATATTGGCTTGATGGCCACTGAGTAGCACTTCGGGCACACTTTGTCCATCAACCACTTCAGGCCGTGTGTAGTTAGGATAATCTAAGAGATTAGCGACAAAAGAGTCTTTAAGTGAAGATTCATTGCCCAGCACACCGGGCAAACGCCGACCAATGGCATCTATTAAAACCATCGCCGCCAGTTCACCGCCACTGATTACATAATCACCAATAGAAACTTCCATATCCACATCATTCTCAATCACCCGCTCATCAACACCCTCGTAGCGCCCGCATAAAAAAGTAATGGAATCCAATTCAGACAACTCTTCAACCAATTGCTGGCTGAGTTTTTTACCTTGGGGAGATAGGTAGATGACCCTGGTGTTGGCTGATCTTTTTTTTATTGCACTGAGGCAATCTCGAATGGGCTTAACCTGCATTACCATTCCAGCGCCACCACCATAAGGTTTGTCGTCTACGTTTTTGTATTGATTGTCGCTAAAATCTCTAAGCTGCCACGTTTTAATCGAAATAATGGATTTTTTGATCGCCCTTGCAATGACACCCTCATCACTAATGGCAGAAAACATATCTGGGAAAAGAGTAATGATATTGAATTGCATGATGAATTTATTTATCTATTTATCAAATACTTAGACAAGAATATTTTTCAAAACTTGGTGATAAACAAGCGTCAAATTTTCCAAGTCATCCACAGAAACACACTCATTGACCTGATGAATAGTTGCATTTAGCGGACCCAATTCCACCACTTGAGTATCCATTTGCGATATAAAGCGCCCATCAGAAGTGCCGCCCGAGGTTGACAACTCAGTCTCAACGCCATTGACACCTCTAATCGCATCAACGCAAGCATTAACCAAAGCCCCTCTAGGAGTTAAGAATGGAAAACCAGAATGTTGCCATTCAATGTCATAATCCAAGTGGCGCTCATCTAAAATCTCAAGCACTCGGCTTTTGATTTGCTCATGTGTGGTTTCCGTTGAATAGCGAAAATTAAATACCACTTCAATCTCACCTGGAATAACATTGGTCACCCCCGTGCCTGAGCGAATATTGGAAAATTGAAACGAAGTCGCTGGGAAATACTCATTTCCATTATCCCAGGCTTCGTTGCAAAGCGTATTTAAAGCCGGCACAGCTAAATGAATTGGGTTATTAGCCAATTTCGGATAAGCAATATGCCCTTGTTTGCCTTTAATGGTTAAAAAGGCATTTAACGAACCCCTCCTGCCATTCTTGATCACGTCACCCAAAGTGCTTGTAGACGAGGGCTCACCCACCAGACAATAATCAACCTTTTGGTTATTTTTTTGTAAATGCTCAACCACTTTAACCGTACCGTTTTTCGCCGGCCCCTCTTCATCCGAAGTAATCAAAAAGCCGATTGTGCCTTTATGATTAGGATTTTCAGTAACAAAATGCTCAGCGGCAACTAACATTGAGGCCAACGAGCCTTTCATGTCCGCGGCACCGCGACCGTAAAGCATGCCATCAATAATTGTAGGCTCAAAGGGATCAGTATGCCACTGCGACTCTATACCGACTGGCACAACATCTGTGTGTCCTGCAAAGGCAAAAACTGGACCCGACGAACCGTGCGTTGCCCAAAAGTTTTCCACCTCACCAAAAGGTAGTGAGTGGACAGTAAAACCAACTCTCTCAAGGCGCTCAATCATCATTGATTGGCAACCTTTGTCCTCTGGCGTTACTGATGCCCTACTGATTAAAGCCTTTGCCAATTCTATTGTTTCACTCATATTTTTACCACTCAGCAAATTTTAAAATAATTGTTGCAAAGATCTCATTCTACCTGCAAATCCACTATTCGAGTTTCAGCAAGCGAAATGGCATCACTGACAACCTCAATATCATCCGCTTGCTTTACAGCCAAACCGGTGCTTGAAATCCGAACAACAACAAGCACATCGGTTGACTCTGAAAGCTTGACTGATAACGAGTCAGCGTCACTCAAAGAGATTACACCAGTAAAGTCCTTTAGTTGGACCTTTTTAATGGCGATTGGCATTGGTGAGCCGGTAACCGCCTTAGCGTAAGCCATTAGGTAGTCCCCACTTGAGCGCAACGCTAGCACATCTTCAGAAATTTTGAGATTAATGGCCAAGGTAAAATCACTCATTGATTCAAAACCACCAAGGGCATTAAGGGCGCTTTCAATAACAACTCTGTCTGGGTGGTCAACGGGCAATAAATACAAAGCCCTTTGCCAAGACTGCTCCGCCACAAGTAAATCACCGTTATTCGCCGCAACAATTCCTACCAAATAAAGAACATGAACAGAATCGGGATCAACCTCAAGCGCCTGATCAATTAATGACTGTGGTGCGCCAGAGAAATCGCCCTCTTGGGTTGAAGCAATGACACTGGCATATTGCAGCAACATATCAATATCGTTTGGAATTAACGAGTAGGCCTTTTCAAATGATACTAAAGCCTTATCCGTATTGCCCAAATTAAACTCGGCCAAGCCCAACATTGACCACGCCTTGCCATTGTCTGGGTTGTCGTCTAGATGCGCTTTTAAAGACACTACACTCTGCTCCAAACTTAAACTTGGCGACATTTCAATAACAGCATTAGGGCTCTGATTTGGCGCTAATTGCGTGTAGGCAATCACAGAGACAATAGCAATAATAGCGCTGAGTGCGATCGCCCATTTCAGCGGATTAATTGCGACAACATCGCCAGAATTTTGAGACAACTCACCGGCAAGTGTATGAGTGATTTCATCTTCTGCCTCCTGATACACAGACTCACTAATTAAACCCTTGGCAACATCATCAGCCAATTCTTGCTTTTTCTGCTTACCAATAGCCACATTTGAAGCGTCGTCACTAATGTTTGCCTCAAGCGGTCGGTAGAGAAAATAAGCGACAAAGCCACTGGAGGCTAAAATCAATAACAAGAATTGCCACTCAAAAATCATGATTTCACCTTTAATCGGTAGCGCCTATCAAAGGCCGCAAGCAATGCGCCAAGGGCAATCATGATACCGCCCAACCAAATCCAGCGAACCAGGGGCTTGTAGTAAATTCGCATGCTCCAATTGCCCTCGCCAAGAGACTCACCAAGGGCTACATACAAATCTCTAGTAAAGGACGGATCAATGGCAGCCTCAGTCATTGGCATACCGGTTTGGTAAAGGCGTTTTTCAGGGGACAATTGAATAGAAGTTTCGCCATCCATCACAGTTACATCACCTTTAAACCCTTGATAATTCTGTGCATTAAACTGCTCTATACCATTCAGGGTAAAGGCATAACCTGCAACGTATTGTGCCTCTCCAACAGTCATTTTCAGATCTTTTTCAACACCGAGTTGAGTGGTGACGGTTGCACCAAGAATAAAAACACCAATCCCCAAATGAGCGATAATCATTCCTAAAAATGAAGGTGTTACTTGTGCTTTGGATTTCATTCTACTGGTTAACAACAAAAGTGTATGAATGACAACCCAAACAAACAAGGCAAAAGCAATTAATACAAAAGGATTATCATTGATAAATATTGCCACAACAATCACAGACAGCACTATACCGATCCAATCCAATCGAAGAATTGGCAATAATCTAGAGAGAGCATCCTTCTTCCAGCGTAAAAACGGTGCCACAGCCATCGCAATAACACCAGGGATCATAATGGGCACAAAAACCGCATCAAAATACGGTGCACCGACTGATATTTTGCCCAAATTAAGGGAATCTAAAATAAGCGGATAAAGCGTACCTAAAAGCACGCAAAACATCGCCGACACTAAAACAATATTGTTAACCAATAAGCCTGTTTCTCGAGAAATCAATGTAAATTTATTACTTTTTTGAATAAGCGTAGAACGCCACGAATAAAGCGCCAAAGAGCCGCCAATAACGACAACCAAAAAGATAAGGATAAAAAGCCCTCTTGTCGGGTCTGTGGCAAAGGCGTGAACAGAGGTGAGCACACCTGAGCGCACCAAGAAAGTACCGAGCAAACTTAGAGAAAAACCACCAATCGCCAGCAACACCGTCCACTGCCTAAAAGCGCCTCTTTTTTCACTAACGCTAAGCGAGTGTATTAATGCTGTTGCTACTAGCCACGGCATAAAGGATGCATTCTCAACAGGATCCCAGAACCACCAGCCTCCCCAACCGAGCTCGTAGTACGCCCACCAACTACCAAGGGTAATGCCAACGGTTAAAAATGCCCAAGCAACTAAAGCCCAAGGGCGTGTCCAGCGCAGCCAAGTACTGTCTAACTTTCCTCGAATGAGTGCAGATAATACAAAAGCAAAAGGCACAGCCAAACCGACATAGCCCATATAAAGCATTGGTGGATGAATCGCCAAACCAACGTCTTGCAGTAAAGGATTTAGCTCACGCCCTTCGGTTGGTGTGATTGCCAAAATCTCAAAAGGGTTTGAAGTAAACAGCAGGAACAACAAAAACCCAACACTAACAAATCCTAAAACAACTAAAATTTGATTAACAACCTCGCTAGGCATCCGTTTTGAAAAAAGGCTAACCGCCACACTCCAAATCGAGAGAACTAGCACCCAAAGAAGCAGTGAGCCCTCGTGAGCGCCCCAAACCGCGGAAAATTTAAATAAAGTGGGTAGCTGTGTATTGGAGTTTTCAGCAACGTATTTGACAGAAAAATCATCCGCTAAAAACGCATTCATCAACACTGCAAAGGCAATCAAAACCAGAAAGCACTGACCCCAAATAAGGGGCTTAGCCAGTTGTGCCAAAGCGGCTTTATTCTGGTGGATGCCAATAGAAGGCACAACAACAAGTAGTATCGCAAAAACAAGCGATAACACCAGTGCAAAATGTCCAATTTCTATCAACATAAAGTCATTATTATTATTAGATTACAAGTGCTAATATTTTACCGGATTTATTGATATTAAATAGTTTGTATTGACATTGAGCCAAAGCAAAACAACCTTGAAAATCCTTTAGTATCAACAGATTTTAGATATAAAAAAGGACATCCTAAGATGTCCTTTTTTAATATTTATGGTGCGGAAGGAGAGACTCGAACTCTCACGTCTTGCGACACTGGAACCTAAATCCAGCGTGTCTACCAATTCCACCACTCCCGCGAAGAATGCAAATTATACCCAATAAAAATTAAGTTTTTTCCAATAAAAAATAGAAAAAACTAAGGATTCATCCAATTGAGCTTTTCGTGGAGTTTTACCACCTCGCCCACAATCAGCAGACTGGGTGCGCCCACTTTCTCTCTGCTGATCAATTGAGGCAACTCAGAAAGTGTTGAGATGTAAATTTTCTGCTCTGGCAGTGTACCTTTTTCAATCAATGCGATTGGCATATCCCTTCTCATTCCGTGCTCAATCAACTTTTCAGATAGATTTTTAGCGCCACTGAGTGCCATATAAAAAACAATGGTTTGTTGTTCGGCGACAAATTCACTCCATGGCAAATCACAAGTGCCGTCTTTCAAGTGTGCGGTAACAAACCGACAAGATTGTGCATAGTCCCTGTGGGTTAGTGGAATGCCTGAATAGGTCGAGCAACCGGAGGCGGCAGTTATTCCAGGGACAACTTGAAACGGGATGTCGTTCTCTGACAGGGTCTCAATCTCTTCGCCGCCACGCCCAAAGATAAATGGGTCACCGCCTTTTAAGCGACAAACGCGTTTTCCGGACTTAGCCAATTGCACTAGTTGCTCATTAATATCGCTTTGTCGTGAAGATTGTCCACCGGCTTTTTTACCAACATACACTAACTCAGCATCGCGCCTAACCAGCTCCATCACTGCCTTTGACACCAAGCGATCATACAACACGACGTCGGCTTGCTGCATCAGTCTAAGCGCCTTAAAGGTGAGAAGGTCTGGATCGCCAGGACCAGCACCCACCAAATAAACCTCTCCTAGCTTTTGAGGTTTTGCATTGGCCAATTGTTGCTCTAGATCGGCCTTGGCCTCTTTGATGCGCCCGGTGAATACTTTTTCAGCAATATTGCCAGACAAAACTGACTCCCAAAATGCTCGTCTATCTTTAATATGAGAGAATCTATCCTTCACCTGCGCTCGATACTCACCTGCAATTTCGGCGAGGCGACCGTAAGCACTAGGAACGAGTGTCTCCAACTTTGCCCTAATTATTCTTGCCAAAACCGGCGCCCTTCCACCCGATGAAATCGCAATTAACAATGGCGCTCGATCAACGATTGAAGGCATGATAAAACTAGAAAGGTCGGGCGAATCAACGACATTCACTGGAATATTAGCAACATGCGCCAATCGTGACACTTCTGCATTGAGCTTTTTGTCATCAGTCGCCGATATTATTAATGACTGATTTTGAATATCAACCTCTGAAAAAGTTTTTTTAGTTAAAGTCAGCGCCTCGTCGGCAGAGCGATCAATTAGCGCTTGACAAAAATTGGGCGCCACACACTCTATGATGGCGCCAGCCTTTAGAAGCAAATTAACTTTTCTCAGGGAGATGTCTCCACCACCAACAACCAAGCATTGATTTTGTGAGATTTTGAAAAAAATTGGAAGATAGTCCATTTACTCAGCCCCTTGATAGCCTTATTATAGTACTCTCAATTGAGCAAAATTTTGAATTAACAACCTAAATACCCAGCACTTTCTTTGCCAGCGGAATACTAATACTTTGCTTTGCTTGCATTGATACTTCGTCCAGCCGATCAGTCGCCTCAAGTAGTTGGCTAATATCTCTAGAGTAATGCTTAAACAAATACGAGTAGACTTTTTCATCAATACTCATATTGCGCTCACTCATTTGATTATTAAGCGCCTCTTTCGTTTGCTCGTCATTGAGCGCCTCAAGCGGAAAAACGGTCGCCAAATTCAAACGTGTTTTGAGATCTTTCATCAAATCCAGCTCGCTTGGCAAGCTTGGGCCGCTAACAACAATATTCACATTTGATTGTCGAGCGCGGTTATACAGATCAAACAATATGTGTTGTTGCGCCACATCGACAGAACCAATATTATCAACACTAAGCCAATCCAAGTCGGCGACCACTTCTACCAAATAATCTGGAATTTCTTCTTTACAATCAATAAAAACTGCCGCTTGATTTTGCTCCATAGCGTAAAAAATAACAGCCTGTAAAAGATGTGTTTTACCACTGCCAGGGCCGCCATAAACATAGATCTCAGAGGCTGTATCGGCGCTAAAAAGCTGACTAACGGCTTTTTGTATTTGTGCATTGGCTACAAAATTTTCCAGCGACATTTGAACATTCAATGAGATGGGCAGACCCAATTGATTCATTTCTTGGCCTCTTGCAAAACAAA
Source organism: uncultured Gammaproteobacteria bacterium (assembly GCA_913020715.1). Classification (GTDB taxonomy): domain Bacteria; phylum Pseudomonadota; class Gammaproteobacteria; order PS1; family Pseudothioglobaceae; genus Pseudothioglobus. The sequence goes on from CAJVZH010000013.1 coordinate 43,037, forward strand.
CTGCCTAATCCAAAGCCACATATAGTCTGCGCCACTGAGGGCTGTCGAGGTGGCCACAACAATAAATGCAATCTCAAACCACTCTATAAGACCTTCTTGCAGTTGCGCCAAAACCATAAACAACACCAAGATAATTTGCAACACGGTGTTTAACTTACTGATCCAAGTTGGCTGTAAACGCTTATTTTCACTCGCCTCTTGACCAAGAAAATAGCCCACAGTTGCGGCTACAATAATTAAGTCTCTAAAGAAAATAAGCAGCAATAACCATAAAGGCAGAATTTCAACCCAATACAGAGTGATAAAAGTACAGGTCAGAAGAATTTTGTCCGCCATTGGATCGAGGATCGAGCCCAATCTTGATTGCAAGGAGAATTGCTTGGCAAACCAGCCATCGAGCGCGTCGGTAACGCCGGCTGAAAAAAACAATATCATTACCAAAAAATATTGTTCTTTTAATAGCGCTATAACAATCGGAACTGTTAAAATAATGCGCAATATTGAAAGCGCATTAGGAAGCATTGAAAAACCCATATATGTTGATTTCTAATCGTTTATCACTAGCCTTTAATTATACGGAAAAACCAAGATGTCATCATTGACTTACAAAGACGCCGGCGTAGATATCACCAAGGGTAATGACCTTATAGAGCAAATCAAACCGATTGCCAAATCCACAATGCGTCCTGGTGTTTTGGCTGGATTGGGCGGCTTTGGTGCAATGTTTGAAATCCCGCTTGATAGGTACAATAACCCGGTTTTAATTTCAGGCACTGATGGTGTTGGCACAAAATTAAAAGTAGCAGAAATGCTCAATAAACACGACACAATTGGCATTGATTTGGTGGCAATGTGTGTCAACGACCTTATTGTTCAAGGTGCAGAGCCTTTGTTTTTTCTCGATTATTACGCAACGGGCTCACTCAATACCGACATTGCAACCTCGGTCATCTCTGGTATTGGTGAGGGCTGTATTCAATCAGGTTGTGCATTGATTGGTGGTGAGACTGCCGAAATGCCGGGCATGTACCAAGGCGAGGAGTACGACCTAGCGGGCTTTTGTGTAGGAATTGCCGAAAAAAGTAAAATTATCGATGGCTCAAAGGTGTCAACGGGGGATCATATTGTTGCCCTAGCCTCATCTGGTCCTCACTCCAACGGCTACTCCTTGATTCGCAAGGTGTTAGAAAGATCTCAGCCCAGTGCAAAACAACTGGACGCCCTGATCAAACCAACAAAAATCTATGTTAAGTCGATACTTTCATTGATTGAAGACCACACAGTAAACGCTATTTCTCATATTACCGGCGGCGGCCTTTTAGAAAACATCCCTAGAGTTTTACCCGAGCACCTCGCGGCAAAACTGGATTCAGATTCATGGCAAATGCCAGAAATTTTTCAATGGCTTCAAGCCCAAGGCAATATTGAATCCAGTGAAATGCATCGGGTACTGAATTGCGGCGTTGGCATGGTAGTCGTTGTACCTAAAGAAGGAAGTGAGGCAGCCATTAACCAGCTAAACGAATTGGGTGAAGTGGCATGGCTAATCGGCGAAGTGGTCGAGTCAACTGGTGAGCAAGTTATTATTTAGACCATGAATGGTGTTGTTCTCATCTCTGGTGGCGGCTCTAATTTACAATCCATCATCGACAATGCAGAGAAAATTAATCTCTCAATACAATGTGTCGTAAGCAATAGGCCCGACGTATACGGCCTAGAAAGGTCTGCTAAAGCTAATATTCCCAGTTGCATTCTTGATCATAAACTTTTCAAGTCAAGAAGGGATTTTGATCAAGCACTGATGAGCGTGATTGATGAGCATCAGCCTGATATCGTGATTCTTGCTGGCTTTATGAGAATTCTAACGGATGAATTCATCAATAAATACCAAGGGCGAATGCTCAACATTCACCCATCCCTGTTACCAAAATACCCTGGATTGAACACCCATCAGCAAGCCATTGATGCAAGCGACACCCTGCATGGCGCAAGCGTGCACTTTGTCACAAAAACACTTGATGGCGGCCCTGTAATTGCGCAAAAAAAGGTCAAAATTAACCCCGAAGAAAGCGCCGAAACCCTTGCTGCTAAAGTTCTAAAGCAGGAGCATGTTTTATATCCTGAAGTGATTCACTGGTATACTCAGGGCAGATTAAAACTTCTTGATGCGACAACTGCAACACTGGATGGACAAGTAATATGAAAAAAGGACTCATCCTTTGTCTGGGGTTGATTTTCTCAATAAGCTCACACGCACTCAGCTCTTATAAGGCCAGCTACGATCTTTACGCCAGCATGGCCCTAAGCAGCATCAAGATTGGCAATGCTGAGTTTAAGCTTGAAGCTAACAATGATCACTATATTTACACTAGCAAAGCCTCGGTTAGTCCTCTTTGGCGCACCCTGTACAACTACTCGAGGTCAGAAAAAAGTTCGGGGATAGTAATCAACCAACAGCTCATTAGTAGCTACTACGGACTTACGGAAACAAAAGGCGACACTGTCAATAAAAAGATTGAGATTAATATTTTCGTAGACCAGAGTTACTCAATAATTGGCGGGGCCAAGTTTTGGAAAACAGGTCCAGGCAAAGTTGTTGACGAACTCAACCTTTATCTTGTACTTTCTCAAGACATAAGCAATCAGCCAGAGCAAAAAGTTTTTAACTATCAAGTAGCTGATGACAAAGGCATAAAGCCTCAGAGCTTTAATGTCATAGGCAGCGAGGTGGTTGAAATCAACGGCGAAAAACTACAAACTATAAAAATCGACTGTCCTGAATTACGTTTGACGCTCAACTTGTCGAAAAAGCACAACTACTTACCTGTTTTAATCAGAAAAACCAACGGCGGCAGCAGCTTCCACCTCACTTTAGTAGACTATCAAAAACCACCCTAAAGGTGTTGTTTGAGGTAATGAGCAGTAAACGATTTTTCTGACTGGCAAACTTCTTCAGGTGTTCCAACAGCGATAATTTCTCCGCCTTTGTCGCCCCCTTCTGGTCCCAGATCAACCACCCAATCAGCTGTTTTAACCACATCCAAGTTGTGTTCAATAATAACAATCGTGTTATTCCTATCTCTCAAGCGAGAGATAACACCAAGCAACTGATTAATATCATGAAAATGCAGGCCGGTAGTTGGCTCATCTAGAATATAGAGTGTTTGGCCTGTGTCTGTTTTCGATAGTTCTTTTGACAGCTTCACTCGTTGCGCTTCACCACCGGATAAAGTGGTCGCGTTTTGACCCAAAGTGATGTAACTCAAACCAACATCCATTAATGTTTGTAATTTTTGTGAAATTTTCGGGATCGCATGGAAAAACTCAAGTGAATCCTCAACGGTCATCTCTAATACATCGGCAATACTTTTACCCTTATAGGTAATCTCCAATGTCTCACGATTGTAACGGTGCCCATTGCAGACATCACAAGAAACATAAATATCGGGTAGAAAATGCATCTCAACTTTAATCAAGCCATCGCCTTTACAGGCCTCACAACGCCCACCCTGCACATTAAAGCTAAAGCGCCCTGATTTATACCCTCTTGATCGAGACTCCAAGGTTTGCGCAAACAAATCTCTAATAAGGGTGAGAGTTCCGGTATAAGTTGCTGGGTTCGATCTTGGCGTTCTACCAATAGGGCTTTGATCAATGCTGACCACTTTATCAAACAATTCCATGCCCTCGACACTCTTATAAGGGGCGATTTCCACCTGGGCCCTATTGAGTATTTTTGCAGCCAATAAGTATAGTGTGTTGTTAATCAATGTAGATTTTCCAGACCCTGAGACACCAGTAATACAAGTAAGGGCACCAACAGGGATTTCCAAATCAACGCCTTTTAAATTATTACCACTAGCACCAAAAATGCGCAGCCATTGGTCGGATTTTTTTCGAGTCTTTGGCGTTTGAATGGCTTGACGACCACTAAGATAATCACCAGTTAAAGAATTTGTATTTGCAATAACCTCCTCAGGAGTGCCATAGGCGATGATCTCGCCGCCATGCACGCCAGCACCAGGGCCAATATCAATCACGTAATCCGCTTGTCTGATAGCGTCTTCATCGTGCTCAACAACGATAACAGTATTGCCTAAATCCCTCAAGTAAATCAAGGTATCAAGTAATTTTTGATTGTCGCGCTGATGCAGTCCGATTGATGGCTCATCCAATACATAGAGTACGCCCATTAATCCTGCGCCAATTTGTGAAGCCAGACGTATTCTTTGCGCTTCACCACCCGAAAGGGTATTGGCCTTTCGCTCTAACGAAAGATAATCTAGGCCGACATTAATTAAAAAGTGCAGGCGCTGAACAATTTCTTTAAGAATCTTGCTAGCAATTTCGCCGCGCTTTCCTTCCAACTCAAGCGTGTCAAAAAATTCAAATGCTTGGCCGATAGACATCTTAGTAATGCTTGAAAGATTTTTGTTTCGAATGAAGACATTTCGTGCGGCCGTATTAAGGCGATCACCGTGGCACGTCGCGCAAGGCTTGCTCACCACATATCGTGACAATTCTTCCCTAACACTGCGAATTTCACTATCTTCGTAGCGCCGCATCATTCTAGGAATTACCCCTTCAAAAGGCTTCTTCTTATTCGACCAACCTTTTCTGCCTTTTATTTTTGAAAAATCCATTTCATCTTCACCACTACCGAAAAGAATGATGTGTTGATGCTCCGAACTTAATTCATTGAATGGCTTGTCAATTGCAAAACCGTAATAATTGGCGACAATAGAAAGCATTTGATAAAAATAAGCATTGTGCTTACTCCAGCCATAAATTGCCCCATCTTCTAGGCTTAACTCTGGATTGGCCACTACCTTATTCTCATCAAAGACCTCTTTGACGCCCAAACCAGCACAAGCTTCACACGCGCCCACTGGGTTATTAAAAGAGAAAAGTCGTGGCTCTAGTTCGCTCAAAGAATAGCCACAATGTGTGCATGTAAACTTAGACGAAAAAGTCATTTCTTGCCAATCAACATCCTCTTCCATGGGTCCTATTTTGACAATTCCAGCACTCATACTAAGCGCCGTTTCAAGTGATTCGGACAACCTTGATGAAATATCGTTTCTGACCTTTAATCGGTCGACTACAATGTCAATGGTGTGGAATTTTGCCCCGTCTAAATCATCAATATCCTCAAGGTAAAGAATTTCACCGTCGACCCTCGCCCTTAAAAACCCTTGGTGAGATAACTCTTCTAGTAATTTCTTATGACTACCCTTGCGGTTCTGCACAATTGGCGCAAGAATCAGTATTTTCTCAGCCTCAGGAAGCTCTAGAATACTGTCCACCATTTGTGAAATAGTTTGTGAGGCGAGCGGCACTCCATGCTCTGGACATTTTGGCGTACCAACTCTGGCATACAGTAATCTCAGATAATCATAAATTTCAGTGATTGTGCCGACCGTTGATCTAGGATTGTGTGAAGTGGCTTTTTGTTCAATCGAAATGGCTGGGGACAGGCCTTCAATATGATCAACATCTGGCTTCTCCATTAAGGACAGGAACTGTCTTGCATAAGCCGACAAAGATTCGACATATCTCCTTTGACCCTCGGCATAAATAGTGTCAAACGCCAATGATGACTTGCCCGATCCGGACAAACCAGTAATGACAACGAGCTTATTCCTAGGAAGGGTTACGTCAATGTTCTTTAAGTTGTGAACTTTGGCGCCGCGGATGCTGATCATATCCATAGTAACAAGCTAGTTTATTGAGGGACAAAGGGTTAATTATACTCATGCCTTGTGTAAAATCACTATTTTGTAATGAATTCATTGATTTAATGGCTATATACAGTCGAATTCTACTTAAGCTTAGCGGCGAAGCCTTAGCTAGCGAAGGCAATAGTATTGACCCAAAAACCCTAGACAAAGTAGTCTCAATCGTACGCTCTGCACTGGATTTAGACGTTGAAGTGGCTATTGTGATCGGTGGCGGTAATATTTTTCGTGGTGCAAGCCTAGCCAAAGTGGGCATGAATCGCGTCACTGGCGACCATATTGGCATGTTGGCAACAGTGATGAATGCCTTAGCCATTGCAGACGCCTTCGAAAGAAACCAAATAGCCTCAACCGTGATGTCTGGCTTTCCAATTGGTGGTGGCGTTTGTGATCCAGTTGATCACAATAAAGCCAAAGAAGCACTGTCTCAAGGCAAGGTGGTTATATTTTCAGCAGGTACCGGCAGTCCGTGCTTTACAACCGATACGGGTGCTGCACTCAGGGCTATCGAAGTTGAGGCGGATGTGGTCTTCAAAGCCACTAAAGTCGATGGCATTTATTGCTCTGACCCCGCCAATAATGCAAACGCAGTAAAATACGATACCTTAAGTTTTAACGAAGCCATTGAAAAGAATCTAGCGGTCATGGACACAGCTGCATTTGCGCTTTGCCGGGAACACAATATCAATATTTGCGTTTTCTCTATGCTGGACGACATCAATACCTTATCAAATATTTTAAATGGACGCTCAGTTGGTACAACTGTGAGTCAAAACGGAGATTTAACATGATTAATGAAATTCATAACGATGCAGATGATCGTATGAAAAAATCCTTTGCCGCTTTGGAAGCTAATTTTGGCAAGATTCGCGCTGGACGAGCGCACCCCTCTCTATTGGAGCAGATTCAGGTGGAATATTATGGCTCGATGGTGCCCATTTCTCAGGTGTCTAACATCAGTGCCGAGGACTCAAGAACACTCAAGGTGTCTCCTTGGGAAAAAGACATGGTTGGGCCAATTGAAAAGGCAATAATGAAATCGGACCTAGGTCTAAACCCAACAACAATGGGGCAAATTATGCGCATCCCATTACCACCACTGACGGAGGAGCGTCGCAGAGAATTGGTACGCGTCGTCCGTGATGAAGCCGAGCATGCAAAAGTTGCCATTAGAAATATTCGTAGAGATGCGATTTCTGATTATCGTGACTTACTAAAAGAAAAAGAAGTTTCAGAAGATGAAGCGCACCGTGCTGAAGATAATATCCAGAAAATCACCGACGCACATATTGCTGAGATCGAAAAAACACTGGGCGATAAAGAAAACTCACTGTTAGAAATATAAGGTTTTCATTATGTATAAAAAAAGCCCGCATCAGCGGGCTTTTTTATTGATACTTGGTGGATATTAAAGCATTAACATACCAGTCAAGACAATTGCACAAGTATTGGCAACAAGTTCATCGTCAGACTCAAATGTATCTTCACAAGTCTCTGTCATACTTTCGAAAGTTTCTTCGAAAAATTCAACAACATTATCCGTCGCTTCTTCAAGAATATTCTTAGGCTCAAGAGTCATTTCAAGCGCTTCTTCATCAATTGAGACCATTTGCTCGCCGCAAGGTATTGCAGCTTCTACAACCACCTCCATAATTGTTCCTACACCCGAAAGTGCCCCCGTTATCACGTCGTCTTCAGCAAACGAGCCGAAACCTGTTTCAGCAGTCTGAAAATAAATCAAAGTGTGCGTCTCATCATCGTAAGAGGCGACAATTGCTTGAGTGCCACTTTCAGCAGAAATAATCTCGCCCCCAGCAAAACCACTGTCACTTGACAAGATAAGAGACGTGTACATTGTGTCAGCGCCACCTTCATCGGTACAAGGGTCGAATGCCACCACTTCATCTAAAGACTCAACCGGCCCTGAATCGCGATCATCACCGCCAGCAACGACATTACCCGCCAGCAATAAAACACATAAAAATTTAATTAATTGGTTTGTCACACTAACCTCCATTAGTAAAAAGTAAACAAGCTCCTTTATTGCGAATATTTTATACTACTTATATTTTTTACAACAACGTTCTTGTTGAATTATTATGCTGAATGACATACAAACTTTTTTTAATCAGTTTGACCACGAAAATATCACGACACAATGGCTAAAGGCAGGTCAAGCGGCCTTGCAAGTCAAAAACGGCAATGTGCCCAAATGGTCTGACGCTCTGAATTCTATCCAGTGTCAAGAGCGGGGCGTCGCCAGCGTTACCAAACCCTACATTTGTATACAGAATACCTCAATTGACCAAGCATCGCTGACACAAGGACTTCAACAGCTAATGCCTTGGCGTAAAGGTCCATTTTTAATAGAGAAGCTAGCGCTAGAAAGTGAGTGGCAAGGGGATATGAAGTGGGAGCGCCTCGAACAACACATCCGCCCTCTTAAAGGCAGAAAAGTTTTAGATGTGGGCGCAGGCAATGGCTACTTCACCCTAAGAATGGCACTCGAGGGGGCCAGCTTAGCGCTTGGTGTTGAACCATTTTTATTATTTAACTATCAATTCAAGGCGATCAAATCATTGATATCAAACTGCGAAACTGCACACCTACTACCTATTAGACTTGAAGAAATGGCACCGGTAGCCATTTTTGATAGTGTTTTTTCGATGGGTGTTTTGTACCATCAAAAAGACCATATGTTGCACTTACAACAACTCAAAAAGATGATGGCGCCCGAAGCTGAACTCATCATCGAAACACTTGTCGTTGATGGGCCTGTTGGACACACGCTTATTCCAAAAGATCGTTATGCAAGAATGCGAAACGTTCATTGCCTGCCCAGTATTAAAACACTTGAATCTTGGCTAAAAGAGGCCGGGTTTGCTAATGTCAATACTGTCAATAACTGCAAAACGTCCACTGAGGAGCAGCGTCGAACAAAATGGATTGGCGAGAATAGCGCCTCACTCCAAGACTTTCTCGACCCAATAGACAATGACTTGACGATTGAAGGCCATCCGGCACCAAAAAGAGTGATTGTCATTGCTCAGCATTAGATTGCATTCGAGTATAATTTAACTCTGTTTTTTTAGGGCATGTAATGATCTTTCGTTTTTATCTAAGTTTGCTTCTTTTATTTATCACATACACTGCTAGCGCACAAAATTCGCCTAGTGTCGTGGTTAGTATTAAGCCAATCCATTCAATCGTTTCCAGTCTTATGCAAGGGATTTCGGTACCTCAGTTATTACTTGAGTCCCATGATTCTGCACACAACTTTCACATTCGCCCTTCACAAGCAAGCGCTCTAGAAAATGCTGATTTAATCATCTCGATAAGCCCAAATTTTGAATCTGGCTTAACCAGTGCGCTAAGTAATTACAGCCCCTCATCTCAAATCATAATTGCAGAATTAAAGCTTGAAAACTTATACAGCTACAGAGGTGTAGATGATATACAGCAGGACGATCACGACGATCACGACGATCACGACGATCACGACGATCACGACGATCACGACAGATCGGAAGAGCGT
>CAJVZH010000014.1 GCA_913020715.1 uncultured Gammaproteobacteria bacterium
TATTATTTACCTTATCCAGAATATTACCCGATGCAAGTTTTACAGGTCGTAATTGGCGTCCTTACTATAGGACTTGGAAGTGGATTTTATTTAATATCAAATCTAGGTGCTGGACCAAGAGACGGTTTAATGATTGGTTTACAAAAAATAAGCAACCTACCTATATATTCAATTCGAACGGCGATTGAAATAAGCGTTGTTGTCTTGGGATCAATTTGTCTGCTTAATAATATTGATAAATTATTGGGAGAAGTGGTTGGACTTGGAACGGTTATCTTTGCTTTGGGTATTGGCCCATCAGTAGCATTAGGCCTTTACTTGGTCAACAAATTTTCAATGCCTGTAAAAAAATCCAATTGATCAGCCCTAAATTAAGAGGAGGCAATTTTTATTCAACAGCAGCTCTTATCCTCTTGAATCGGTGGGCAAGGATTAGTACCATAAGAACAATAAACGCAACAATCACCAGGCAGTGGTTTTAGCAAAGCCTTGCAAGACTTGCACTCATAAAAGAACTGACAAGCATCGGTAGGCATTACCTCTTCAGCAGAAAATCCGCATTCAGGGCAGATAATAATGGACCCGGTGTTTACAGCCATTTTGTAAAACAAAAACTACTAATGGTTTTTGACAGGACGACCCTCTTTATCTTTAAAAGAGCCAACAATAATCATAATAAAATCAATTAAAGCCCATATCCCTAAACCGCCAAAGGTCACCAGCATCAACAGCCCGGTGCCAATTTTTCCAACATAAAACCTGTGAGCACCGAGAGGCCCTAAAAAGAAAGCCAAAAGCGCTGTTGGCACAAATCCTTTGTCGCTTATCTCCATGCTTGCATCTTGTACTGTTTTCTCGTTTTTTTCCATTTTTTTCTTCTATTTAAATTGCCCGGGGTAAGGGACAATATTTCCATTGCCATCCCTATAAGCCCCAATCAACAACATAACGGTTATAACAAGAGTATGAATAATATCAACAACCAGAAGAGCAATGCCTAGGGGGTTATCCATCATTAACAATACAACCGCACCTATTGTCATCGACAAGTCAAGCAAGCCGTGCGCAAACCTTCCAAGGTAGAAATGATGAAAACCTAGCAAGCCAAAGATAGCGCAAAGACATACCGCAATTCCGTATTTTCTATCGGATGCCACATTAGAGCTCATATTTACTGTATTTTTCACTTTCTCAGTTTGGCCTCATACTCTCTAAATATTATAGGTCATAAAAGTCATAATAATTAGCAAAATCCAAGTCTAACTATACAAAACGCATATCGTCTAAAAAGGGAAACTCTTTTCTAACTTTGGCAACTTCAGCAATATCCATCTCGCAAGTATCGTATTCGCTGGTTTTGCTGGTTTGCAGTAAAACCTCGCCCGAAGGATGAATGACCATAGAGGATCCGTTGTACTTTAAACCCATGCCATCACCACCGGTACGATTAACACCGACAACGAAACATTGGTTTTCAATCGCTCTAGCGATAAGCAGTTGCTGCCAATGCAACTCTCGAGTATCTGGCCAATTGGCAATAACAAAAATTACTTCAACATCCTTTGCCACTTTGCGAAAAATCTCAGGAAAACGTAAATCATAGCAAATAAAAACAGCACACTTGGTGTCGGCAATTTCAAAAGTGACCGTCTCATTCCCAGAAGCAAAGTACTTACCCTCGTTGGCATAATTAAACGGTTGCAACTTTGAATATCTTGCGACTTCCTGGCCATAATGATCAAAAACAAAGGCAAGATTATTGGCTTTTTTATTTGCGGGCTTTTCCGTTATTCCAGCAACAACACCGATTAGGTGATTTAATGAAAACTGCTGCAGTGCTTGATGTGTCCTGCAATTAGGGGCTTCGCAATACTTACCCATATCAGCAATAAATCCGGTGTTAAACACCTCTGGAAAGACGACAACATCACAGCCATCTGCTTTGGCTTTGGTTACAAATTCTTCTGCACGCCTAAGATTCTCTTCAATGTCTTGCCAGCGAATATCAAGCGAAATAGTGGCTACTCTCATGATCTTTTTGATGTAATTAAGCTTGTAATTATAGTCCAATCGAAATTGTGCAAAATTAATTAAGCCGACTATAAAAACGATAAAATTAACCAATGGATAAAATAATTGTTCAAGAAGAGGACTTTGACCTCTCAACAGAAGTAGGGCTTGCTCGAGAAGGTAACTCAGCAACTGGTGCTATTGTTAGTTTTGTTGGTACGGTGCGCGACCTTGAAGGCGACTCACTAAGCTCTATGACACTCGAACACTATCCACAAATGACTGAAAAATCCCTTAAGAGTGTCGCCTTAAAGGCGAGAGAGCGTTGGGAGATTCAGGCAATCACCATTATTCATCGCATTGGTGAGCTTCAAGTACAAGATCAAATCGTACTGGTTATCGCCACCAGCGAGCACCGAGGCGACGCTTTTGATGCGTGTCACTTTATTATGGATTACTTAAAAACAGACGCACCTTTTTGGAAAAAAGAATCGGTCAATAATAAAGATAGATGGGTCGAATCTCGAGACAGCGACACCGATCAAAAAAATCGCTGGGAGCCTTAAAGCGCCAAATCTTCCACTCGATTGATGTTTGTCAGCACTTCAAGATGATTAGAAACATCCACTCTAGCTAATTTTTGCCCTCTATACCACAATGCCATTTTTCGCTCGCCACTGGCCAAGAATTCATCAAGGTTAAGACCAAGATTTGATTTGATCAGTGCGAAGGTGGCGTGCATTATCTGCCCATCGTGAGCAACACATATTTCAGCCGATGAAGCCGTCATTTTCAAAATAATTTCATCGATCAACTCACTAGTAACTAGTGGACTATCACAAGGCAATACCAGTAAATAAGGTGTTGAGCAAACATTAAGCGCGGAGGAAATGCCAGATAAAGGCCCTTGAAAATCGGCCAAATTATCTTCAACCACTTCGCCATAAGTTTGATAAGCGCCGTGATTACGATTGGCGCTAATTAGAATCTTACCAACTTTCTCCCGAACAACATCGCAAGCATAGCCAATCATCGGTTTGCCACGAAATTCAATCAAGCCTTTGTCGTCACCACCCATTCTTGAGGATCGCCCGCCCGCTAGAATGACTGCTGTTATCTCATTTTTGCTGATTTTTTTCACTTAAAGCCCGTGTTTTTATCAAGTTATTTGTAATGAGAAAAACCCACTGCAATTGTATAATACACACATTAAAATCTTAAGCTATTAAAGCTGATGAAAAATCAAACCCTTAACTGCGATTCACCGGTATTTAACCAATCGATGATGAGTGCCGGCTCCGCATTGGATTATTTGCTTGGAGCTGCACTCGCGCCAAACAAAACTGAAATCGTCAGCTTGGATGATGCGCTTGGCCGTATTTTGAGTAATGACATCAACTCTTCAATAAACGTTCCAGGTTTTGATAATAGCGCGATGGATGGTTATACCATTGCTCTCGGCAACAAACATCTCGATAAAACAAATTTATGTTTTTCTGTTGTCGATAGAATTCCTGCAGGCACAACCGGCAACGAGTTGAACGAAGGTTGTGCCGCTCGTATTTTTACCGGCGCTCCAATTCCAGAAGGTGCCAATACCGTCATCATGCAAGAAGAGTGTCAACTGTCTGAAGACGGCACTCAAATCACCATTGATCGCACAATTAATCTAAATGAAAACATTCGCCCCACAGGAAATGATATTGTCGAAGGTGGCATCATTCTACAAAGGGGAAGACAACTGCAACCTCAAGATATTTCATTGGCAGCATCTGTCGGTGTTGGAGAATTAAGGGTTTTTTCGAAAATTAAAGTCGGTGTCTTTTTTACCGGGGATGAATTGGTTGAGCCTGGCAACCCACTAACTGCAGGGAAAATTTACAACTCCAATCGCTACGCGTTAGTAGCACTGTTAAAGCAAGTGGGTTGCGAAGTTATTAACCTCGGCAATATCGAAGACAAATTCGACTCAACTTGCACTGCCCTCTCAGAACTTTGTGGCAAATGTGATCTCATTATGACTACAGGCGGTGTTTCCGTTGGCGAAGAAGATCACGTCAAGGGCGCGGTAGAATCTCTTGGTGAATTGAATTTGTGGAAAATTCGAATGAAGCCCGGCAAACCATTGGCTTTTGGCAAAGTCGGTAATACGGCGTTTATTGGCCTGCCTGGCAATCCGGTATCCAGCTTTGTTACTTTTGCTATTTTTGCCCTGCCTTTTATTAAAAAAATGCAAGGCAACAGCAAGTACCAAACAAACACCATTAAAGTTCAAGCAAATTTTGATTGCAAGCGCGCCAAGCCAAGACGCGAATACGCACGCGCTCGATTGGACTACTCAACAGGTAACGTCCAAGCAAACCTCTTTCCAAAACAAGGCTCTGATGTTATGAGCTCTATTGTCTGGGCCGACGGTATTGTTGAAATTCCTGAAAACACCACATTTGAAGCAGGCAAACTGCTCAATTACTACCCACTAAGCGAGTTAACACGATGAGTAAATTAACCCATATTAACGATAAAGGCGAAGCGCAAATGGTTGATGTCTCTGGCAAAGCTAACACCTCTCGTGAAGCCAGTGCAAGTGCTGTCGTGCACATGAAAAAAGAAACACTGGATTTAATCACTTCTGGCTCACACAAAAAAGGTGATGTACTCGCTGTTGCTCGTGTTGCAGGCATTCAGGCGGCAAAAAAATGCTGGGAGCTTATCCCACTTTGCCACCCCTTAATGCTCTCAAAAGTCACTGTCGACCTCAATCCAAACGAGAAAGACTCAACAATAGAAATTATAGCTATGGCCAAACTAGAGGGCAAAACCGGTGTGGAAATGGAAGCACTGACAGCTGCAAGTATCGCCGCACTGACTGTTTACGACATGTGCAAAGCAGTTGATCGCTTCATGCGTATTGACAAGGTGCAATTGTTAGAGAAAAAAGGCGGTAAATCCGGTCACTGGAAATTAGAATCATGAATCAACTGATTGACCCATTTGATCGTCAAATTACTTATCTGCGCGTTTCAGTTACGGATCATTGCAACTATCGTTGCCACTACTGTCGTGATGAAGACCACCAAACTCACACTCGACGCTCTGAAGTTTTGTCGTTTGAAGAAATTGCCAAAATCGTGCGGCTTTTTGCCGAGCTTGGAGTCACTAAAGTTAGGCTTACCGGTGGCGAACCATTGCTACGAAAAGACATTTTGGATTTAACCAAAATGTTGGGGGAGATTCCTGGGTTAACTGACATTCCGCTCTCAACCAACGCCCACCTTTTGCCAGCAATGGCTAGCCAACTAAAAGATCACGGCATTAACCGACTTAATATCTCACTTGACACACTCAACCCCCAGCGCCATAAAGAAATTACCCGGGGCGGCGATTTGAAGACCGTAATTCACGGCATTGACGCCGCCATTGCAGTTGGAATGAAGCCTATTAAGCTTAATATGGTGGTCATGAAAGGCATTAACGATGATGAAATCGAAGACATGGTTGAGTTTGCCATTGATAGGGGACTGGACATTCGCTTCATTGAAACTATGCCCATTGGCCTAGCTGGTATTGAAGCTGTCGATAGACATTACTCTGAAGCAGAAATTCTTGCACGCATTCAAAAACGTTATGGCGACAAGCTTATCGCACAAAAAGCAAAACAAACCGATGGCCCAGCCAAGGCCCTATTAATCGAGGGGAGCAATACTCGTGTAGCTACTATTTCAGCGGTATCGAACCATTTTTGTGGCACCTGTAACCGCGTACGAATGACCGCCAAGGGTGACTTGGTTTTGTGTCTCGGTCAAGAGGATTCAGTCTCTCTGCGCGATGCGATTCGCTCAAGTATGACGGATGATGAAATTAAAGACCTCATTAGAAATGCGATTACCAAAAAACCGGAAAAACATGTCTTTAGCTCAGTGATTGACAATATCAGTAATCGACAAATGGTGGAGATTGGCGGATGAATATTCTCTACTTTGCCTCCCTTAAAGAGAATTTAAACACAGCCTCTGAAGCAATTACTATTGACGCAGACTCAACCGTTGCGTCAATTAAAAACCAGCTGATTAAAAGACACGGTGAAAAACACTTCCCAAAAAACATACTTTGCGCGGTGAATCACGAAATGGCCGATGACACCACAACGGTTATCGCAGGCGACGAAGTGGCATTTTTCCCGCCAGTAACTGGTGGATAAGGGGTTTTTATGAACAATACAATCAAAATTGGTTTTTTAACCATCTCTGACAGGGCGTCTCGCGGTGAGTATGAAGATATTAGCGGTCCTGCCATGCAACAGTGGATATCTAGCGCCGTCACAACACCATACGAGAGCGTTGTAAGAGTTATTGAGGACGAACAAGAACTCATTGAAAAAACCCTCATTGAACTGAGTGACGAGCTTGGTTGTAGTGTTGTACTCACTACCGGTGGCACCGGCCCAACTAAACGAGATGTTACGCCCGAAGCAACCACGGCAGTTTGTGAGAGAATTTACGATGGCTTTGCTGAGCAAATGCGAGCAGTTTCACTGCGCACTGTACCAACAGCCATTCTTTCACGTCAAATTGCCGGCACACGCGGTAATAGCTTAATCATCAATCTACCGGGAAAGCCGGTTGCGATTGCTGTTTGTTTGGGAGCGGTATTTTTGGCCGTACCAAAATGCTTAGAGCTGCTTGATAACTCAATCATGCAAATCGATAAAGGTTTTGTCAAACAGGATTTTGGTTAGACACCCTTCCCAATCCATAAGCCTCAATTAAGGCTTTTTTTACACCTTGGGTCATCTCACTCGAATCAAGGTGTTTTTCGGCAACAATTTCAATTCGCTCTAGGCACAACGCTTGTTCATAACACTGCCTTAAACACCTCAAATCAAGAGATTGGTTTTCAATACAACCCTCAGCACAGCCCTGGGCATTGGAAAATTGAACAGTCTGATCCATCATGACTTCCAATTGATAAGAATACAAATCAATGCCATGATCTTGCGCAAGTTGCAGATATATTGACTGATAAAAATCTTGGTGAAAGATGATATTTTCAATATTAATCACACTTTGCAGTGCGTAGCCCTTTCCTTGATAATCAAAAGAAACAGAGGCGTGTAACGAATGCTTCATCGTTATTTTGTCAAAGACATGAAAAGTTTCGGTAATTCCTTGGGAAGCGATTCTATTCGATCAATTACAGAATAGTGCGACCCAAAAATATCTGAGATATAACCATCCGCTTTATTGTCCAAACTAATGCAATACGGATACATGCCCTTTTGTTGGCACTCCTGAACGGCCTTATGAGTGTCTTTAATAAGCACTTTTGAATTGGACACATCGATATCAGAAGGCTCGCCATCGGTCAAAATCAACATCAATTTTTTATCACTTTGCTGCAAGTCAAGGTAATGCGCACCATGGCGAATTGCTGCCCCCATACGAGTGGAATATTCAGCTTTCAGATCCGCCAATCTTGACTTAACGGTGTCGTCCCAATGTTCGCTATAACCCTTAATGTGGTAATACATGACCCGCTCACGTGTATCTGAGTTAAACCCAGCAATGGCAAAGTTGTCGCCCAATTGCTCAACGGCCCAACCCAACAAGGAAACCGCTTCCTGCAGCAGTTCCAAAATAGAGCGGCTTGTACCGGGGACAGTATCATTTAAAGACTCGGATAAATCAAGCAAAAGCAGCACCGAAACACTGCGTGAGTCGTGCTCAAAATCGGTGTTAATGCGAGTGTCTGGCTGTGAGCCGTTCTTATAATCAATGACGCTACGAAGGGCAATATCCAAATCCAGCTCGGCGCCCTCTTCCTGATACCTTAAACGTTTTTTGTTTTGGGGTTTTAGAAGATCCAGCACTCGCTTGAGTTGTTTGACTAAATTAGCGTGCCTCTCTAATAACTTATCAATTTTAGATGGATCCGAATGCGAATGAAGGCGCTCATACACAGAGACCCAATCGGGCTTATAAGACTTGTGAAAACAATCCCACTCATCATAATAGCGCGGTGGAATCGCCTCAACAGCAATGGGTTCCATATCGTTATACAACTCTGCAATAAACAGCTTCTCTCCCTCATCTTCCCTTTCAATAAACCGCCACATCATGCGATTGTCGTCGCGATAGGAAGCCTCGGTATTATCAAAATATAAGTCGGCGAGAGAGTCCGACGCCTTCTTGGTTTTGGCAAGAAACGAAATACCTAAGGCCAAACTGTCCCCAGTGCTCGTATTCTCTTTGCCTATCATTAGTGCTTTAAAACGAGCAGCATAATCCAAGATATCTGTGTTTTTATAAGAATGATTATCATCAATTAATGCACGTGATAGCATTGCCGCACGATGTTTAACGCCAGATTGTTTGGTTTCATCACAGTCGAACTCATCCAACTCTGGCATCAAATTTCGCCAAATATCGACCAACCCTGGATAACGCTTTGCAGATAAATACTCGACGCGCGCATCTTCAAACACTTCTGCAAATAGCCTTTGGTGTGGGCTTAAATTGTCCGCAATCACGGCTTTGGTGAACTGTTGATGGGCAATCAAATGCGATATCAAGGCCAAATATCGACGCAACGGTGTAACGCCATTTAGTTCGCTATAAACATCGGGTAAGCGAATAGTGCCGTCTTCGATATACGGGCGAAAAAACTGCAGTCGCTCAAAATCCGAAGAATAAGGGGCGTACACATAATCTTTACCCCATAAGGATTTCTGTAACAAGTAAAGCTTTCTTTCAACATCGATAAACAGCAAGCCTTTGCGCTGACGTTGAAAAACTGCACGTGAATCCGAAGTCGATAAAGAGAAAAATGCCTCTTGTTGATCGGGGTGCCTTTTGAAATAACGCAAGCCATAATCAACCCAAGCATAGGCGCCTTTGTAGTCAAGTCGACCTAAAATCATGCCAATTTTTGACAATAACGCCTTAAATGAAGGCGAACTATGGGTTACATGAATACCGTGTACAGAATAAGTCGTCTTTGCCAAGTGATAGTCAATAAATGCTAAATACTCATCCAACTCATCGGACTTGGTGTGATTAATAACTTCCATGAAACTGAGAAGAAAATCCACCAAAAAATCCTTATTTGGGCTTCTTGCAATGGCCTGATAGGAGAAATCGGTGATTTTTTTAATAGACCCTTCCCCAAAATGCTCGCCTACCCAATACATCATACTAATAAAGGTAATGGAAATTGAGGGGCCTTGGCCAATTTTTGCAAAGAACTCTACGCCATCGTAATACTCATCCAACAAGGTCGGACTCAATCTTTGACGGGCTGTTTCAATTTGCTTGTTGAATTCAGTATGTACCGAATCAAAAGCGCAATGTAATTGGCGAGGCTGGAGTGACTTTGTCATGACTACTAAGTTCTTTTGCTAGCCAAAGATCGCCTCAATTGAAGTCTGCATTGTTTCGCGCACTTCGGCATCATCCGTAATGGGTTTTACCATTGCCATCTGACAAGCGTCCTTTACACCAACACCGCCAACGATTAGTGTGCCCGCATAATTAAGCAGTCTTGTTGAAGCGCCCTCATCAAGTCCGTGACCCACTAGCGCTCGAGTGGTGCTGGCAAATTGTACCAACTTAGCAGCAATGTCTTGATCAACGCCAGACTCTTGAGCAACAATGATTGTCTCCAATTCTTCACTGGCAAAGTCAAAATCCATTGCGACAAAGCGCTGCTTGGTAGACTGTTTCAAGTCCTTCATTAACGACTGATAGCCAGGATTGTATGAAATAACCAATTGGAAATCGGGGTGTGCTTTTAATAACTCGCCTTTTTTATCAAGCATTAACTCCCGCCTGTGATCTGTTAATGAGTGAATAACCACCATCGTATCTTGGCGCGCCTCCACCACCTCATCGAGGTAACAAATTGCACCATGACGTGCGGCCAACGTCAAAGGACCGTCAATCCATTTGGTGCCATTTGCATCCAACAAGAAACGACCAATCAAATCGGAGGCAGTAATGTCTTCATTACAAGAAACGGTAATAATAGGCTTTCCCAATTGATGCGCCATATGCTCAATAAAGCGCGACTTACCACAACCTGTTGGCCCCTTCACCATCACCGGCAAGCGAGATTGGTATGCGGCAGTGTAAAGCTCAACCTCGTTGGATTGTGCTTGATAGTAGGGCAACTCCCCTACTTTGAACTGATTTATGTCGAAATTTGCCATCAATACACTCCGAGAATTTGTTTGTTAGATAATAGTAGCTATTTCTGCTATTTTAATGTGAAAATTAACTCTCCATTCGCCAAAGAATTTGCCAAACACATAACTTAGAAAAGAGCCTTTTAATGAACAATAGAGACCACTCCCTTGATCTAACGCGCGGCGTTGCCATCTTAATGATGATTGTCTTTCATCTGATTTACGATCTGAATGAATTCGGTTTTACGGACATTCCTCTTACTGGTTATTGGTTAACGACGTATTGGCGTTATTTAATTGTTTTTCTATTCCTAAGCTCCGTCGGTATCAGTCTTGTTTTGGCATACGGCCAAAAATTCAATATTGTTAAATTTAGTAAGCGGATGGCTCTTCTTGGTTTGGCCGCCTTGGTGGTGTCACTGGGCACCCATCTTATGTTTCCTAATGCTTGGGTTTATTTTGGTATCTTGCACTTGATTTGGGCCTCTTGCTTAATCGCCGTGCCTTTTGTTAGGGCGCCTAATACATCGCTGTTAATTGGGGTTGTTATTCTAGGTTTGGGGTATTTTAATCTCCCGGATTTATCCTTCTTAAGGGTCCTATTCTCGAATAATCTCCCAAGCGCTAGTGTTGATTTCTACCCACTTTTCCCATGGCTCTCTCTTGTCTTTGTCGGTATTTACTTGGGCCACAATCCTTGGCATAAACGGATCATCACCTTCCGCTCACCTTTTATCCAATATCTGGGGCAACACTCCTTGCTTATCTACCTTTTGCACCAAGTGCTGCTCTTTGGGTTGGTGGCTACGATTTATACTTTAAACAATCTATAAATTACAACCAGCTCAACCGATGTTATTTATGAGCGCCCAACTTCTCTCTCCAGCCTGGATACAACAAATCTGCATCGCCTGGAAATGATTCAAAAGCTCTTGCAAACTCATTGTGATCTTTAGCAAACTCAATCGGATCAACACCAGCTTTCCAGCATTCAAACGCTTGACGCAGCGACGTCGCGCCCGCTGCAGGTGAATCAATGTGACCATACGCGCCACCACCAGAGGTATTGATAACATTACCATGACCAAGATTTTCGAAAAAGCCCGGAAGGCGCAGTGCATTCATACCGCCTGAAATAATTGGCGTAGTTGGCTTCATACCAAACCACTCTTGATGGAAGAACGGCCCATCAGCACTATCACGCTCTATCATATAGGCGATGTTTCTATCGTCGGCACCACCCTCCATCTTGCCGTAGCCCATAGTGCCTACATGGATGCCAGAGGCGCCCATTAAGCGTGAAAGCTTAGCCAGAACAAATGCTGTATAACCACGCACCGAAGATGGAGAGGTTATCGCGCCATGGCCCGCCCTATGGTAATGTAAATATTGGTTAGGGTAATTACGACGTGCAGTTGTTACCATGCCGCAACCACCCACATAGCCATCAACAAGGAAAGCTACGTGGTGAGCATTTTCACCAAAAGTTTCCAGAATGTAGTCTGCACGGGCGCACATTTCGTGGTGATCGTCTGCAGTGATATTAGCTGAGAATAATTTTGCTTCACCCGTTTCATCCTGCGCTCGTTTCATTGAATCAGCAACCAAAGGAGTTACGTCTTTCATGCGCGCATAAACTTGGTTGCCTTGAGGTTCATCGTTCTTAATAAAGTCACCGCCCAGCCAAAATTGATAAGCAGCCTCTGCAAATGGCTTAGGGCGCAAACCCAGTTTTGGCTTAATAATCGTGCCTGCGATATAACCGCCATCTGTGCGTGAACGGCCTAATAAATTCCACAAATCTGTAATATCTTTCGATGGACCATCAAAAATATCAAGCATTGCCTTTGGCACCCAGAGATCTTGCATTTGCGCACATTTCACGTCGCCCATACCCTGGTTGTTACCAATAGCAAGGGTTAGGAATGAAACGACCATGGCACGCCCATCAATTAGGTTACGATCAAATAAATCGTTCGGATAGGCGAGCTTCATCCAGCCTTCGGCTTCGTTGATCTCATAAACCATTGCATCTAAGTTTTTGGTGAAGTCGTCCGTTGTCGAAACTTCGACGTTTGTACCTGTAGATGATTCTGCTGCAAAATGCGATGCAGTGGACAAATAACCGTAACCCTCTGCGGGCGTCATAGTATATGCAACCAATATGTGCTGGCCTTCTGCGATTAGCGTCTCTTCATCTAAAGACAAGTCAGCATATCTATTCGATTGATCCATTGTGGATTTCCTATCTTTATAAAAATAGCTTGATTATAGAAGAGTAATTAAATAATGTAAAATAATAAACACTTTATAAATAATAAGCTTTACTTATGATTAATTACACCCTAAAGCAACTGTACAGTTTTGAGGCGGTGATTAGGCTCGCGAGCTACACTCTCGCAAGTAAAGAACTCAATATAACTCAGCCCGCTGTTTACATGCAAGTGCAGCAACTACAAGAGAATATCGGCGTGCGCCTGCTTGATATTAGCGGTAAAAAAATCACCCCAACCTTTGTTGGTAAAAAACTTCACCAAGCGGCAAGTAATATCATTACTATTACTGAAGCGTCTAAATTAGAAATTGAAAACGCGCTTAACCCCGACTCCGGCCATCTGCAAATAGCTGTTGCTACAACGGCAAATTCATTCACTTCCAGTTTACTTTCCAAGTTTAAACAGCACTATCCGAAAATGACTTTTTACCTAGACGTAACCAACCGTCGAGCTCTGCTGGAAAACTTAAGGAAAAACAAAGCGGACTTAGTGATTATGGGTGAGCCGCCGAAAAACATTCCGTTAGCCTCTAAAGCGTTTATGGAAAATCCGTTAATTGCAATTGTCCATCCAGACAACATATTACTCAAGAAAAAGACCATTTCAATTAAAGACCTTGGTCAAGAAACTTTGTTGACGCGTGAGGTGGGTTCAGGAACGCGTATTACTATTGAGCGATTTACTGGGCTAGATTTCAACTCGGATATCGAAATTAACTCCAATGAAGCAATCGTAGAGGCGGTTCAAGCAGGTCTAGGTATTGGCTTTGTATCCAAACATTCGGTTAAATTACAATTGAAAAACAATATCATCAAACAACTCGATGTCGCACCCTTTCCAATTATTAGAAATTGGCATATCGTTCATCACAAAAATGCCGAACTATCGCCAATTGCTACGCGTTTTAAACAGTTTGTTATTGATAAATCGAACTAGCTAACTTCTGTATTCGGCGTTTATTTTGACGTAGTCGTAAGAGAAGTCGGTCGTCCAAACACTCTCGGAAGTTAGAGTATTACCCATTTCTATGCAAATCACAATATCAGCTTTTGCCATTTCAGCGCCACCTGCTTCCTCACTATAATCAACATCCGGCTCGCCAGCAGTAATAATCGGCAGCTCGTTTAAGTAAATATTAATATCCTCAATAACCAGGCCATTAACTTTTGCCCGACCTACCGCCGCTAAAATTCGGCCCCAATTTGCATCGCTGGCAAATAGCGCTGTTTTCACCAATGGCGAATGTGCCACAGTGTAGGCCACTTCCAAGCAATCCTCGTTTGTTGTCAAACCACTGGCACAAATCTCAACAAATTTGGTCGCACCCTCTCCATCTCTTACAATCTTATGCGCCAAATTTTGGGTTAGCTTATTAAGAACCTTTTGGAAAATCTCAAGGCAACTAGAGAGCTGAACACCCGATTGATTCGTTGCGCTCAAAGTGCAAGCGTCATTGGTTGAAGTGTCGCCATCAACGGTAATGCGGTTAAAAGATTGATTAACGGCTTGTGTTAAGCAGGCTTGCAACTGTTTTTGAGAGGCGCCTATATCAGTAACAATAAAACTGAGCATGGTTGCCATATCGGGACGGATCATGCCAGAGCCTTTGGCAATGCCAGTTAGTGTCACTGTTTTGCCGTCAAATTCAAATGTTTCTGAGTGACATTTATCAACCAAATCGGTGGTTAGTATTCCTTCCGACACTCGATTCATATTTTCTTCAGACAATTGCTCTGCCAGCTTTTCTGCATTCTCCTGAAAAGGCGCAAGAGGCAATAACTGCCCAATGACACCAGTCGAAAATGGCAGTATTTGTTCTGGCTTTAAATCAATAGCATCAGCAAATATCTGGCAACTCTGATACGCATGCTCAAAGCCCTTTTCACCCGTGCCGGCATTGGCATTGCCGCTATTAATCAGCAAAGCCCGAACATCGGATTGCAAATGATTTTTCGCCAATAGAACGGGCGCAGCACAAAAGACGTTTTGCGTAAAAACCGCAGCGGTTTTACTGTTCTCTGGCAAGGTGATAAGGGATAGGTCTAGCGCGTTATTCTTTTTGATGCCGCTGGCGATTGACGAGCACTTAACGCCGGCAACTTGAAGTAAGTCATTACGCATTGGAAAACAATAAAATAATTAGGATAAATTGATTTTACCCAATTTGACAGTAGGCTCTACTTTATTACAATCGCGAGCTGTCAAGCTTATTAAAGGCAAGCATCAAAACCGCACCAAATATAACCATCATGAGCGCGGGCACTGCCGCTCGCTCAAACAACCCTTCCGCACTAAGTTCATATACTCTTATGGCGAGTGTGTCCCAGCCAAATGGTCGCAGAAGATAAGTAGCAGGCAATTCTTTCATTACATCAACAGCAACCAATAAAGCTCCTGCCATAATACCTGGTGTCATCATTGGCAGATACACCTGCCAAATCAAGCGAAAGCGTGAAGCACCTAAAAGTCGAGCGCTTTGCTCAAATACTGGCTTAATTTGCTCGCTTGAGGCGCTGGTTGAATTATAAGCAATCGCCATAAATCGAGAAACATAAGCAAACAACAACAAAGCAATGGAGCCAAATAGAAAATGATTTAAGGATGAACCGCCTAAATACCCACTCACTAAAGAAATATTTTGTACGCCATACATCAAGCCAACCGCCATTACTGAGCCTGGTAAGGCATAACCTAGGGTGGAAAGATGGATCAACATTTGTAATATCTTGCTCTGGTTTTTACAACGACTTGGTAAAGCCAATACCGTAGCAACCGTCACTGTTAATACCGCTGCGCTCAATGTTAGAATGGCTGTTGAGGCGAAAAAACTGGTGTATTTTCCACTCCATTCTTTGGCAAAAACATCCACACTCCAAATAATTATTTGCAGTATTGGCATAGCAAACGAGAGCATAAAAACAGAAAAAACAAAGGCGAACAACAGCCAACCAATCCAGCCGTTGGCAGTATACGGTCTGATATGCGAAACATCGGTTGAATAGTATTTGGCCTTTCCTCGCGCCCTTCTTTCAAAGTAAATCAAAAAGAAGGCAACTAAAACCAAGAGAGATGCCAACTGAGCCGCGACTTCAATCGAACGAAAATCCCCCCAAGCCGAATAAATAGCGGTGGTAAATGTCGAATAATTGAACAACGAAACAACGCCAAAATCCGCCAAAGTTTCCATTAATGTCACCAATAAACCCGCCGCAATAGCTGGGCGCGCGAGTGGTACCGAAATTTTCCAAAATACACGAATAGGGCTAGCGCCGAGCATTTTCCCAGCTTCAATCATATGAATTTTTTGGCGCTTAAAGGAGGCGCGTGCCATCATATAAACGTAGGGATAAAAAACTAAAATAAAGGTCAGAATAATAGCCCAATGGCCTGCACGAATATCAAAACCCGGCAAACCTAGAGTCTCTCTCATCCAAACTTGGGCATAACCAGAATAATCAAAGACACCCAGATAAACAAAAGCCAAGACGTAAGCTGGAATTGCAAATGGCAAGAACAACGCCCACTCCAGCCAACGACGCCCAGGAAACTCCACCATCACCACCAAGTACGCCAAAATCGTACCCAAAACACTAACACCAAGCCCAACACCGAGCAACAAAATAACGGTGGAAATAACAAGATCTGTTAATAAAGTTTGGGCAAAATGTGCCCACAGTTCGCCACCAGGCAGTAGCCATGCAGAGGCAACGACAAAAATTGGCGTGGCTACGATGAGCGCAAGAAGCGCAATCCAGATGTTTGATTTAAAGCAGAATCGATCCACTGTTATCTAGCCTTTAAAAAGACAGTATTTTAATACGAAAAAACCCAAGACTCTTTCGTGCCTTGGGTCTCATTGTCGCTTTTTCCTGTTGATTATTTATAACCAATCCTTTGCATCAACGCCACTGCATCTGCCTGCAAAATGCCAGCAATCGAAAGATTCATATCATCTTGCTTGAAAGCACCCCAAGCTGATACGATCTCATCGGAAGCAATACTTTGATTCGCTGGATACTCTTTATTTAGCGAGCCATAAATTGCTTGGGCTTTAGGCGATGACAACCATTCTAGCAATTGGATCGCACCTTCTGCATTAGAAGCGTGTTTTGTCACACCGGCACCAGATACATTAACATGCACACCCGTTATTTCTTGATTCGCCCAGAAAAGACTTAGTGGTGCATCTGGCGTTTCTTCAATCAAACGACCAAAGTAGTATGTGTTTACTAAGCCAACATCACACTGACCAGCAAGAATTGCATTCATCACGTGAGAATCCTTTGCGTTAGGTGTGGCTGCAAGGTTATTTACCCAGCCGCTGACAATTACTTCAGCGCCATCTTCACCTTCATTGTGGATAATTGAAGCCACCAGAGATTTGGTATAAATCTTTTTGCTGGTCCTAAGGCAAAGTCTGCCTTGCCATTTGTCATCAGCCAAATCCGCGTAAGTAGACAGTTCAGATGGCTCAACACGCTCTGTGCTGTAAACAATTGTTCTGGCACGAACAGAAAGGCCCGTCCATAAACCCTCGGGATCCCTTAAATGAGGTGAAATATTATTCTGAAGTGCGTCCGTCAAAACGGGGCGAAAAACATCTTGTGTCCCTGCATACCAAAGGTCTCCAGCATCAACCGTCATAAACATATCTGCCGGTGTATTTTTTCCTTCTAACTTCATGCGCTCTATCAAGTCGCCGCCCTTTCCGGTCAAATAATTAACTTCGATACCAGTATCTTTAGTGAACTGCTCGAATAAGGGCTGAATTAAATGCTCTTTTCTTGAACTATAAACGGTGACTACTTCACCCGCTGCAGCTTGAACTAAAGTGATTGAACCCACGACAAGGGTTGTAAGTGCCAAAATAGACACGATAATACGTTTAGTAAACATTGGTTTTTCCAATATAAATAAGTAGTTTAATTTCAAATGATAATCAATATCATTTGCATATGATACACAGTATCAATTAATACGCAACTGTTTTTTATCAATTTGGCCTATTTTATCAGCAAAATTTTCAGCTTCATTTTGGTCGTGCGTTACCAAGATTGAGGTAACACCTTCTTTCTTTAAAATCTCCCTCACTTCCTTAACTAATTGGTCGCGATGGGATTTGTCCAAACTTGAAAAAGGCTCATCTAATAACAGTAACTTTGGCGAAGTTGCCAGTGATCTAGCCAAGCAAACCCGTTGCTGTTCACCACCGGAAAGCTGGTGTGGGTATTTTTCCTCTATTCCATCAAGACAAATTAGTTGCAACAATTCGCTAACTTTTTTTACCTTATTTTCTTTACTTAACTCATTGATTCCAAAACAAATGTTTTGAAAAACAGTCATGTGTGGAAATAAAGCGTAATCTTGAAAGACCATGCCAATTTCTCTTTGCTCAGGGCGCATTTGATGCGTGCCATTACTGCTTAGGTCGTTGCCATCAAGTACAACGGCACCGCTCTGTGCAGATTCCAGTCCGGCAATAAAACGAAGTGCCGAACTTTTGCCGCTACCGCTGTCGCCGAGGAGTGCAAAAATATCGCCACTTTCAAGCACAAGATTAAATCCTTCCAATACTTGATTGTCATCAAATGAAATTGTGAGATCAGAGACGCTTAACATGCTAAATACAAATAGTAATGATTCTCATTATTATATAAGAAAAACTTTTTTTTGCAATATACGCCAAATTAATCATTATCGAGTTTGACTGTAAGAACTAAGCAGATAACATAAAATAGCCTTAATGGATTCTATCACTCGCAGCAAAGCCAGCCAAAAAGTTACCCTAGTCGGAGCAGTAATCGATTTTTTACTGTCCATTCTTAAAATCTCTGTCGGCTTTATTGGCAACTCAGGGGCACTTATCGCAGACGGCATTCACTCGTTTTCTGACCTACTGTCTGACTGGGTTGTTTGGTATGCTGCCAAACACGCAGGCGAAGCACCTGATGCTGAACACCCCTACGGTCATGAGCGGTTCGAAACGGTTGCTACATTGGGGCTTAGTATTTTTCTTGCCATCATTGGTACGGGTATTATTTTTGACGCCGCACAACGCCTATCGGATACAGGGCAATTAAGTCATGCCCCTTGGTTACTTGCCGTTGCCACCCTTTCGATTATCAGCAAAGAAGCTTTGTATTGGTATACATTAATTGTTGCCAAAAAAGTTAAATCCGATATGCTAAAAGCCAATGCTTGGCATCACCGCTCAGATGCATTTTCATCTATTGTGGTATTGATTGGCATTTATGGAGCCGCTCAGGGTTATTTTTATCTAGACTCTATTGCAGCGATAATTGTCGGCCTAATGATTATCTTTATCGCCTGGAAATTGGGTATTGGCGCAACAAAAGAACTGGTAGATACCTCTATCGATGCTGAGGATATTACAAGGCTGCGCACTGCACTTTCTGAAATTAAAGGCGTCAACAGTGTGCATTCCTTACGCACAAGACGAAATGGCCATAAGATCTCAGCTGATGTTCACGTACAAGTCAACCCATTTTTGTCGGTTAGCGAAGGACATATCATTAGTGTCAGTGTCGAACGTGTTGCCAAGGATTGTGTTGAAGGCTTAAACGACGTGACTGTTCATATCGACCCTGAGGATGATGATGAAAGCACTCCTTACGAAAACCTTCCTGAACGCGCCCAAGCCAGAAGAATTCTGCAGCAAGCGTTAAAACTTGAGCAATGCGACTACGAAATCGAGCGCACACAACTCCATTATCTCGACGGCAAAATACTGGTGGACTTCTTCCTTTCGCTTGATTATTTACAAACTGTTGACGCACAAGAAATCAACAATCAGCTATCGAGCATCGTCGGAAAATTACCTGGTTTTGGCGAAGTTAAGGTGTACTTCGGCTAGCACTCTA
Source organism: uncultured Gammaproteobacteria bacterium (assembly GCA_913020715.1). Taxonomy (GTDB): domain Bacteria; phylum Pseudomonadota; class Gammaproteobacteria; order PS1; family Pseudothioglobaceae; genus Pseudothioglobus. Next base: position 19,347 of record CAJVZH010000014.1, read on the forward strand.
TAACGCGTGGTAAGCGTGGCAAATAGCGCCAGCTAACGCATCTGCAGCGTCCGCTTGTGGCGCCTTGTTAAGTTTTAATAATTGTTGCACCATAAAAGAGACTTGTTCTTTACCTGCATGGCCTTTTCCAACAATTGCCTTTTTGATTTGATTAGGACTGTAATCCACAATGGGTAGGTCTTGTGTGCCAACAGCTGAGATAATCGCACCTCGTGCATGCCCCAACTTAATCGCAGCATCCGGATTGGGGCGATCTGGGCGCATAAATGCTCGCTCAATAACAACAATATCGACTTCGTTTTTTTCGAGTATTTCCTTAATGCCTTTAAAAATTGTAATAATTCGCTGATTAAAATCACCCTCGGTGCGAATGCAACCGCTTGAAAGGTAGGTAAACTTAAGTTTGTTTGCAGTAATAAGGCCAAAACCGGTTATTCTCGAGCCTGGATCAACGCCAAGTATATTCATGATCGCTATTCTAACAGCTATAATCTGAGACCTTTGAATAAAAGGGACCACCCATGGCCGTTATTGACTTATCGCAACACAATTTTGATGAAGCTATCTCTAATAACGAAATCATCATGCTTGATTTTTGGGCTCCCTGGTGCGGACCTTGCCTGCAATTTGCGCCTACTTTTGAACAGGCTTCAGAACAAATCGACGAGGTAGTGTTTGCCAAAGTCAATACCGAAGATGAACAATTCTTGGCGTCTCGCTTTGCCATTCGCTCTATTCCAACACTTATGATTTTTCGCCAAGGCATTGGGATCTTTTCACATTCCGGCACTCTGGCAATTGGCGATATTAAAGATTTAATTGCAAAAGCAAAAGACCTTGATATGGATGTCGTTAGAAAAGAAATAACCGCAGAAAGCAAGTAGTTTATCCAACAAACTGGTCGTATTTCTCTTCTGTAAATCCTACAACAACCACTCCCCCGCTGACAAGCACTGGGCGTTTTATTATTGTTGGCTGTGCAATTAGTAGTTCAATTGTGATATTGCTTTTCTGCAATTCTGAAAGCGATCGATAAGTACTTGAGCGTTTGTTTACCAAGGCCTCCCAGCCAATGGATTCAATCCAAACCTTAATCGTATCAACAGATAATGGCGTTTGCCTGAAGTCTATAAATTGATAATGGGCGTTGTGTGCGCTTAAATACTTACAGGCTTTTTTTACTGTATCGCAATTCTTAATACCATAAACTGTAATTTCAACACTCATAAGGCGCTCTTTAGCGATCGAAAGGAGGCTTCTTAAACTTTTCACGCATCCAATTAAGCGCTTTAAAAGTGACTTCATTCTCAATCATTTCTCGCTCAAGCCGTTTTTTTCCAGGAAACTCCATCAAAAACAAGCCGACAATAATGGCCAGAATCCCCTGGCCCGGAGTGAATAGCATAACAAGCCCCAAAAGAACTAGCACGAGTCCCAGGGCACTTCTGCCAACAACGACAATCAAGCGGCCAAAATGCTTAATTTCTAATTTATGATATTTTGTATTAGTAAAGTAATCGTGTGGGATTTTGGACACCAAAAACGGCGTAAAAAGCAAACTAGCAACAAAAATTAATGCCGAAGCTGTGACGACGAGAATAATGTAGTCTTCAAATTGAGTGTAGATATTTAGGGCAAAGTCTAACATGTTAAAAGAAAAGTAACGGGGCCATCATTAACAAGAGATACTTGCATATCAGCACCAAAAATACCCGATGCGACGTCAGTATGCTTGGACTTGAACGACTCCACCATGTAGTCGTATAACCTTTCAGCCTCCATGGGGGGTTTCGCTGTAGAAAATCCCGGCCTTGTGCCAGACTTGGTGTCTGCCGCCAAAGTAAATTGAGAGATAAGCAACACGCCGCCAGCAACATCGCTGACACTTAAATTCATCTTGTCTTGTGAATCAGCAAATACTCGATACGAAAGCAGCCTATTAATCATCTTATCTGCCTCAATTAAGGAGTCGTTTTTTTCAACACCAATAAAAACCAACAGGCCTTGATTAATCGCCCCAACAGTGTCGCCATCAACCACAACACTGGCGGATGACACTCTTTGGATTAAGGCTTTCATATTCTCTGTCTAGGACGACAGGTATGAGATATCAGCTACCGACAAAAACAACGCTCTAACACGGCCAATTAACGCTAACCTTGCCTTGCGTAGATCTGGATCTTCAGCATTCACCATGACATGGTCAAAGAATGAGTCAATCACAGCCTTCAAACCCACAAGAGAGGTCATAATCGCTTGATAGTCTTTCTGTCCACTGAGTTGATCGGATACAGCTTTAATGGCCTCAAAAAGAGCAATTTCAGAATCTTCGAGTAGCAAAGACACATCCACCTCAGCGTCAGATTCGCAATCCTTCAACATGTTGGCAATGCGCTTATTGGCCTCAATTAAGCTGGCAGATTCGCTTTGCTGGGTAAAGGCGTTTAACGCCTCAACCCTTTGATGGAAATCAAGTGGCGACTCTGGGCTAACCGCAAGCACTGCCTCAAATACGTTGCCATCGACCTTGTTATCTCGGTAATACGCCTTTAAGCGTTCCATCATAAATTGATAAATCTTCGGTGACACGGTCTTATCTACCGAGTCTGTGTGCAGATTTAAAGACGACTCAATCAACGTTTTTAAATTTAACTCAAGCTTTGCTTCGACAAATATTCTCAATAAACCAAGCGCCAGACGTCTGAGGGCATAAGGATCTTTCGAGCCTGTTGGCCCTTGACCAATGCCATAAATTCCAGTAATCGTATCCAATTTATCAGCAATCGCCACCACGAGACCACTTGGTGTTGAAGGTAAATCATCGCCTGCAAATCTTGGCTGATAGTGCTCTTTAATTGCACTCGATACTACGTCGGACTCGCCGTCATTTTTGGCATAATAGCCACCCATCACACCTTGTAAATCAGCAAATTCACCAACCATTTCACTCAACAAATCGGTTTTTGCTAGAAGTCCCGCTCTTGCGCAAGAATCCTCATCAACGCCAATCATTTCTGCAATGGTGCTACTCAACTTCGCGATGCGCTTTGCTTTGTCACCCATCGACCCTAATGACTTCATAAATAGCACTTTATCCAAATCAACCAACCTGTCTTCCAATCGCTTAGCTTTGTCTTGCTCCCAGAAAAACTCAGAATCAGCAAGTCGAGGGCGGATCACGCGCTCATTACCATTAATAATGACGGATAAATCACTTGACTCAATATTGGCGACCGATATGAATGCTGGCAGTAAATTACCGCTCGTGTCGGTCATATGAAAATATTTTTGATGCGATTTCATTGCCGAAATCAACGCCTCCTCAGGAACGTCTAAAAACTTCTCGTCAAAATTTCCAGAAAAGGCCCTTGGGTATTCAACTAAAGCACACACTTCATCCAGTAGAGACTCGTCAATAACCGCTGTTGCGTTATTATCTTTGGCAACTGTGTTGATTTGTTCGCGAATCGTCTCCTTGCGAACAGTGAAATCAACCTCAATATCAGACTTTTGCTTTATTAAGCTTTGGTATTGGCTAGCGTGAGTGATCTCAAACGACTGCTCGCCGGTGAATCTTAAACCTCGGGTGACATTGCCACTATCAAGCCCCATTATATTTGCAGGAACAACAACGTCATCCAGCAACATCACTAGCCAGTGCACTGGCCGAACAAAAGAATAATCAAAATCACCCCAGTGCATGGCACGAGTAATCGGGATATTGTTAATGGCTCTTTCTACGGCGACTGGTAGAAGATTTATTGTTTTATCGCCCGCTTTTTCAGACTTAAAAAAGTAATAGTCTTTATCGCCTAGCGTTTGCTTTTCAAGAGCAGACACATCAACACCATTTGAACGTGAAAAACCTTCAATTGCTTTCTCAGGAGCGCCAACTGCAGGACCTTTGCGCTCAATTAGCTGATCCTCTTGTTCAGACTGTAAATCAGCAATATAGACGGCCAAGCGTCTTGGGGTGCTGAACGCTTTGACCTCGCCCACGGTTAAATCAAGTGATTTAAGCTCAGCAACAAGATTATCTTTTAATGCGTTTGATAGTTTTTTAAGAAGCTTTGGAGGGAGTTCCTCCGTGCCCAATTCCAATAAGAAGTCATGCGTTTTCATGCAGGGTATTTTAGCGTATTGGCGATTTTAGTTTTGTCTAGATCAGTCTAAATCTTAAACGACCTTTGTCGAGGTCAATCATCACCGTTTTGCCTTTCAGTTTATCGGGTGTTTGATCAAATTGCTTGTAAACACCGCCAATGGAGATTAGTTGCGCATCGAAGTCTTGAATGTAGATAGTCGCCGCCTCATTTTCAATACCCGCTATAACTTTGCCGGACACCGATTGATAAGCCCAAACACTTTGTTTAGCAACCAATTCACTTTCTTTTTCGGCCACATCAAGTAGCACCAAGTCACCTTTATCAACAACCACTTGGTCCTCGCCGGTAAGTCGATGATAAACAACAGTAGGTGGTACCGTTTGTGTTACTGGTTTTGGCGCTTGAATACTTGACTTGACTTCTTTCGTTTTCATCGGTTTTTTTGCATCTGGAAAATGCGCTAAACCAGAAAAATTAGCAAAATCAATAAGCTCTTGCTTGTTGGAGCGAATACCAATAACAACCACTTGATTTTGCACCAAAATTTCCAGCATGACCGCAAGTTCGTTAGCCTGAAGATCATCACCTTTAATATCGAGAATAACGGGCAAATCCTGCAATTCATCCTTAAAAGATTTTGACTCTAGTAGCGTCGAAAAACTATCACAATCGCTTGAATCCACATCGATATTCGCTATGGACTCAGAATTAGTGGAAAGCTTAAATGGCATAGGATGTGCCAAGTGCCATCAACGTGTTTATCGGAGACGACGATTGAACCACGGCTGATTAGTTAACCCTAAAGAAGAACATAATTTCAGTGTCAAACACACTTTGATCAGGTGCCACTGGCAATGGTGATGCCTTGTAAACAGCTCGCTCAATTGAGTTTCTGAACGATTCTGCTTTATCACTATCATCGATAGTACAGTCTTGAACATTAACGGCCTCAACATAGCCATCTTCGTCTTGAATAATATAAACGTCACAACCCCAATCATCTTCTGCACCCATATAACGCCATTCATCTTTAACTCGTGCAGCAATTAAACCGATGTAACTGGACTTCAATTTAGAGAATTGATCTTCAACCACCAGCTCTCTTTCTTGATCCTCTTCTGCTTGAATTTCTTGCGTCAGTGACCTTGCTTCTTGATCCTTCTCAAAGAGTTCAGCTTCAGCAGCGCGCTCTTTCTCCAGTTGTTCTTTTTTCTTACGCTCTTCTTCAGTAAGTTGCTTGGCGAGTTCTTCTTGCTCTTCTGCCTCTTTTGCCTTGGCCTCTGCCTCTTGAGCTTTGAGTTCAGCTTCAGCGGCTTTGGCTTCAGTCTCTTTTCTTACTTCGTCCGCCAGCTGTTTTTGCTTTTCAGCCTCCAGCGCATCCGCTTCAGCTAACTCTTTTTTCCTAGACGCCTCCGCTGCCTTGGCTTCCGTTACTTTTCTTTCTTTGTCGGCCACTTGTTTTTTCTTTATTGCTTCTTCAGCCTTTTCTTCCTCATCTTTTCGATGTTCTTCAGCGTGCTTTTGTTCTTTTTTAGCGTCCTCAGATTGCTGTATCTCGTTCTCTAATCTGTCTTTCTTTTTTTGCTCAAGATCAACCAGTCTTTGTCGCTCGGCCTTAATTACTTCAACATCAATAGTAACCGCCTTGGTTGGTACAGATTGCTGCGCGCCCGCTTTTTGTTCAGGCATCTCCCAGCTCTCCACTTTAGCGTAAAGCATGCCAACAGCCAAAGTAACATGAATAATCACGGCAAAGGCAAAGGCAATTGGATGCTTGCGCGCAATTCTCACCATTGGGTGAACTACGGCAACGATCAAACCGGTAAATAAATTAACAATAAAATTTAAAAACTTTTTTAACTGTTCCATAAAGGGTCTTATTTATTCAGGGGTTTCAGTTACGATGCCGACTTTATCAACGCCGCTCTGTTGCAACAGAGCCATTAATTGCACAACACTGCCATAATTCACGTCTTTATCGCCGCGAACAAAGACTTTCATTTGCGGATAAGTATCTAAGCGAGCCATGACGCGGCCAACAGCAACACTAATAGAGACTTTTTCGCCTTCTTCAAGATCGGAAGAGGCGACATCGTCCAGTGAATTAATGTAGTAATTGCCCACCTTATCAATGGTAATAACCGTCGGTTGCTGTTCAGCATAGTCCACCATTTTTGCTTCGGCTTGAGGTAAATCCACCTCAACACCTTGCTCAATAATTGGTGTGGTCATCATAAAGATCACCAACAACACCAACATGACATCGATGTAAGGCACGATGTTTATTTCGGCGTTAACTTTAGGTCTGGCGCGACTCGGTAATGCAATCATTGTTATTGCTGTCTTTGGAAGCTAACAAATAATTCTTCAATAAAGGCTGTGTATTTACTGCCTATTTCTTCAACTTGAGAAACCAATCGATTGTAGGCAATCGTTGCAGGAATCGCAGCAAACAAACCAAATGCTGTAGCGATTAACGCTTCCGCAATACCTGGCGCAACAACGGCAATCGTTGCCTGCTTAACGGATGCTAGTCCAATAAAGGAGTGCATTATTCCCCAAACGGTACCAAACAAACCAATATATGGGCTTGAAGAGGCAATCATCGCCAGTACGGATAAACTGCCGTCCAGACGATCAATTTCATTATTTGCCGTGGTATTCATCGAGCGATAAGCGCGCTCAGAGTTCATAATCAATGCTTGATTCGATGTTGATTTTGAATGATTGAATTCTTTATAGCCAGAGCCAAAAATATCTTCCATTGCCGTCCTATCATCCACAATCGCAGGAAGTGCTTCGTATAGCACTGAGAGTTCAGCCTCGCTTTCAAAGCGATGGTGAAAAGTCTTAATATCCTTTTTGGAATCAATTAAAACTTTTTTCTTTGACATAATCACCGTCCAAGAATAGATTGACATTAACACCAATATGGCCATCACTACTTGCACCACAAAACCGGCACTGAGTATTAAACTGATGATTGATAAACTACTTTCTTCCATTTAGCTTCTCCGAGATAGCTTGCGGCATTCCACAAGGCTTGAAATTTTGCGTAAGAACAGAAACAACCTTAACTTCCGCATCAAATAATACCGTATTTTGCCTGATATTCATTATTTTCTGATAAAAAATCAGGCTTGCTTTGCCAGCCGCTTTAATTTCAGTTTGAACCTCAATTAAGTCGTCAAATTTAGCGGGGCTTAAATAGTTTGCTGTCACTTTTCTAACCACGAATAACACACCAAAATCCTTGTTAATTTGATCTTGCTCAAAGCCCGCTTCGCGCAACATTTCACTACGGCCGCGTTCAATATATTTTAAATAATTAGCGTAATAAACAACACCGCCTGCATCCGTATCTTCGTAATATATGCGAATGCTTAATTTACTCATTTGCCGTAAAGATCTTTTTGTTTTTCGTGGCGTGTCAATCCTAAATGGGCAAATGCCATATCGGTAGCAATACGCCCTCGTGGCGTTCTCATAATAAAGCCTTGTTGAAGAAGATAAGGCTCTACCATATCTTCCAGCGTTACTCGCTCTTCACTAAGTGCGGTCGCCAACGTGTCTAAGCCCACAGGTCCGGCTGAAAATTTAGTGATAATAAGATCAAGGTAATCTCGATCGAGTTGTTCCAATCCAGCCTCATCCACTTTAAGCGTTAACAAAGCCTCCTGTGCAATCTCTTTATGAATAACACCGTTTGTTTTAACATCGGCAAAATCCCTAACTCGGCGCAATAATCGATTGGCAATTCTGGGCGTGCCTCGTGAGCGCTTGGCAATTTCGTGCGCACCCTCCGGTACAATCGTAATACCCAATATTGAAGCTGAACGCTCAATAATCATCTGCAAGTCTTTTAATTCGTAAAATACTAGGCGCTGAACAATGCCAAATCGATCCCTAAGAGGCGACGTAAGCATGCCAGCACGAGTCGTTGCGCCAATTAAAGTAAACGGTGGCAAATCAAGTTGCACAGAATGAGCAGAAACGCCCTCGCCCACCATAATGTCCAATTTAAAATCCTCTAAAGCAGGATAAAGAATTTCTTCGACAATTGGATTAAGGCGATGAATTTCGTCAATAAATAGAATGTCGTAAGGCTCAAGCTTGGTCAAAATAGCCGCCAAATCGCCAGAGCGCTCCAGCACCGGCCCTGCAGTTTGCTTTAAGCCTGCGCCCATTTGCTTTGCAATCACATTGGCTAGGGTGGTTTTCCCCAAGCCGGGAGGGCCGTAAATCAAGCAATGATCCAGCGCATCTCCTCGTGTTTTGGCAGCCTCGATAAAAAGCGCCATCTGAGATTTGACATCATTTTGACCAATATAATCATCGAAAGATGCGGGTCTAACCGAGTTGACTTTTATATCTTCGTTGTCTTGGTTTTCACCGCCGACTAGGCGATCTTCTTCGATCATAAGGTGATGAATATTGACATGATTCGACCTATTTTATCTTAATAGATTCACGAGTTTTATGAAGATAGTGTGAAGCATTAATGAATATTGTAGCTAAATACTATCAACAGGCCAAAATAAGGATGACACTGTATAATTGCCATCTGACTTTAATAGCCATAAATTGAATGCCGCATATTGCCGTACTGAGTGTTAATCATCAGCTCGCGCCCGTAGAAATACGAGAGAAAGTGGCGTTTGCGCAAAACGAATTATCAAGCTCAGTTTCAAAGCTGCTTTCAGTGCCCGGTATTATTTCTTGCGTCGTATTATCCACTTGCAACCGTTCAGAGCTTTATGTCGCTTCGGAGTCAAGCCATGTTGAAGAGGTATTGGGTCAATATTTGGCCAACACACATGGCATCGACTATAAGAAACTGTCTCAATATTTAAGCTATTTTGAAAACGATGATGCCATTAATCACATTTGCAGTGTGGCTGCGGGTCTTGACTCAATGGTATTGGGCGAACCGCAAATTTTTGGCCAACTAAAAGATGCCTATCAATTTTCAAAAGAACATAAAGCGCTTGATAAAACACTCGAAAAATTATTTCAACACGCCTTTACAACGGCAAAGAAAGTTAGGACAGATACTGCAATAGGTGCCTCGCCTGTCTCGGTTGCTTATTGTGCCGTCAAACTCAGTGAAAAGATTTTTACTAATTTAGCCGATCAAACAGTGCTTTTAATTGGTGCAGGTGAGATGATTGAGTTAAGTGCTCAACACCTCAAACAAAAAGGCGTCAGCAAGATAATTGTTGCTAATCGAACGATTGAAAATGCGCAAACTATTGCACTCAATTATGATGCTGAGGCGATTAATCTTAAACAATTATCAGAACACCTTCACCGCGCCGATATTGTTATATCGTCCACAGCGGCACCAGTACCCATTCTGGGTAAAGGCCTGATAGAAACCGTCCTTGTGCAGAGAAAACACCAACCAATGTTGCTACTGGATTTAGCCATTCCCAGAGATATTGAGCCAGAAGTTGGCAAACTAGATGATGTGTTTCTCTACACGGTGGACGACCTACAGCAGGTTGTAGAAAACAATCTTGAAGGCCGCAAACAAGAAAAAATTGCCGCTCACGAAATCATCAAAAAGCAAAATATAGAATTCAAAGTCTGGCTCGATAATATTCCCAACGAAGAAATTATCAAGCAGTATCGCCAGCATGCAATGGACCTTAAAGACGATGCAGTCAAAGGTGCCATAAAAAAACTATCTGCTGGAACGGATGCAAATGCAGTCATTCAAGAGCTTGCAGACCAGCTCACCAACAAGCTCTTGCATGCGCCATTTAAAAACATCAAACAAACATCAAACATTAACTTGGAGCAATGCAGGTCTTGCATCCCCAAGTCATCAACAAAACCCATTAAAGTCAATAATTCATGAACCAGTCCATCTTAAGTAAACTTGAGCAGTTATCCATGCGTCTCGAGGAAATCAACGCCATGCTTTCGGAGCAGGAAATTGCCTCAGATCCAAATAAATTCAGAGATTTGTCGATTGAACATTCTCAGCTAACGCCTGTTAACGATCAATATCAATACTATCTATCCACTCAAGAAAATATTGAAGCTGCCCAGCACATGCTTAGTGAGGATGATGCCGATCTTAGAGAAATGGCAGAGGAAGAAATTTCGGATGGCAAAGAGAAGCTAATTGAATTAGAACTCGCACTTAAAAAATCCCTACTGCCTAAGGATCCCAACGATTCTCGTAATATTATTATTGAGATTAGAGCGGGTACGGGTGGTGATGAAGCCAGCATCTTCTCGGGCGATCTTTACAGAATGTACAGCCGCTACGTTGAAAAAAACAAATGGCAAATGGAAGTGATGAGTTCAAACCTTGGCGAGCACGGTGGCTTTAAAGAAGTCATTGCGCGCATCAGTGGCGTCAATGTTTACTCAAAACTTAAATTTGAATCGGGCGCCCACCGAGTACAACGCGTGCCTGAAACTGAATCTCAAGGTCGTGTACACACATCTGCTTGCACTGTTGCTGTAATGCCAGAAGTGACGACAATTGAAGAAGTAAACATCAACATGAGTGATGTTAGAGTGGATACTTTCAGAGCCTCCGGCGCTGGCGGTCAGCACGTCAATAAAACAGACTCGGCGGTACGAGTTACACACATCCCAACCGGAACCGTTGTGGAATGCCAAGACGGTAGATCACAACACAAAAACAAAGCGCAAGCTTTGTCGGTACTAGCCTCAAGGATTCTAGATGCACAACAACAAGTGCAGCATCAAGAGCAGGCCTCTCAACGCAAAGAATTGGTTGGAAGTGGCGATCGCTCACAGCGAATACGCACCTACAATTACCCTCAAGGCAGGATTACTGATCACCGTATCAACTTAACGCTTTATAAGTTAAGCGAAGTGATGGAAGGTGAACTGGAATCAGTTATTGAGCCGCTTATTGTTGAGCAACAAACCAACCAATTGACGGCCCTTAACGACAGCATTTAACTCTAGAGAATTTGCTAAGCTCTCTTAGGCATTAACTGTGACAACACAAAAATAATACCCAGAGTAATAACGATAGCCGGTCCTGTTGCAATATCATACTGAATAGAGCTGTAAAGGCCCAACAATACGGATATCACCGAGACAACAATAGACCCAAAAATCATTGATGGCGGTGACCGGGAAAAGACCCGCGCAATGGCCGGAGGAATGATCAATAAAGAAGTAATTAACAACACCCCCACTATTCGCACAGAGACAGATACCGCAAGTGCGATTAGGAACATAAAGAGAAGTTCATAGGCGATTTTACTGATACCCTCTGCTCGAGCCAACTCTTCATTCAGAGTCAATAACAACAGCTTCTTCCAATTCATAATCAACAAACCAACAACAACAACCATTACCGAATAAACCCAGAATAAGTCTTGCATGGTAATTGAGAGAATATCACCAAATAAATAGGCAAAGTAATCGGTATTTCTATCGCCAACAAACCCCAGCACAACAATACCAGCCGAAAGCGCGATATGAGAAAAAATACCCAAAATGGCGTCATTCGATAGGAATTGTTTTTGTTGTAGGGTCACAATCAAAGAGGCAAAAAGTGCGCCAACGATTAACAAGCCAAAATTAACCCCAAGACCACTAACAAGGCCAAGCGCAACACCAAGCAAGGCGCTGTGTGAGATTGAATCTGAAAAGTATGACAGGCGCTTCCAAATAACAAAACAACCCAGTGAGCCGGCAATCACCGACACACCAAGTGATGCTGCTAGTGCGCGAATAATAAAGTCTTCCATAGTGCCCTATTGAGCTTTAATTAAATTACTGACAACGGCGACAAAGACCGTAAAGATACAAAGAATGATCTGTTAACTGAAAGCCGTGTTGTTTGGCAATTTGTAATTGATGAGATTCGATCACATCGTCTTGAAACTCAACAATTTCGTTGCACTTCACGCAAACCAAATGATCGTGATGCTCGACATTGGAGAGCTCATAAACACTCAGATTATTTTCAAAATTAAGCTTATTAACAATGCCCGACTCTTCAAATTGAGTCAGCACTCGATAAATAGTGGCAACACCCACTTCTTCGTTTTGCTCAATCAGCGCACGATAAATATCTTCCGCACTCAGATGATGATTCGGACTCTTTTCCAGCACTTCTAATATTTTCAATCTAGGCAGGGTAACCTTGAGGCCAGCGCTTTTTAAATCTTGTGCGTCCATTCAAAATCCTTCGGTAAAATCTATTCAATATTTTAATCGTTTAACGAATCATGAAAAGACTAACTTTGCTTGTGCTGATTTTGCCTTTGCTAACAGGCTGTGGAGCATCCATGCCGAAAATGCCTTCAATATCAATGCCTGACTTTTCTAAGGCCTCAATGCCAAGTTGGCCGAGTTTCTTAACGCCTTCGTGGCCTAGTATTGACGTCCACAAACCCACTATTATTCAAGGGTCTGTACTCGAGATCGAAGCAGTTGAGCAACTGCAACTAGGCATGAATAAGAGTGCGGTGATGGGGCTTATCGGCTCGCCAAGCATAAGCGACCCCTTCCACCAAGATCAGTGGGACTACATTCATCATTCAACAATCGATGGTGAAGAGGTGATTCACTACCGTTTGACGCTGATTTTTACAGATAACTTATTGTCGGTTATCGATGACAGCGGCCTAGGCGGCTTATTCAATAGCGCAGAAGAATAACTGTAAATTCACCCTACTTGAGCGCCAAGAGTCAATCCAGTAAAATACCCCCATGTCTGAATTAATCGTTAATGAACTAAGCTGTCAAAGGGGTTATAACAACCTTTTTAACGACCTTTCATTCTCACTAACCGCAGGTGAAATTTTAAGAATTTCTGGCACCAATGGTAGTGGCAAAACGTCATTGTTAAAAATTCTTGCTGGCCTTAGTGGCGCCGAATACGGAAACGTCAGTTACAACCAAAACCAGGTAAGATCGAGTGAATACCAAAAAGATATTTTCTACTTGGGCCACCTACCAGCTCTCAGTCCTGAGCTCTGTTGTCGAGAAAATTTGAGCTATTTGTCACACCTTCAAGGTGACAATGCCAATGATCATATAAGAGACGCCTTAATCGCTATTGGCTTAAAAGGTTACGAATATGAGTACGCCGCTAATTTATCGGCCGGCCAAAAAAGACGCGTTGTGCTTGCGTCACTTTTCATTAACAAGGCCCCTGTTTGGCTTTTAGACGAGCCATTTACCGCACTTGATAGCAACGGCATTGCTATTCTCGAAAAGCAAATCAACAAACATTCAAACAATGGTGGCATTTGTATTCTAACTACCCATCAAGATTGTAATTTGTCCGATATGAGGTCGCTCTCGCTGTGAATATTTTCATACAAACACTCGCGCGCGATCTGAAGATGGCGTTGAGAAACCCGTCAAGTTTTCTCAACCCTTTATTGTTTTTTGTCATCGCCATCTCTCTTTTTCCTTTGGCCATCAGCCCCGAAGCACACACCCTCTCAAACATTGCCCCGGGCATTATTTGGGTCACCTGCATGTTGGCTGTACTACTTTCCCTAAACGCCTTATTCCACACCGATTACGACAACGGCGTTCTAGAGCAAATGGTGATTTCACACCACCCCCTGCCTTTGCTACTACTTGCTAAAACGACTGCGCATTGGTTGTTGACTGGCCTGCCTATAGTGTTGTTATCACCGCTTTTGGGCGCCGCACTTTTTCTTGATAGCGACAGCATTGGCGTATTAATGCTCACCTTGTTGCTCGCCACACCGAGTTTGAGCCTTATTGGTGCGATTGGCGCCTCTCTAATCGTCGGCATTAAAAACTCTGGCATGTTGTTGTCATTGTTGATTCTGCCACTTTATGTCCCTATTCTGATTTTTGCTTCGAGTGCTGTTTCACAAGCGCAATTCGATCTCTCCATTAGTGCTCAGCTTTATTTCCTTGCAAGCATTTTAATACTGAGCTTAATGGGCTCACCCTTTGTTAGCGCCCTTGCTTTAAAAACAAGCTTAGAATGACCTTTACTTTCTAAGAAACTACGTTATAATTTCCTCACACGCTGATTTGTCCCGATTGCTAGCGTTGTCACTTTAAGTGACTAAAACAAGCTAAAGTAGGCGTTTTCCTTACCCGAAACCCCACTTTTAAGGGTTTTTATATATTACAAAAGGAAAACAATCATGATATTTACTTCCGAATCCGTTTCAGCAGGTCACCCCGATAAGGTTTGTGACCAAATATCCGATGCCATTCTTGATGCAGCACTTACTCAAGATATCAATTCACGCGTTGCCGTTGAGACTTTAGTTAAAGACAATCAAGTCGTGCTTGCGGGTGAAATCACCACGGGTGCCGACCTTGATTACGAGGCCATCGTTCGCAAGACAATTGTAGAGATTGGTTACGACCAGGACGAATACGGCTTTAACGGCCATAATTGCTCTATCACGAATTTGCTCGGTGAACAATCGCAAGATATTGCTATGGGCGTTGATGAGTCAGGTGATCACGAGCAAGGTGCAGGCGACCAAGGTCTTATGTTTGGTTATGCCGATAACGCGACCGATGTATTGATGCCAGCGCCTATTGTCTATGCTCATCGCCTAGTAGCGCGCCAAGCAGAATTGATGAAATCTGGCGCATTACCTTGGTTGCGTCCCGATGCCAAATCTCAGGTTTCTTGTATTTACGAGGACAACCATGTTGTTGGTATTGATGCGGTCGTTTTATCCACCCAACACGATGAAAATATTTCGCTAGATGACTTACGCGAAGCAATATTTGAGGAAGTTATTAAACCCATTTTGCCAAGTGAATGGCTCAATAAAAACACTAAATATCACATCAATCCAACGGGTAATTTTGTTATTGGTGGCCCTGTAGGTGATGCGGGCTTGACAGGCCGAAAAATTATCGTTGACACCTATGGCGGCATGGCTCGTCATGGCGGCGGCGCCTTCTCCGGTAAAGACCCTTCTAAGGTTGATCGCAGTGCGGCTTATGCAACTCGCTACGTGGCAAAAAACATTGTCGCTGCAGGCTTAGCTGAAGTTTGTGAAATTCAGATATCTTACGCCATTGGCGTTGCAGAGCCAACCAGTATTAATATCAATACCTTTGGTACGGGCAAAGCAAGTAACCAAGAAATTGAACAATTAATCTCTGAGCACTTTGATCTTAGACCTAAAGGCTTGATTGCGATGTTAGACTTAAAACGACCTATCTACCAACAAACAGCAAGTTGTGGTCACTTTGGACGAACAGAGGATTCCATTAGCTGGGAAAAAACCGATAAAGCCCACCTGCTTGGCTAGCAGAATCGCTGTGTTTTAGTTATAATACGACACCCGCCAAGGAGCGTTGCATTGGGAATTCCCATCAGGCTTGGCACAAAGATGGTAATACCGTCTTTTATCAACGACGCTCATTTATTTTTCAAACTAGTAATAGGAAAAACAAATGAGCAACACCACTCTAGACAATAACGACTACAAAGTAGCCGACATGACTCTTGCCGACTACGGTCGCAAAGAAATTGAGTTAGCAGAGGCAGAAATGCCTGCATTAATGGCACTTCGTAATCGATATTCCAATGAAAAACCCCTTGCAGACGCTAGAATTTTAGGCTGCATTCACATGACTATTCAAACTGCGGTCCTAATGGAGACGTTGGTTGAGCTTGGTGCCGAAGTTCGCTGGTCATCTTGTAATATTTTCTCTACACAAGATCACGCAGCTGCAGCAATGGTTGCGTCAAATATTCCAACTTTTGCCTGGAAAGGTGAGACCGAAGAAGAATTCTTGTGGTGTATCGAACAAACAATCCTTGAAAATGGTAAGCCTTGGAATGCCAATATGGTGCTCGACGATGGTGGTGATTTAACGCAAATGTTGCACGAAAAATACCCGGAAATGCTCAATGGTATTCACGGCATTAGTGAAGAAACAACAACAGGTGTACACCGCTTAATCGAAATGATTGCCGCTGGTGAACTTAAGGTACCAGCGATCAATGTCAATGATGCAGTAACAAAATCAAAAAATGACAACAAATACGGCTGCCGCCACTCTCTAAACGACGCCATTAAGCGCGGCACAGATATGCTAATGTCCGGCAAGAAAGCACTTGTTATCGGCTATGGCGATGTCGGTAAGGGCTCAGCGCAATCACTACGCCAAGAAGGCATGATTGTGAAGATCAGTGAAATCGACCCAATTTGCGCGATGCAAGCTTGCATGGACGGCTTTGAAGTAGTCTCACCTTACAATAATGGCATCAACACCGGCACAACTGCGGGTATCAACACAGTCTTGCTTTCAACAACGGACTTGATTGTAACCACAACAGGCAATATCAATGTTTGTGACTCTGCCATGCTACAAACACTAAAACCCGGCTCAGTAGTTTGTAATATTGGCCACTTTGACAATGAAATTGATACGCAATTCATGCGTGACAATTGGCAGTGGGACGAAGTCAAGCCGCAAGTTCATCGCGTCTTTAGATCAGGTGATAAAAATGATTATTTAATCCTTTTATCCGAAGGTCGTTTGGTTAATCTAGGCAATGCAACAGGCCATCCAAGCCGTATTATGGACGGCTCTTTTGCCAACCAAGTGTTGGCGCAAATGTACCTGTTTGAACAGAAATTTGCCGACCTTCCTGATGCTGAAAAAACAGCAAAAATCACCGTTGAACTACTTCCTAAAAAACTCGATGAAGAGGTTGCGGCCGGTATGGTTGGTGGTTTTGGCGGTGTACTGACCATAATGACTGACAACCAGGCAAGCTACATCAACACACCAAAAGATGGTCCATTTAAGGCCGAAACTTACAAATATTAATCTTTACTAGTCTACTTGCAATGCGGGCACTGCTCGCATTGTTGTTTATTGACACAGCTATATTGTGAACGGATTAACCGTCATAGTTTTTTGCGCAATCAAGGGGCTTATTACTTCTATCTTTTTCGCGTTTTTTTGACAGTGATACGATGATGAAAATCGCTATTTTTTTTGTGTGGTGGCCTTGGTGTAAGCATGTCACTCATTTTAGAATAAGGCACCAAACATTCTTCGCCACTGCCAATCAAATCACTACGCCCCATACGCTTCAAGGCTTTTTGTAATACACCCCAATTCTCAGGATCATGGTAGCGCAAAAAAGCTTTATGCAACTTGCGTTGTTGTCCACTGCGTGGGGTTTGGACCGATTCCGATTGTCGAGTAATTTTCTTAAGCGGATTTAATTCGGTGTGATACATGGCGGACGCTATTGCCAAAGGAGTAGGGATAAAGGCCTGCACTTGGTCAGGCTTAAAGTCATTACGCTTTAACCAAAGCGCTAGATTTAGCATATCCTCATCACTGGTTCCTGGGTGAGAGGAAATAAAATAAGGAATTAAATATTGATCTTTTCCTGCTTGCTTAGAATAACGATCAAACAATTTTTTAAATTGATGATAAGAGCCAATACCCGGCTTCATCATCTTGGACAAGGTGCCCTCCTCAGTATGCTCTGGCGCAATTTTTAAACGCCCACCCACATGATGAGTTACCAGCTCTTTAATGTATTCCGGATCCTTGACAGCCAAATCATAGCGCAAACCTGAAGCAATAAAAACACGCTTAACCCCTTTTAAGTTTCGAGCACGTCGATACAATTTGGTCAGCGGCTTATGGTCCGTCCCCAGATTTGGGCAAATACCAGGATAGACACAGGAAAGGCGACGACAAGCGGCTTCAATTTTAGTATCTTTGCATTGCAGGCGATACATATTGGCCGTAGGGCCGCCAAGGTCAGAGATATTGCCTTTAAACTCTTCATCTGTATCGCGGATGGTTTCAATTTCACGAATCACAGAGTCTTCAGAACGGCTTTGAATAATACGCCCTTCATGCTCGGTAATAGAGCAAAAAGTACAGCCACCAAAGCAACCACGCATAATATTAATTGAAAAACGAATCATATCAAAGGCAGGAATTTTCAGCTTGCCATAAGATGGATGCGGTTTGCGCGTATAGGGCATCTCAAAAACACTGTCAAATTCTTCAGTTGACAAAGGAATCGGGGGTGGATTTAACCAAACATCGCGCTCACCATGACGCTGCACTAAAGCACGAGCATTACCCGGATTTGTCTCTAGATGAAAAACGCGTGACGTGTGTGCATACAGATAGCGATCTGCTGCCACCTGCTCAAAAGAAGGTAGGCGAATAACTGTGTTTTCTCGCTTTAACCCTTTGGTGCGATGGTCAAAATCAATCACCTGAACCGCTCCCTGATTTGGGTCAATTTTACTAGGACTAGCCTGACTACTCTTGTCACCACAACCCTGCCTATCTTTGGCAGATGTATCTGCGTAAGGGTCTGTTTGTGGATAAACCAAACTCTTATCAGAATCAATTTCACTTGAATCTAGCACCGTCCATCCTTCAGGAATGCCTTGTCGCATATAAGCCGTACCACGAATATCGGTGATTTCCTTAATATTTTCACCCGCTGCAACCCGGTGTGCAACCTCAACGACAGCGCGCTCAGCATTGCCAAAAAGTAATAAATCTGCCTTGGAGTCAGGAAGAATGGAACGACGAATCGTTTGCGACCAGTGATCGTATTGCGCAACACGTCTTAAACTGGCCTCAATGCCGCCAATAATAACAGGAATGCCTTTGTAAGCCTCCTTGGCGCGCTGAGTATAAACAGTGGTCGCGCGATCAGGGCGCTTTCCCGCCATAGCACCAGCAGTATAAGCATCATCAGAACGCGGTCTTTTCTCAGCCGTGTAATGATTCACCATAGAATCCATATTACCTGATGCGACAGCAAAGAATAAACCTGGCTTTCCTAGTTGACGGAAGGCATCCGCTGAATGCCAATCAGGCTGAGAAATAATCCCCACACGAAACCCTTGAGACTCCAATAAGCGGCCAATAATCGCCATACCAAAACTGGGATGATCGACATAAGCATCTCCTGTAATGATAATAATATCACAGCAATCCCACCCCAGCTGGTCCATCTCTTTACGAGACATTGGTAGCAATGGCGCAGGAACAAGCCCTTTCTTATGAGGCCAAAATTTGGGGTAAGAATGGAGATTTTTAGGCGGTAACGACATGGGGCTAAATTATACAGTAACAGACCAATCGTTTAATCAGCCTGAGATAAATGAACCCGACTCAATACAGCTGCAAATACCGAACAAGGTATCAACTCAAGGGCGAAATGAATGTGCGGTCATTAACTCTGGTAAATACCCACCTCTATCGTCACCGATTGCACCTCCGGGTGTTTTTGCTGCAACCGACGAGTTAGGTCTTCAACAATATGATCAATGCGGCCCACGGTAGCAAATACCGCGGAACGCTCGTCCCGAAACTCAACGTTGTCTGCAATGTTGGATTTTATATGTTCAATATCGGATTGGATATTGTCAATTAACGCCTCCTCCCTAACCTCTACCTCGGCAACAAGAACAATGTTGCTTTCATCCATAACAATGGATTTGACATCATGACAAAGCTCAACTTCATTGTGCGCTTTACAAATATTGATGAACACCTCTTCAATTTCCAAATGGCGAATGTCGGATAAATAAATCATATTCACCCTACCCAAAAATACTGCTGCGACACCAAGTAGCATGGCAATGAGAGATGAGAACAATTTTTTTACTGCTTGATGACACATTAACTCCTTGAGTTTTCAATATTGGTGCACTTCATGGGTTAATCAAAGCTCATAAATGAAGCCTATCTCACCTGCCTTCATTTGTCACAATATTATATTTATTTAGGGGCGGTTACCCCCCCTTTATTTAAGCTTGCATGGGCTTCAATTCGCTATAATGACTTTCTACTTAAACGGAAGTAATTGAGTAAATATGAGTGATCAGACCCTTGTTTTTTTACTGATTTCCGCCACCTTTGTTTTGTTTATTTGGGGCAAAGTTCGTTATGACATGGTCGCCTTCGGCGCCCTTATTGCTGGCACACTCATTGGCGTTATCCCCACTCAAGAAGTGTTTTCTGGCTTTGGCCATCCAGCGGTTGTTATTATTGCTCTAGT
Source organism: uncultured Gammaproteobacteria bacterium (assembly GCA_913020715.1). Lineage (GTDB taxonomy): Bacteria > Pseudomonadota > Gammaproteobacteria > PS1 > Pseudothioglobaceae > Pseudothioglobus. The sequence goes on from CAJVZH010000014.1 coordinate 39,486, forward strand.
CCTTATTATTAGCAGAGGCTTGGTTCGTTCCGGCTCTGTTGAGCTGATTAGCTCAAAGCTCGCCCATCTTATCAGCGGCGTTAAAACCCATATTGCGGTGATGGGAACTGTCTCAGCAATGCTCTCAAGCATTGTTAACAATGTTGCAGCCTTGGCCATACTCATGCCCGCAGATACCGCACTGAACAAGAAAGCCAACAGAAAACCCTCTGCAACACTCATGGCGCTTGCCTTTACTTCAATATTGGGTGGCATGGTAACAATGATTGGCACCGCCTCAAATGTTGTTATTGCCACCTATCGAGAGGGTGTACTGAATACGCCGTACTCAATGTTTGACTTTGCCCCGGTTGGCTTGATTGTCGCCCTTTCCGGCGTTATTTTTATCGCCTTATTTGGCTGGCGACTAATGCCCAGCCCCAAAGGCTCGAACAAGCTAGACGCTCGACCAGAAGACATCCGACAATATGTGTCCAATGTTGTGATTGCCGAAGACTCAAATTTTGTCGGCCAATACCTGTCTCATTTGGATGATATTTGCGACGAAGCCAACGTTTCGATTTTGGGCCTTATTAGGAATAATGAGCGACTGGAGGGTGAGGGTTTTATTCGTAATTTTATTATTAATGTTGACGACCTGCTGATTCTAGAAGGCTCCGTTCAAGGCATTGATGAGTTTATGAAGCAAACAAAAACTCATTATATTAGCGAAACAGCATCCGACTTTGAATTCACCCACACCTCTCTTATAGAGGCCGTTGCACCGCCCTTCTCACGCTCAATCGGTAGAACCGCCACCCAACTCAGTCTGCTAAAGCTCAGACAAATTTCACTGCTAGGCATTTCTCGCTCTGGCCGATCCATTATTCACCAAGTAAGAAAAACTAAAATCCAACCGGGCGATGTGTTGCTTTTGCACGGCAACAGCGAGCACCTAGAAAGTGCCGTTCAGTGGATGGAGTGCCTCACTCTTGAAAGAAAGGATTTGCAAATCCCCCAAAGAAAAAAGGCTTGGATGGCTGTTTTTTCTTTCTTGATTGCTATTATCGCCTCCAGCCTAGGCTATATCAATTTACCGATTGCACTGTCTCTGGTTGTTGTTTTCTATATTGCTGCAAATGTTATCCCTACGATAGAGGTTTATCGCTCCATCAGTTGGCCTGTTATCGTGCTCTTAGGGGCAATGATCCCCATTGGCCAAGCCCTGCAAAGCAGTGGTGGCGCCGAGACCATTTCCAATAGTTTGCTCACCATTGCAAGTGGCGTATCGCCAGTGGTGATTCTCACCATGATGCTTCTAATCACCATGCTGCTTAGCGCAGTACTCAACAACGTTGCTACCGTACTTGTTGCCGCGCCAATCGGCTTCGAAATAGCCAAAACTCTAGGTGTTAATCCCGATACATTTTTAATGGCGGTTGCGATTGGCGCCTCGTGCGCCTTCCTAACACCTATCGGTCATCAAAACAACACCTTGGTGATGGGTCCCGGAGGGTATCGATTTGGGGATTATTGGAAGCTAGGGCTGCCGCTTGAAATCATTATTACCATTGTCGCCATTCCAGCGCTGCTTTACTACTGGCCACTCGACGCTTTGCCGCTATAAATTCCCCCACTTAACAGTTTATTGAAAAGATTCAAAGCAAGAGGTTGATGCGGTAAAATTTTTGTTATTTTTCAGCTGCTTTCATGTCACTTTTAGACTTAGATGCAACCGCATCATTTCAAAATTTAATCCTTAAATTACAAGCATTCTGGGCTGAAAAAGGTTGCGCCGTAATGCAACCTTTTGACATGGAGGTTGGCGCCGGCACATTTCATCCCGCAACATTTCTGCGCTCGATTGGTCCTGAACCTTGGAAAGCCGCCTACGTTCAACCTTCTCGTCGTCCGACCGATGGCCGTTACGGTGAAAACCCAAATCGCCTGCAACACTACTACCAATTTCAAGTACTAATGAAGCCTTCACCGAGCGACATCCAAGACCTCTATCTTGAATCCCTTTCAACCATTGGCATCGATCTCAGTGTTCACGACGTGCGTTTTGTTGAAGATAACTGGGAATCGCCGACATTGGGTGCCTGGGGTTTGGGTTGGGAAGTTTGGTTAAATGGCATGGAAGTTTCACAATTTACTTATTTTCAGCAAGTTGGCGGCCTAGCTTGTAAGCCAATTTCAGGTGAGCTTACTTATGGCCTTGAAAGGCTGGCGATGTATCTACAAGGTGTTGACAGTGTTTATGATCTTGTTTGGACACAAGGTTTAAGCTATGGCGATGTATTTCATCAAAACGAAGTGGAGCAGTCAGAATACAACTTTGACATTGCCGATACCGAAGTGCTTTTTCGACAATTCGATGAAGCCGAGGTGATGAATTCACAACTAATTGAAAAAGAATTACCCTTTCCTGCTTACGAACAAGTAATGAAAGCCTCGCATTTGTTTAATTTACTCGATGCAAGACACGCCATTAGTGTTACTGATAGAGCGCGTTTTATACGTCGCGTTAGAGCAATGAGTCAAAAAGTAGCGCAAGCGTATTACGACTCAAGAGAACGACTTGGCTTTCCACTTCTCAAGGAATAACAAACATTTTTAATGAGACTTTTTCATTACCCCTACCAAAAAGTACTTAAATACTCAAAGAGTCAATTTGCTATTTACTGGCTATGTGCCATCAGCTTTATAGAGTCCTTTATATTACCCCTGCCGTTGCAAGATGTTTTGCTGGCGTCAATGTCACTGCAAAAACGAAACAAAGCCTACTACTACGCACTTTTTTGCACACTAAGCTCCGTTTCCGGCGCCATGATCGGCTACTACCTAGGTGTTTACTTCATTGATTTATTACTGCCATTTATAGAGAAATTTGGCTATCTTTCTCAACTTAATCAAGCCGAGAGTTGGTTTATCAAGTACGGTATTTGGATTATTTTGATTGCTGGCTTTAGCCCCGTGCCTTATAAAATTTTCACCATCGCCGCAGGCATGCTCTCAATGGCACTTGTACCTTTTATTCTCTTCTCGCTCATTGCCAGAGCTGCGCGTTATTTCCTAATTGCCTTTCTCGTAAGAAAATTTGGCAAACAGTGTGATGCATGGTTAAATAAAAACATCGACAGATTGGGTTACATCTTAATCGTCATTATTGCAATAGGACTTTGGTATGTCTACTAAATTACTGATCGCTACACTGTGCTTATTCCTCTCAGGGTGTTTTACCAACGACCCAAACAAGGTTGTTGTTGAAGACCGATCATTTAACAAAGAAAATGCCGTAAGTTCGTTCGAAGTTGAAGATGCTCGAACCATTATCGAGCCAACCGAACCCGTAAAAGTAGGTACAGCCAAGGCCAAGACAGTAAAGAAACTAGCGAAACAGAAAAGCAGTTGGTTCATTCCTGTGGATGCTGAAATCTTAAAAAAATACTCACCAGACGATCAACACCTGGGCATTACTTTTGCCACCGAACCAGGCCAAGAAGTGCGTGCAATTCGTGATGGCACAGTGGTTTATAGTGGAAGCAAGATGAAAAGTTACGGAAAAATGATTATTATTAAGCACGCTTTTGGCTTTTACAGCTCTTACACTCAAAATCAATTACTTCGCACTCGTGAAGGTGACCACGTAGAGAAAGGGCAAGTGATTGCTTTAACAGGAAAAAATCCTTTCTATTTCGAAATGAAAAAATACTCAGACCCCATTAATCCATTAAAATACTTGAAATGAGCGAATTCATCCAAAACATCACCCCGATTCAAATGACCGGCGTCCTTTTCATGGTGGCGCTTGTTGCCCACTTTAGTCTAGGCGTTGCGCTTAAATTAATTACCAAACACACAGGAAAAACCAAAACACAAATAGATGACTATTTAATTGCGTCTCTTTCGGCGCCGCTAAAAGTACTGATTTGGTTTGGTTGGGTTTACTTCTCAGCGATTGCACTTAAAGATGAAAACCCGGTGCTCGTCCAGATTATTGACTATATCGATATCATTCCAATCCTCATTCTAACTTGGGCGGTGATTAGACTGATTTCAAGCATTGAGAGTTTTATGCTGGAGCGAGAAGGTAGTGTCGATAAAGACTCCGTCCGACTCTTTACTCGCCTTTTCAAAATGTTGGTTGTCTTTGCCATCATTCTTGGTGTGGCACAGTATTTCGGTTTTGCAGTCTCCTCAATTATCACTTTTGGTGGTGTCGGTGGTATTGTTATTGGCTTCGCTGCAAAAGACATGCTTGCCAATGTATTCGGTGGCTTAATGATTCAAATGGACAAACCATTTTCCACCGGTGATTGGATTCGCACAACAGATTCCAGTATTAAGGGCATGGTGGAAAAAATCGGCTGGCGGATGACTCGTATTCGCACCTTCACCAAAAACCCGGTATACGTACCCAACTCTATTTTTGCGACGATTCCGATCGAAACACCTTCCCGTATGACCAACCGTCGCATCAATGAAATTATCGGCATTCGTTATGATGACATCGCACAAATGCCAAGCATTATTGAAGAGGTTGAGGAGTTGATGAACAATCACGAACACATTGACCACAGCGAAGCTTGTCGTGTTTATTTTGATGTGTTCAACGCCTCATCACTCGACTTTGTTATTTACGCCTTCAGCTCGGTGACCAACTCCACGGAGTTTAAGCGCATTAAAGGTAAATTGTTGCTTGATATTGCCGCCATCATCGCCAAACATGGTGCGGAAATTGCCTATCCAACGCAAACTCTGCATATACAAAAATAAACGTTATGACCATCTCTAAATTACACATTCGCACCTTTGGGTGTCAAATGAACGAGTACGACTCCAATAAAATGAGCGACGTGCTCAAGCACTCTCATGGCCTTGCGCTAACCGATGACGCTAAAGAAGCTGACGTGTTATTGCTTAACACCTGCTCCATCCGAGAGAAGGCTGAAGAAAAGTTATTTCACCAATTGGGTCGTTGGAAAAAATTCAAAGACAAAAACCCCAACCTGGTGATTGGCGTTGGTGGCTGCGTAGCCTCCCAAGAAGGTGAATTGATTCTCAAAAGAGCGCCTTATGTGGATCTTATTTTTGGCCCGCAAACACTGCACAGACTGCCCAATATGCTCAATAACGTGCTTGAAAAGAATCAGGTAAGTATTGATATCTCTTTCCCAGAAATTGAAAAATTTGACCACCTTCCAGAGCCTGAAGTTAAAGGCGCGTCTGCCTTTGTCTCTATTATGGAAGGCTGTAGCAAGTATTGCACTTTTTGTGTTGTGCCCTACACTCGCGGCGAAGAGGTTTCTCGTCCGTTTAATGACGTCATTCACGAAGTGGAAGTATTAGCGGCGCAAGGCGTAAAAGAAGTTAATCTATTAGGGCAAAATGTTAACTCTTACCAAGGCTTAATGGACGATGGTGAAATGGCTGACCTAGCCCTTCTCATCACTATTGTTGCCCAAATTGACGGCATTGAACGCATTCGTTTCACCACATCACACCCAGTAGAATTTAGCGATCGACTGATTGAGGCCTATCGAGACGTACCAGAGCTTGTTTCGCATTTGCATCTACCAGTGCAAAGCGGCTCGGACAAAATTCTCGGTCTAATGAAGCGCGGCCACACAGCGATAGAATACAAATCCAAACTGAGAAGACTCAAAGAAATTCGCCCAGATATTTCGTTCTCATCGGATTTTATTATCGGCTTCCCAGGCGAGAGCGAAGACGACTTTATTCAAACCATGAAGCTTATCAACGATGTTGGTTTTGACAAATCCTTCAGCTTTATTTACTCTAAACGCCCCGGCACCTTGGCAGCAAGCTTTCCTGATGACGTTAGTGAAGAAGTTAAAAAACAGCGCCTGGCCATTGTGCAAGACACGCTCAGTGAAAGCACCGACTCGATATCCAAATCAATGATTGGCAGCGTACAAAAAGTGCTCGTTGAAGGAAAGTCTAAAAAGGGAAATACCTTAAGCGCTCGTACAGAGAATATGCGTACCGCACATTTTGCTGGCGATGAAGGTCTTATTGGTCAGATCGTTTCAGTGAAAATTACAGACGGCACTGGTAACTCTCTACAAGGTGAGTTGGTTAGTCAGCCTGCACTAACCACAGTTTAGAGTACCAATAATAACGCCCTTTCTGCTTAGAGGGCACGGTGCAATTATAACGACTTCTGCCTTTCGATAAAGGCCCAACGGCCTGTACTGTCACCTCATCCACACCTACCCAATGAATCTCTGGGGCGCTTTGCCCTGCAACAAAACAAGCGAACTGATAACGCTCGTTGGCATTCATGGGCCTTGTAAATTTCAACGTTAATAAAGGCCTATCATCCTCACTAATAAGCATTAATTTTGGCTGTTCAGAAGCAATCGGCATTGGCAACGAGTTGACCTTCAAGGTAAAGCTGCTCATTTTTGCGTAAGACCCTGCCATAGCATAACGTGGCAAATTCAGCCAATCACTATGTACACCGATAGCGCCAGACTGTTGGCCAAAACTCACATAATCCAACGCTTGCAATTGACTATAAGTAGCGTCATCAAACTCCCCATAAGGGTATGCGAAGAATTTGGTTTGAACGCCCAATTCCGCCTCGAGTCTTTTTTGTGCGCCAGTGATTTCCGCAGCAATCACTTCACTCTTTTTACCCACTAGGTGTGAATGACTAACGCCGTGATTGTAGGCAGCAATTAAATCCGACATTTCATCAAGCCGCTGCCACGACATCATCGCTGGAAAGTGATTATCTATCGCCTCTGTTGCAACAAATACAGCCATCGGCATTTGAAACTCTTTGAGTAAAGGATAGGCATTGTCGTAAATCGATTGATAACCATCATCAGCCGTCAAGCTCACGCATTTATCAGGCAAGACTCTCCTTTCCTGCAGTGCACTGATAACCTCGTCTAAAGGCAATACCTCAAAGTCATTGTCTTGCAAGTAGCTTAAATGCTCGCGAAAAAGCTCCGGCGATACACTGGTGGATTTTGGGCCATCATCAGTAAAACGATGATAAACCAGTAAAACACAATGATCATCCCCAGCAATAGCTTGCTGTGGAAAAACACTGAACAAAGAACATAGCGCGGCCAGTAAGATTTTTCGATAATAACGCATCTGAAACATCATAAATGAAACTCAACAATAGTTTGTGTAAATTATTGTTGTTTACAGCTCAAAGCAGTAAAATATAATTAATGAAATTTACACTCGATATTCAAAGCTCCGACCAATTAGCCAATATTTGTGGCTCCCTCGATAAAAATCTTGAAAACATCGCAAAAAGCTTTGATGTAATCCTCTCCAATAAGGGTGCTGATTTTAGCATTAAAGGCGATAACGCCCACTTAGCTATAAATGTCCTACAAGATCTCTTGTTGCAGTCTAATGGCAAAATGCTTGAGCTTAGTGATATCGACCTCAGTATTAAATCGCAAAAAAATGGCAATGACTCCTCAAAGGTTGTCACTATTAGAACCGCACGCAAACACGTACACATTCGCAGCGCCAACCAACAAACCTATGTCAACGCCATTGATGAAAAAGACGCTACTTTTGGTGTGGGACCAGCGGGCACAGGAAAAACATATTTAGCCGTTGCAAGAGCCGTAGAAGCACTTGGTAACTCCAGTGTTAGAAGAATTATTTTGGTCAGACCCGCCGTTGAAGCGGGAGAAAAGCTGGGCTTCTTGCCCGGCGATTTAACCGAAAAAGTTGATCCTTATTTGCGTCCAATTTACGATGCATTGTATGAGTTTCTTGGCTTTGAAAAAGTCGCTAAATTACTGGAAAAAAACATTATCGAAGTTGCGCCACTCGCTTTTATGCGTGGTCGCACACTGAATGAAGCCTTCATTATTCTTGACGAAGCGCAAAACACCACCATTCCACAAATGAAAATGTTTTTGACGCGCATGGGCTTTGGTTCAAAAATGGTGATTACTGGTGATGTAACACAGATTGATTTGGCCAACCCTAAGCAATCTGGCTTGCTGGATGCGATGAGGATTTTAAAAGATGAAAAGCGAATTGCATTCTGCAATTTTGAGGCTAAAGACGTTGTTAGACATAGCCTTGTGCAGCGCATTGTCAAAGCATACGACAACGCAGAATGACTAGGGCTGTCAATAAAATCATTGTCGGTTTGTCCGGTGGTGTCGACTCTTCCGTTACCGCCCTTTTGTTACTTAAGCAAGGTTACGAAGTAGAGGCCTTGTTTATGAAAAACTGGGAAGAAGACGACAGTTCGGAGCATTGCTCTGCCGCACAAGATCTAGCCGACGCCAAACAGGTTGCTGGAAAGCTAGGTATTAAACTGCACACCGTTAATTTCGCTCATGAATACTGGGAGCGGGTGTTCGCAATCTTTCTACGCGAATACGAAGCCGGTCGAACTCCAAACCCTGATGTACTCTGTAACCGTGAAATCAAATTCAAAGAATTTCTTTCCTACGCGCATCAACTCGGAAGCGATTACATTGCCACTGGGCACTACGCCCGAATCGAGAAAGTGGGCGGCGCTTTCCGGCTGTTGAAGGCAAATGCCGTTTTAAGGACATTATAGCGATTGTCCCAAACAGTATTTGTCTGGCTTATATTGGCTATATTGTTTCGTATGTTTTGTACAGAAACCAAAGGGGGGGGAGGACTTTGTTGCTCGTGTGCGAGTTTAGTCACTAGCTTTTCGGCTAAAGCGCTAAAACGTGGATCCGATCGGATTTTCGAAAAGTTTGCATCTTTATAAAGCGCAGACTGATTTGAGAAACCAAGGTCAATTGCTTTGTCCAATAGAGCGAACGCTTCATCTCCTCTCTCTTGGACAGCCATCAATGAGGCAAGCAGATAATGACTTTGAAAATGCCAAGGATACTTGGAAATTAATTCTCTTAACCCTGTTTCTGCAGCGCTAAAACGACGGGAGGCAAGACCTGCTACAATAAATCGCATCCGCTCCCCAATTGCGGGCATATCAAAAATATGCGGCGACTGGGGTGTTGTGATCTTGTTCTGTGTCTGCGCCTGCGCCGAGGTAAACTGGATGGCGCTTGCGAGGCATATTAAAACCGCCAACGCTGACAACAAGAATGAGCTGCGCGGTGCAAGTGAATTCATGTCTCTAGCCTTAACTGATAAATAGAATACTCACGAATTTCTTAAATTATCTAACTTTAAGAGTAATTTTTCGCCGAGCCAAACCGCTTGTAAGGAATGGTTGTCCAAATCATGTCCAGTTTCGG
>CAJVZH010000015.1 GCA_913020715.1 uncultured Gammaproteobacteria bacterium
TATAGAATTATTTATATACACGTTCCAAGCGCTATTATGTCAATGACCGTTTATGGCATTATGGCCATTGCTGGTGGTATTGGTCTTATTTGGCAAATTAAAATGGCCGAAGTGGTGGCTAAAGTTTCCGCACCCATTGGCGCCGCCTTTACGATTATAGCTTTAGCAACAGGCGCTATTTGGGGTAAGCCGATGTGGGGCACTTGGTGGGTTTGGGACGCAAGATTAACTTCTGAGTTGATTTTGTTGTTCTTGTATTTGGCTTACATGTCGCTTAACAATGCTTTTGATAACCCTCGTACCGCGGCCAAGGCCAGTTCTATTTTGGCCATTGTTGGCTTGGTTAATTTGCCTATTATTCATTATTCGGTTAAATGGTGGAATACATTACACCAAGGCTATACGGTTGGCACGGGCGGGCTGAAAGACCCTGATATGGGTATAGCGCTTGGTATTATGTTTTTAGTCTTTGTTCTACTTTACGCTGCGTTGGTCACCATTAAGGCCAAAACCGAAGTGCTTACTAGAGAGCAAAATTCTCGCTGGGTGAAGGATCTCGTCAATGGAGAGCGCTCATGACTTTAATGGAGTATTTTTCATTTCTGCCTTACGGAAAATACGCTTTCTACGTGTGGTCTGCTTACGGCGTTGCCTTCATCACCGTGGCCACGCTTTTTATTCGTGCTAGAAGTCATCACAAACAAACTTTGATTACACTCAGCAATAAATACAGCCGACAAAATGACTAAACGACAAAACAGGATGGCGCTAGTTGCAATGCTGGTTCTGGGCATTTCTTTGGCTGGCTATTTCGCCCTTAAGGCTTTTAATGACAATTTATTGTATTTTTTCACCCCAACGGATGTAGTGGAAGGGCGTGCTCCGATTGGCAAGAGTTTTCGCATAGGTGGCTTGGTTGAAACTGATAGCGTTATACGTGATGACATGAAAGTAAGCTTTACTTTAACCGACACTGCAAACAGCATACAGGTGAACTATGTTGGCATACTGCCCGATTTGTTTCGTGAGGGGCAAGGTATTGTTGCTACTGGTTCGTTCAGTCAAGAGGTGTTTGTCGCCAGTGAAGTGCTGGCAAAACACGATGAAAACTATATGCCGCCTGAAGTTGCCGACGCCCTTGAAAAGGCAAAGCAGTCAAAGTGAAGAAACTGATACCGTTGATTGGCTTTATTGTTATTGCCACCTTTCTTTATGTATCGCTCAGTTCGAACCCCAGAGAATTGCCATCGCCTTTTTTAGGTAAAGCTTTTCCAGACATTGAAGTCGACGATTTTTATACGGGCGAAAGTGTTTCGCTTCGTGACACCTTTAGAGGTGGCAGCACACTTGTTAACGTGTGGGCTTCATGGTGCGTAACTTGTCGTGCAGAGCACCAAGTGCTAATGAGTATTTCTAAGGGTGAATCAATACAACTTATAGGTCTTAATTATAAGGATACCCGAGCAGACGCAAACAAGATGCTTGGGGTTATGGGTAATCCGTTTGATTTGATTGTGTTTGACCCTAAGGGCGAGGCGGGTCTTGAGTTGGGTGTTTATGCAACACCAGAAACGTTCCTTGTGAGCCAGCAAGGAGTCATTCTTTATAGGCATATCGGTGAGATTACACAAAAAATTTGGTTAGAAGATTTTTTACCCCATATTCAAAAAAAGAATAAACCATAATATTTCAATTTTATTATTTGCATTTATATAGGGTTTATTTGCCGAAACCCGCTTGACAGCGGGGCTGAATAATGGATAATCAAATGCAGGATTAGAAATAGTCTGCGCATTTTGTAATAAAAATTGTCAAACAAAAAAGGAGAATAGGATATGAACAAATCAGATCTAGTCGCGGCAATTGCCGATGGCTCAGGACTAACAAAAGCAGACGCTGCTCGCGCATTGGCTGCAACAACAGATGCCATTTCAGGTGCATTAGCAGGTGGTGACACTGTTGCAATCACAGGTTTCGGTAGTTTTTTAGTTAGAGAGCGTGCAGCACGCACGGGACGTAACCCTCAAACAGGTGCTACGATCCAAATTTCAGCTTCTAAAGTGCCAGCATTTAAAGCAGGAAAATTATTAAAGGAATCTGTTAACTAATCAGATTTTTTCGAAGTATAATATGCCCGTTTCCTGATTCGATTCGGGCATTTTTTTTGGGCGCTTAGCTCAGTTGGGAGAGCATCGCCCTTACAAGGCGAGGGTCACAAGTTCAAGTCTTGTAGCGCCCACCAAAAATTTGGAGCGGTAGTTCAGTTGGTTAGAACGCCTGCCTGTCACGCAGGAGGTCGCGGGTTCGACCCCCGTCCGCTCCGCCATATTTTTTAGAAAAATCAATGACTTAAAAATTGATAGAGCTAAAAACACCCTTATATTTCTCTTTATTTTTTGATATTGAGAAAGGATTAAAAAAAGGCGCTCATTAGAGCGTCTTTTTTTTTGTATAATAATCGACTTTTATCAAGGAAACTGTGGCCTTAGTTTGGTGTGACTTTCAGCACTCAAATGTGAAGTTAACATTTGTTTTTCGCCACTAAAAATCAAAACATGTTAGGTGCAATAAAAAATAAATCTAAAGGCTGGGTTGCCTATTTAATCGTAGGTCTTCTTTCTGTCCCGTTTGCCTTGTTTGGCATTGCGTCATATCTTGGCCCAAGCAACAATCCGGCAGTAGCGAAAGTATATGGCGAGGAGATTGATTATGCCTCCTATGCTAAGTTGTTGGAAAGTAATCGCCGTCAAAACCAAATTGAGCTTGGCGCCGATTACACGGATGAGGTTGACAAAATCTTAAAAGAAAAATTGATTGATCTCATGGTTACTCAAAAATTGTTTGAGATGATGGTTGACTCTCTTGAACTGGTAACGGTTGAGCAAGAAGTGATCGAGTCTATAAGGGCTGATGCAAAATTCCATGAAAAAGGTGTTTACTCTCAAGATCTTTATGAAAAAAGATTGCGTCTAGAGGGGTATGAGTCTACTAGAGTCTACTTTGATGAGCAATCTGAACAATTAAATAGTGATCAACTTACTCGCAATTTAGCACAATCTGCGCTGACAACCAGCGCTCAGTCGAATCAACTCAATGCATTGGCCGCACAAGAAAGAGAGGTTGCTTTTATCGCATTTAACACTGCGAATTTTGCTGATCAGATCGCAATTGATGGCGTACAAGTCTCTGAGTATTACAATGATAATCTGGCAAATTTTGTCTCCCCTCCTCAAGTTAAAGTTAGCTATATTGAGTTGTCCCGAAGTGATGTCGCTTCGCCTGAAGATGCTGATGAGCAGACACTGTTGGATCTTTATGATGATGAGAAACAACGCTTCGCCACCGATGAAACAAGAAAGGCGCAACATATTCTTGTTAAAACTGAAGAAGAGGCTTCTTCAATTTTGGGCAAACTTAATTCTGGTGCTGACTTTTTTGAAATGGCAAAAGAGCATTCTATTGACTACTCCACAAATATTGTGGGTGGTGATTTAGGCTACTTCGAGCGTGAGCGCATGGTGCCAGAGTTTGACAAAGTGGTCTTTGATTTGGGTGCTGGTGAGACGAGCGGCGTTGTTAAAACACAATTTGGCTATCATATTATTAAGGTAAATGATATTGCTGAGGCTAGCGTGAAGTTATTTGCCGACGTTAAAAGTGAACTGCAGGAAATATACAAAGAAAAATTCATTACAAACGAGCTTTACAGTTTGCAAGCAGAGTTGGTAAGTTTGGCTTATGAAGAGCCAATTGATATAGTTGCCGACCAGTTTGGTCTTGAAATGCAATCTTCTGATTTTTTCCCTGCTACAAGTTCTGCCCATGATGCAAAGTTTGTAAAGGCCGCGTACAGCGATGTGGTGCTGGGCGGCGAGAATTCTGACGTTCTTGAAATTGGCAACACGTATGTTGTTTTAAGTTTGATTGATGAGCGGCCGTCGAGCCAAAAAGCGCTGGACGAGGTTTATGCGGAAGTGGAGTCTTTGTTGAAAACAATCGAGGCGAAAGTTGTTATTGCGGATTTGGCTCAAGAGATCGCCAGTGAGCTATCAAGTGGTAACCATTCAAACGCAAATTCTTTAATCAGTAATAACGGCCTTGAATGGAAGGACGAGAGCTGGATTGGAAGAAGAACTGAGTTGCCTTTTGGGGTTGCTGTTGTAGCCTATAAAATGCCTAATCCAAGCGATTTAAATGCATCCTACGTTGCTCAAAATATGGATGGCGTGACCACGGTATTGGTCAGAGTGAGTGATGTAAGGTTGGCTGAAAACGGTGAGTCTGGCTGGCCTGCAGTGCAGTCGCTTGAAATAATGAATGAGTGGTCTGCAAGTTTAATTAAGAGCCTTAGAGAGTCGGCTGACAAGTCTGGTGATATTCAGATCTTCTCTGAGTTCCTTTAGCATCCAACAAAAACCCCGATTAAATCGGGGTTTTTTATGTCGTTAGCTAGTGATTTATTTAGATGGGGCCGGCATCATAAAAACTGTAACCGGCATCGACATAAGTCACTTCGCCAGTAATGCCAGAGGCAAGGTTAGAGCACAGGAATGCGGCTGAGTTGCCCACTTCTTCAATCGTTACGTTGCGTTTAAGAGCGGAGCTGCGTGCAGCGTAATCAAGTAAGCCTCCAAAGTCTTTAATACCACTTGCCGCTAGAGTTTTAATTGGGCCAGCTGAAATCGCATTAACACGAATGCCTTTTTCTTCGCCAAGAGCAACAGCCATATAGCGAACATTAGCCTCTAATGATGCTTTTGCAACACCCATAATATTGTAATTTGGAATGGCTCTTATAGCGCCAAGATAGCTAAGTGTCAGCAAGGCGCCGTTATCATTAAGCATTGGTAGTGCTTCTTTTGCAAGCGCAGTAAAGCTGTATGAGCTAATCTCATGGGCACTGGCAAAATTCTCCCTAGTTGTGGCTTCAACGTAATTACCATCTAAGGCATCACGAGGGGCATGAGCAACGGAGTGTACTAAAATATCGAATGAATCCCACGATTGCTTTAGCTCGGAGAATGTTTGTTTGATGCCCTCATCGGTACCAACATCACAAGGGATGACAATAGATGAGTTACAAACGGCAGCGCATTTATCAACACGCTTTTTTAGTTTCTCTGTTTGGTAGGTCAGTGCGATTTCACAGCCTTGTTTAGCCATTGCCTCAGCGATGCCCCATGCAATTGATCGGTTTGAAGCAACACCAACAATTAGTGCTCTTTTGCCCGTTAAAAAACCCATAATTTCTCCAGAATATTTATAATTTGTATGATGTTGAATTATATGCTGGGTAAACAGTATATGCCATGAAATTTGCACCTTTGGTGGTAAACATGCTACTTGCTTGGTTTCAAGGTGAACCACTGAATGATAACAATATGAAGCACAAAATTTACTACTTATCTAGCTTTGGCTTGTTGACGCTTGATCAACTCTCTAAGCAGGTTGTTGCGTCAACATTCTCTTTGGGTGAGTCGCTTAGTGTAACTTCATTTTTCAGTTGGAGTTATGTGCAAAACAGCGGCGCTGCTTTTAGTCTGTTGGCGGATAGTGGTAATAACCAGCGTTATTTTCTATTGAGTGTTTCACTCATTGCTTCGCTAGCATTAATTGTTTGGATGTGTAAAACCGCGCCGACATTGCGCCAAAGACTCCTGGGTCAGTCAATTTTGCTTGCAGGTGCAATAGGTAATTTGATCGACAGGGCGCTCTATGGTTCGGTTATTGATTTTATTGATTTGCATTATGGCGGGTTCTATTGGCCAGTTTTTAATCTTGCTGACAGTTTTATTTTAATCGGTGTTGCTCTGTTGTTGTTTGAGGGTAAGCATGCAAATGCTAGTAGTGAACTCTAATAGTGCAGCGCTTATGCCAAGGCATTTTATAACTGGTAGAATAGTGCTTTTTTCACAACATTTTTCTTTATGAAAAAGTTATTTTCATTTGCACTAATGTTACTAATTGGCGGTGCCGCCAGTGCTGATTTACTCAAAATCTCTAAAAAAGGCATGACGCTTGAGCTCGATAAAACCAAATGGGCTTGCGTTTTGGATGAGGATTCAAAGCTCTATTGGGAAGTGAAAAGTGCCAAAGAAGGTTTACAATACGCACACAACACCTACACTTGGTTTGACGGCGAAAGCGGTGACGAAGATGGCGAATACTCACGCCATTGTTACTGGGCCCAAGGTTGCAATACCCTAGCTTATGTTGAGGCAATTAATGAAGAGTCACTCTGCTCGTTTACCGATTGGCGTTTGCCTAGTGTTAACGAACTAAAAACATTGGTTGATTATTACGGTGACGCCGATGCGTTGATTGATGTGGCGTTTTTCCCGAACACCCAAGCCGACACCTATTGGACATCGACCACGGTGGAAAATAATGAATTTGTTGCCTACGAAGTGCCTTTTTCCTACGGCGGTTCAGTTGCTAGAGATAAGTATTTTGACACCTATATTCGATTAGTGAGAAGCAGTGCAGAACAGGTCGATTGACGAGGCCTTGCTGGCGTCATACTCTGACGATATTCCCGCCTTTTTAAAAAAAATATTCGCAGCTCGGTCGCTCCAAGAGTCCGATTTATCATTAAACCTATCTGGCTTACTTAAGCCCAATTTCTCCCAGTTGGATGCGGCGATTGCGCTGTTGGAATCAGCCATAACATTTGATAAACGCATTCTCATTGTAGGTGACTTTGATGCTGACGGCGCAACAGCCAGTGCTGTTGCTGTTAAAGCACTGCGCTTAATGGGTGCTAAACAAGTTGATTTTCTGGTGCCAAACCGCTTTAAGCATGGTTATGGTCTTAGCCCTGAAATTGTCATTGAGGCAAAACATGAGAAAGATCCAGATCTCATTATTACCGTTGATAACGGTATTTCTAGTATCGAAGGCACGGCGTTAGCCCGCTCTTTTGACATCGATGTCATCATTACCGATCATCACCTGCCGAGTCACGAATTGCCAATGGCAAACGCCATCATTAATCCAAACATGAATGGCTGCGATTTCCCTTCAAAAAATTTAGCAGGTGTTGGTGTTTGTTTTTATTTGTTTTCGGCGTTGAAAACCCACCTGCAAAAAACGAACTATTTTAGTGAAAGAAATGTTTCAATCCCTGATCTCAGAGAAGTGTTGGATTTGGTGGCCCTGGGTACAGTTGCAGATGTGGTGAAATTGGACAGAAATAACCGCATTTTGATCAAAGAGGGCATTGAGCGAATTCGTCAAAAAAGATGCTCTAAGGGTATTCTAGCTATTCTGGAGCTAACCAAACGACCGGTGGAGACATTGCAAGCATCAGACCTGGGTTTTTCCGTTGCGCCGAGGATTAACGCCGCAGGACGACTGAGCGATATTTCTCAGGGTATTCGCTGCCTACTTTCTGATGATATCAACGATGCTAGGCGCTACGCTGCTACGCTCGAGGATTTCAACAAGACAAGACGCCTAGAGCAAGAGAAAATGCAAACAGAGGCAAGTGCCATTGTTGCAAGGCAAGTGATTAATGACAGCCTGTTTGCGATAAGCCTGTTTGACGAGGGTTGGCATGAGGGTATTGTGGGTATTGTCGCTGGCAAAATTAAAGAGGACTATCAGTGTCCCTGCGCGATTTTTGCCAAATCTGGCGAGTTATTGAAGGGCTCTATTCGTTCCATCCCGGAAGTGCACGTGAAGGATTTACTCGATTTAATGGATAGAGGCACCCCAGGGTTAATTGAGAAATTTGGGGGTCATGCGATGGCGGCGGGACTTACTCTCAAACCTGAAAACTTTGAGATGTTTCAACGAGGCTTTTCTGATGCGGTTAACAATCATTTAAATGGCAAAAAACCGAGTGTCGAATTACTAACCGATGGCATGCTTGATGCAAGTGAAATTACACTGGCCAATGCTAGATTGCTGCAATTAGCTGGACCTTGGGGGCAGGGCTTTGAGGAACCAATTTTTTATGGTGATTTTGAACTGGTTGAGCAACGCATTGTGGGTGAAAAACACCTTAAGTGCACTCTAAAGCAAGCGGGTGATTCTCGAATCTTCGAAGGCATTGCTTTTTTTCAAGACAAGCTTAAAGACAAAAATGTTCAAACTTCATACCGTTTAAACGTTAATCATTTTCGTGGTGTCGATTCCCTACAATTGATGATTCAATCCTTAGAGAATACTTAGTGCACCGCTATCAATAAAATTAACCTCTAATTGCCGAAGGACAAGTCGCGCTGTCGTGAGCTGAGTTGTGACTATTTTGGTTGTAGTTATAGCCGGCGAAGCTCGATATAGAAACAGTCATAATGAAAAGAGCGGTTATTAGTATTTTGCTTTGCTTTAAAAGCATCGTATTATGTTTCATAAAATCTCCTAATCAAGGTTTACAGGCAGCCATTTCGGGCTGCCTAATATTGCGTTAAAAGTTATTGCCTGGGATTACAGCCGACTACGGTAAGGTAAACGTACTTTCCGTCACTCAGTTTTACCCATTCTTGGGTTTGGTTGGCCCAACGTCTTTCGCCGTCATCATTAACCTTTTGTAATTGATTGGAATTTAATTCGGGTACTGGGACGGAATGTTTGTTTCGAATAATCGTTAAATAAGCAGGCTCGCCAGAATCACTGAAAAATGCAAATTTTCCAGCTAAATGGCCATTATCCGTTATCCTAATATTAAACTCGCTTGTTAGGTATTTGGAATCTGATGAGGTGCCTCCTGTATTCCACTCACCTTCGACGCTTAACTTATCCCCTTTGATAAAGGCAGTGCCTTGTGCTTTGATGTTGGCATTGGCTAGAACGCCGGTGCCATAGGCGCCATCATGCAATATAGAAAATACACATTGTAAATCTGCTTGCTGAGTATTTAAATTGTGCTGACTGAAGTCATAATCCGCGGATCCTGCCAGAGCAACACCCCCAGGGCCAAATGAAAGTAGACCAGCTAGTACTAGCTGTTTTGTATTCATGTAATCTTCTTGAAAAAAAATATCAAAATGATTATGATTTGAACCGAGCTAGTGTTTATCGACTAAAGGCTTCTCAGAGCAAGGGTCACTTCGACATATTTAAAGTGTATCACTTTGAAACATTAGTTTATATCTTTTTTGAAAATTACTAGAAAGTCATTCAATACGATGATTTGCCAATCACAACTTCATTACCCGTTCGTGGTGCGTGCGGTACATTAAGTGCCAAAGCAAGAGAAATAACCGCCATAGCTGCGCCTGCGTAAAAAACGAACTGATAAGATTGTAGCCAGATAATACCAAAAGTTACCGGGATAAAGACAGCAGCAATATGGTTAATGGTAAACGACACTCCTGCACTAGAGGCAAAGTCTGCTGGGTCGGCAATTTTTTGGAAATATGTTTTTTGAGCAATGGCCATCGCGAAAAAAAAGTGGTCAAGCAAGTACAAACCAACAGCAATCATTGGGTCTTGAGTTATGCCGTAACCTATGAAAACAAGGATAAGACCAATGTACTCAATTATTAGAGCTTTGCGTTCGCCGATTTTTCCAATAAGTTTGCCAATCCTGGGTGCCAATGGGATTTTGATAAAGGCATTTACCAGGAAAAGAATGGATATTTCTGCAACACTGAAACCAAATTTTTCGACCATTAAAAAGCCAGCAAAAACTACAAAAATTTGCCTTCTTGCACCACCCATAAATTGCAAGGCGTAATAAAGCCAATAACGCTTTCTCAGTACTATCTTCTTTGTTTGCTCGACATGCTGTGGCAAGTCATTGAAGTATTGCCAGCAGAAAATTGCGATGACAATGGTAATGCATCCACCCGACAGATAAACCCAGAAGTAGTCGAGGCCAATGAATTCAAACAACACCCAAACTAAGGTGAAGGCCGCTATTGATGCCGCTGAACGAGTGGCAATGATTTTTCCGAAAAATTCAGCGCTCTTGTCTTTGTCAATCCATTGGAGGGTTAATGAGTTGGAGATGGTTTCGAGGTAATGAAAGCCAATTGACATTAAAATGGTGGTGATATAAAAACCGAGGTTTGTTGGCACAAAGCCAGTAAAGGCAGTGCCAAGACCTAAAAGAATGAGAGAGACATAAGCCATTTTTTGCTCTTTAATAAAAAGCAAAATGAAGACAATGGTGAAGGCTAAAAAACCTGGAATTTCTCTGAGACTTTGTAAAATGCCCATCTCTGAACCATCAAAGCCCACACTCTCAATGGCGAAGTTATTGAGGAGGTTTAGCCAAATAGCGAAGCTCATTGAGCAGCCAACTGTTATTAGTAGTATTAATAATTCGCCAGATTTTCGATTCGCTTTCATCGCCCAATAATATACCTTGATAATGAGCTGGATTTGAACCGCTTAAAGTCTTAATTTTGCTGAGTTATTTGGCCTCTGCAAGGTAAAATAACGCTTTTGTTTTTTGATTTATTGGTTATGCCAAACATTACACTGCCTGATGGCACAGTAAAAATTTATGATCAGCCGCTAAGCATTTTAGAGGTGGCTGCATCAATTGGCTCTGGCCTAAAAAAAGCAACACTAGCGGGTGAGGTGAATGGCGAGCTGGTTGATGCTTCTCATATTATTTCCCAAGACGCGAGTTTGGCTATTATTACCGGTAAAGACGAGCGAGCACTTGAGGTGATACGCCACTCAACAGCGCACTTGTTGGCGCAAGCCACGCAGCAACTTTACCCAGACGCGCAAGTTACGATTGGTCCGGTTATTGACAAGGGCTTCTATTATGACTTTGCCTATAAAGATGGCTTCTCGGAGCAAGACCTAGTAAAAATTGAGAAAAAAATGAACGCCATCGTTAAGCAAAATTTGTCGATTGAACGCATCGAAATGCCAAGAAATGAAGCGATTGACTTGTTTAAGTCAAAAGGTGAGGATTACAAGGCTGAAATCATTGCCTCTATTCCAGAAGATGAAATATTGTCACTTTACAAGCAAGGCGATTTTATTGACTTGTGCCGCGGCCCACATGTGCCTTCAACGAGTAAATTAAAAGCTTTCAAATTAATGAGTTTGGCTGGCGCTTATTGGCGTGGTGACTCCAACAATGAAATGCTGCAGCGTGTATATGGCACTGCTTGGGAAAACAAAGCCGATCTTGAAGATTATCTTCATAAACTGGAAGAGGCACAAAAAAGAGATCACCGTAAAATTGGCAAAACTCAGGATTTATTCCACACTCAAGAAGAAGCGCCTGGCATGGTATTTTGGCACTCAAAGGGTTGGACGTTGTATCAAATTGTTGAGCAGCATATGCGCCAAGTGTTTAAAGACAACGATTATTTAGAGGTGCGCACACCACAAGTGATTGATCGTACACTTTGGGAAAAGTCAGGCCATTGGGATAAATTTGGTGACGCAATGTTTACCACTCATTCTGAGAATCGTGACTACGCGATTAAGCCGATGAATTGCCCTGCCCATATTCAGATTTATAATCAAGGGCTAAAGTCGTATCGTGACTTACCTGTGCGTTTGGCGGAGTTCGGCTCTTGCCATCGTAATGAGCCATCGGGGACTTTGCACGGCATCATGCGTGTACGTAATTTTGTCCAAGATGATGGCCATATTTTTTGCACTGCAGAACAAGTGCAAAGCGAAGTTTCTAATTTTATTGATTTAACATTCAGTGTTTATGAGTATTTTGGTTTCGACAATGTTGATATCAAGCTTTCGACTCGTCCAGAAAATCGCGTTGGTTCTGACGCTGTTTGGGATAAGGCTGAAGCAGCACTCGCTGAAGCATTAGATGCGAAAGGCATTCGGTGGGAGCTACAAGAAGGCGAAGGCGCTTTTTACGGACCAAAAATTGAATTTGTATTAAAAGATTGCCTAGATCGAGAGTGGCAGTGCGGCACTTTGCAGGTTGATTTCTCAATGCCAGAGCGCCTCGATGCGCAATATATTTCCGAAGATGGTTCGAAACAAACGCCGGTGATGTTGCATCGTGCGATTGTCGGCTCATTGGAAAGATTTGTTGGTATTTTGATCGAACATTACGAGGGCGCTTTTCCTTCGTGGCTTGCACCGATTCAGGCCGTTGTTTTGAATATTTCGGAAAAACAAAGCGATTTTGTCGCTGATATAGAACAAAAGCTAAAAAAACAAGGACTTAGAGTCATTTCAGACTTGCGAAATGAGAAGATAGGCTTTAAAATACGCGAGCACTCAATGCAGCGCTATCCGTATATCTTGGTCGTAGGTGGTCGAGAAATGGAGAATGGCGAGATTGCAGTACGCAAACGTGGCGGTGAAGACTTGGGTTCGATGTCTGTCGAAGCGTTTGTAGAATTAATAAACCAGGAGTAATTATTAAAAGACCACATAAGATAACCACGCGAATTAACCAGCACATTAAAGTACCACAAGTACGTGTTATTGGTAGCGAGGGCGAGCAGTTAGGTATCATTAGTACAAGCCAAGCGAAAGAAATGGCGAGTGATATCGGGTTGGATTTAGTAGAGGTTTCTCCACACGCTGAACCACCTGTTTGTAAAATCATGGATTTTGGTAAGTTTCAGTACGAACAAAAGAAACAACAAAACGAAGCTAAGAAAAAACAAAAGAAAACTCAGCTTAAAACCATTAAATACCGCCCCGGCACTGAAGAGGGCGATTACCAAATTAAATTTAGAAATTTGATAAAGTTTTTGGAGAATGGTGACAAGGTTAAAGTAAGTATTTGGTTCCGTGGTCGCGAAATGCAACACCGTGAACTGGGCATGGAAATGCTTGATAGAATTGAAAAAGATTGTGAAGAATTTGCCAATGTTGAACAGAAGGCAAAGATGGAGGGTCGTCAGCTAGGCATGATGCTGGCACCCAAATCAAAAAAGAAGTAACGAAACATTAACATTTCGTTGTTTTTTTATATAACAAACTGTTCTTAGGAGTAGTTAAATATGTCTAACAAGACAAGGAGAAAATTATGCCGAAGTTGAAAACCAATAGGGGTGCTGCAAAGCGCTTCAAAAAAACCGCCAATGGTGGTTATAAATGTAAACACTCACACTTACGTCATATCTTGACTAAGAAGAGTACTTCTAGAAAGCGTGCACTTCGTGCCGCCGATACCATTGAGAAGGTAGACGTACCAATGGTTAGAAGAATGTTACCTTATAGCTAAACTAGGAGTATACCCATGGCAAGAGTTTCAAGAGGTGTGCAAGCGCACGCCAAACATAAGAAAATTTTAAAGAAAGCGAAAGGCTATTATGGTGCTCGCTCTAAAGTCTATCGTGTTGCTAAGCAAGCGGTTATTAAAGCTGGTCAATATGCCTATCGCGACCGTCGTCAAAGACGTCGTCAATTCCGTCGTTTATGGATTGTGCGTATTAACGCAGAAGCACGTAACAATGGTTTAAGCTATTCAGTGCTTATCAATGGTTTGAATAAAGCTGGTATTGAAATTGATCGTAAAGTGTTGTCTGATATTGCGATTTTTGATAAGGCTGCATTCACAAAAATTGCTGACCAAGCTAAAGCTGCACTAGCTAAGTAGTAAAATCAATTAAAGCTTACTGCTAAATGCGGTAGGCTTTAACCAAAAGCCCACAAGATTTTGATTAATACCATTCTCACCAACGCTGAAAAGGCCATTGCAAACGCAACTGACCTTAAGGACTTAGATGATGCCAGAGTGCATTTTTTGGGTAAAAAAGGCGAGTTAACGGCATTATTAAAAGGTCTTGGAAAACTCTCGAAAGAAGAGCGGCCTAAAATGGGCGAGGCGATCAACCAAGCAAAAGTTGAAGTTCAGGCGTTAATCGAGTCACGCAAAGAAGCGCTTGAATTAATTGCCCTAGAAATACGCCTTTTAAGTGAAAAAATAGATGTAACTCTACCGGGCAGAAATGTCGAAAAGGGTGGCTTGCATCCAATTACCCAAACACTTACCCATATTCAAAAAATCTTTTCAAAGAGCGGCTTTGAGATTGCAACAGGCCCAGAAATTGAAGATGATTTTCATAATTTTAGCGCCCTAAATATTCCCGAGCATCATCCTGCTCGTGCGATGCACGACACTTTTTATTTTGATGCCAATACCGTTTTAAGAACACACACTTCTCCTGTTCAAATTCGAACATTAGAGAAGCAAAAACCACCGGTGCGTGTGATTGCGCCTGGGCGAGTTTATCGTTGCGATTCAGACGTTACTCATACGCCGATGTTTCATCAGGTTGAGGGTTTGATCGTTGACGAAGAGGCGAGTTTCGCCCAATTAAAAGGCTTATTGATTGATTTCCTAAGAGCTTATTTTGAAAAAGATGATCTTAAGGTAAGATTTAGACCGTCATACTTCCCATTTACTGAGCCATCAGCTGAAGCCGACATTGAGTGCGTTATTTGCGGCGGTGACGGTTGCCGAGTTTGCAAAAAAACTGGCTGGCTGGAAGTACTCGGCTGTGGCGTGGTTCATCCCAATGTATTGACAGCTGTAGATATTGATCCTGAAGAATTCTCAGGCCTTGCCTTTGGCATGGGTGTTGAGCGCTTAGCAATGCTAAGGTACGGTGTCAATGATCTCAGGCTATTCTTTGAAAACGATATTCGTTTCCTTAATCAGTTTTAGGCTGGATATCCGATGAACATTTCAACAACATGGCTAAGAGAGTGGATTAATCCAAACGTTAGTGACGAAGTCTTAGCTGAGAAACTTACCATGGCGGGCCTTGAAGTGGATGGTATTGCGCCAGTCGCACCTCCTTTTGATGGCGTTGTGATCGGTCAAGTTGTGAGTTGCGAAAAACACCCCGATGCTGATAAGTTAAGCCTTTGCCAAGTGGACGTTGGACAGAGTGACAATCTGCAAATTATATGTGGTGCGCCGAATGTGAGACATGGACTTAAGGTGGTTGTCGCTACGGTTGGTTCAAAATTACCGAACGGTTTAAAAATCAAAAAAGCCAAATTACGCGGTGTTGAATCTTGTGGCATGCTATGCTCCGAAACAGAGTTGGGTATTTCAGATTCGCACGATGGCATTATGGAGCTATCCACGGATGCACCACTCGGTGAGAGTATCAGAATACACCTTGACCTAGATGACCAAATTATTGAGTTAGATATCACGCCGAATAGGGGTGATTGTTTTAGTGTACTAGGTGTTGCTCGTGAAGTGTGTGCAAGTTATGATTTAACAATGCCCTCGGTTTCCTATAAAGCTGTAGAGAAGGGTGGCGCTAGCTTTACAACTCAAGTATCGAATACAAAGGCTTGCCCTAAGTACTTAACTCGTGTGATTAAAGGTATTGATAATACGGTTGAAACACCAAAATGGATGGCGCAAAAACTGAAACGCGCATCACAACAAACCCACTCTCCAGTAGTTGATATTACCAACTACGTTTTATTAGAATTAGGCCAGCCAATGCACGCATTTGATCTGCAAAAGATCAATGGTGAAATTGATGTTAGAATGGCGAAAAAAGGTGAGAAACTAGAGCTGCTAAACGATCAAACTGTTAGCCTTAGAGAGGACACCTTGGTGATTGCAGATGATCAGTCGGCGATTGCAATGGCTGGTGTGATGGGCGGCATGTCAACGTCTACTCAAGTTGACTCTAGTGAGATATTATTTGAAAGTGCATTTTTTGAACCGGTATCAATAGCGGGTGTTGCAAGATCCTACGGGCTTCACACTGAGTCATCATTAAGATTCGAGCGCGGTGTTGATTATAATTTAGCGCATATTGCCTTGGAGCGTGCTACAGAGCTTGTTTTAGAGATTTGTGGTGGTGAGGCCTCAAAAATTAATGAGTGCATTGATGACGCTCAATTGCCACATGTTGAGCCAATCACAATCACTTTGGAAAAAATTTCCAAAGTGCTTGGTTTTGAGCTGGACTCCGATTGGATTGAGGCTAAGTTTGTCTCTCTTGATTTTGAAATTGTTGAGAAAGCAGCTGGCTCATGGACAATTGTGCCGCCGAGTTTTCGCTTTGATATTCGCATTGTTGCTGACCTTATCGAAGAACTGGCAAGGCTTTACGGTTATGATCGTTTGCCGGTTAAAAGTCTAACATTAGACGCCAATGTTACGTCAGCCTCTCAAGCAAGTATTGATGCTTATGATATTGCCCAAGCTTTGGTTAACCGAGGCTACCAAGAGGTGATTACTTACAGCTTTATTTCGAGTAAACATCAAGAGCTAATGGATCCTAGTGCGAAGAAAATCACACTGACCAATCCAATTTCTGAAGACATGTCTGTTATGCGTTCAAGCCTCTGGTCTGGCCTATTGCAAACGATTGAGTCTAATGCGCGTCGCGGCCATCACAATGCCAGATTTTTTGAATCGGGACTGTGTTTTGGCGGCATTTCTGCCGAAGACCAAGTGCAAAAAATTGCCGGTGCTATTACAGGTAATAGACACTCTGCTCAGTGGGCAAGTGAGTCTAAAGCCTTGGATTTTTTTGATGCTAAGGCAGATGTAGAATCACTTTTCGCCCTTGGTGGTGCTCAAGTTTCTTTTGAAGTGGGTGAGCACCCAGCTTTGCAAAATGGTCAAACAGCAAAAATTATTAAAAACGGCAATACAATTGGCTACTTAGGTGCATTGTCGCCGATCGTGCAGAAAAAATTGTCACTGCCAAAAGTGTACTTATTCGAGTTAGTGCAGGCGGAATGCCAGCAAGGTGAGATTGCCAGCTATAAGGCTTTTTCATCGTTTCAGGCTTCACAGCGTGATATTGCCTTGGTGTTGAAAAAAGAAACACAAGCAGCCGATCTTATTTCGGCAATTAAAAGTCTTAAGCAAGAGTACTTAATTGATGTGGGCATTTTTGACGTCTATGAAGGCGAGCATATTGAGTCCGATAAAAAGAGTATCGCCCTTAATTTGAGTTATCAGTCTAGCGAGGCTACCTTGACGGACGAGCAATTAAATCAAAGCGTTGATGAGATATTAAGCCACTTACAAACTGAGTTCTCTGCTCACCTACGATAAACATTTTTATTATGTCTCTTACAAAACAAGATATTGCTAACGCACTGGTGAAAGAAACAAGCCTCACCCAAGCGCAGGCGTTGGTTTTAACCAATGAGTTTTTTGATCAAATTACAGAGCAATTAGGCAACGGTGAGAATGTCAAATTATCAAGTTTTGGTAATTTCGTACTTCGTGAAAAATCAGCGCGTCCGGGTAGAAACCCAAAGACTGGCGAAGAAGTGATGATTTCGGCAAGAAAAGTCGTTACCTTTAAAGCGGGCCCTAAGCTTAAGAAGGCGACACAAGAGGGTGACAAGTAAAAGCACTGCTCTGAGGTAATACCCACGCGCAAGTGGCGCTTATACTATCTCAATTAAGAGTGGTAGCTGCTACTCAGAAATAGCACTCATAAAACCCCTGAGCGTTAGCATTGCTGCGTGAATCTCTTCCCATAGTCGTTTTTCATCGGCTTTACCGTTGCCGGTATGGCTGATTAATTTTGGTTGATAGTCATTATCAAGCGAGAACGCTGTGTAGGTGTAGCTCATATCACTATCGTCGCTAGAATCAGAACCTTGAGCCAAATAAACGTCATAAATGGCGTCACTATCCTGCGTGTCATTGTTAACAAAAAGCACCGTGTTAGCAAAATGCAAAAGCAATCTTTTGGCTGGGCATTCGCTGGCTTTTCTTAAAGGCACTTCACCATTGCTCATAGCGTCAACAAATTGCTGTCGATGCTCTTCAGGTAGCTGGATATATTTGGTGTCATCGTATTGGCTAATGTCATTGCAAGCGCCACATTCGGTGATGAATTCGTTTAGTTCTTTAAGCATAGGAAGTGCGAGTTTTTATAGGGTCGGCTTATTGGGATTTCTGACGGTATTTTATCTGATAAATGTCAAACATAGTGATTGCCATTGCCGCAATAATTGGGCCGATGAATAATCCTAGAATACCAAACTGGATAATACCCGCAAGTGTTGATAAAACAGTAACAAGTGTGTGATCAAGCGCACTGCTGTGATTCATTTTACTTGCCAACTTCTGAATAATCACAGGTCGCAGGAAGTTATCAATCAGAGTGCCCGCAAGTACGGCACCAAAGAACAGAATTATAAATGCATTTGCGCCTTCGCCAATGGCAAAAAGATAAAGCACAAGGGGTAACCAAACCAACAATCCACCAAGAATGGGTATAAAGCCTGCAAGCGCCATCGCAACACCAAAGAACAAAGGCGGCATGTCGATTAGACTAACGCCAATAGCAAAGACTAGGCCCTGCAATACAGAGACAATAAAAACACTACCAACAAGGGTAACGGAAAGACCCGAGAACTGCTTTAATAAAATGCCGTTCAGATGATTATTCATCGGCGACAGAGTCTTAATTTTGTCGACAAGTGAAGCGCCATCAATGTAGAAGTAGTAGAGGGAGAAAATTGCCAGAATAACAAAGAAAATAAACTGACTTGATAGAGTGACAATGCTTTTAAGAACAACAACTGCAAAGTCCTTCGCGGTAACAATAACACTTTCTAAATTATTTTTTAGGGCGTCATCAATTAACCCTTTAATTGATTCCGGCACAGCGAGGCCGATGATTGTTTGATCGACTATTTTTTGCACTTCTGACAGTTGAAAATTGTCTTGCAGTGTGCGAACCATGCCACTCATCTCAATACCGCCTACCAGCATTAGGTAGCTTAGAGGCAAGATTAGCAGTACCGTCACAGAAAGTGTCATGATTAAAGCGGCTCTATGCCTTGAGCTTTTTGCAGCTAAGCGGCAAAAAATATCGTAACTGGTGATGCTGATTAATAATGACAAAAATAGCGCCGGTAGGAATGGTGTAAACAGCCAAATAAGCGCTGCTGTTGACATTCCTAATAATGTCAAAATAAAGCCGTTTTCATGCTTATTCATTTTGATTTCGCTCATTTGTTCTCCAGTTTAATAACAGCGTATGCCACCTCTTCGTATGGATGAGATGATTTCATGGCCCTAACGGCTTGGTCGATGTGTCTGTCACCGCAAACCATTTCAACCTTGAGCTCTGGCAACGCCTCAAGTTGATCAATCGAGCCTATGGCTGGCTTGGCGCCTTGTGTCGGTATAAATTGACCAATACCTTCAGTTTGCCAGGCGCAATGACTGTAATTGTTAATATTGCCTGCGCCTGCTTTAAACATAGCGGTTTTAATCTGCTCGGCATCACCTTTTGGTGCGTAAAAACTAATTTGATACATCAAAAATCCCCTTTAGACAGCCTTGCCTTTCTTGCTTGTTCATTCGTTCTATGGCATATCTTAAAGTAGTTCTTGGAAGTTGTGCGTAGTTCTGTTTTAAAAATTGCTTAACAAGGGTGGCGTCACGCTTATAAGTCTCTCTTAACATCCAGCCAGTTGCCTTGTGAATCAGATCTTGGTTATCGCCAAGCAGTGATTGACTAATTTGCAAGGTTGGTTCAAGGCAGTTGTTTTTGATAAAAGCAAAAGTAGAAATAATACCAATTCGACGAGTCCATAAATTCTCAGAATAAGCGTAATTCTGCAAAATTTCAGTCTTATTCTGTTTGTCAAAAAGATAGTTGCCAACTATATTTGGCGCCGTGGTATCAACCAAGTCCCAGTTATTAATTGCCGAAAAGTTTGCTGAGTAGAATTCATAAATTTCTTTCTGGTCACCCTTCGGGTATTGATATACCAGAATAATCAGTCCGCAAAGACGCTCCTCGTGAATAGGCGAGTTAAGCAGTGTTGAGATGCCGTCAAAAGAGATCTTCTGATGGTATTGCTTGGCAACTTTACGCAACTTTGGCATACGCACGCCGATAAATTGATCACCATAACCATACTGCCCTTTGCCGGTTTTGAAAAACCACTCATTGCTTTTTCGACATTCTTCACTGGCGACAGATTTGAGCGCATTAATGACTTCATTGGCAATCATCGGATATACTATATTCCTTCGAACTTTACTAGGATTATCATACATGCAAACAGCTTATTTTGCCGGCGGATGTTTTTGGTGTATGGAGGCGATTTTTCAACGAGTTAGTGGTGTTGAAAATCTTGTTAGTGGATACTCTAATGGCGATACCGAAAATCCAACCTATGAAGAAATATGCACTGGCCAGACCGGCCATGCTGAAGTTTTAAAGATTGACTTCGATGAGTCTTTGATCTCTTATTCAGATTTATTGAGGGTTTTTATTGAAGTGCACGACCCTACGAGTCTCAACCAGCAAGGCGGTGATGTTGGTATCCAGTATCGCTCGGCTGTGTTTTATACTGATGAGTTTCAAAAAGAAGCGGCACAAACCGTGATTGGTGGTGTTGTTGGTGCGGTAACAGAGGTTAGCCCTTTAAATGTGTTCTATACTGCAGAAGGACATCATCAAAATTACTATAATGACAATCAAAACCAGCCGTATTGTCGACTGGTCATTATGCCAAAAATACAAAAATATTTTAAATAGACATTACAAATGAAAGACGAAGAACTGTTGCGTTATTCGCGCCAAATCATGCTGCCTCAAGTGGATATTGACGGCCAGCAAAAACTAATTGATTCAACGGTGTTGATAGTTGGTATGGGTGGACTTGGCTCGCCAAGTGCTTTTTATCTTGCGGCCGCAGGCATTGGTCATTTAATACTTGCTGATTTTGATCGGGTGGAGTTATCAAATTTGCAGCGTCAAATAATCCACAGTACGCCCGATGTTGGCAAAGATAAGGTTGACTCCGCAAAAGAAACCCTAGTGGCCTTAAATCCCGAAATTAACGTCACAACGATTAAAGAATTGACGGAAGAAAACTTAGCAACTCATGTGTCACAAGCCGATGTTGTTCTCGATGGCACCGATAATTTCAAATCTCGCTTTGCAATTAACAAGACTTGCGTCGAAGCCGAGACGCCGTTAGTATCGGCAGCCGTTATTCGATTCGAAGGCCAACTGTCAGTGTTTAAAGGGTATGAAATTAATCAGCCTTGTTACCAATGTCTATATTCTGA
The DNA here is from genome assembly GCA_913020715.1 of uncultured Gammaproteobacteria bacterium. GTDB lineage: Bacteria > Pseudomonadota > Gammaproteobacteria > PS1 > Pseudothioglobaceae > Pseudothioglobus. The sequence continues at coordinate 20,948 of CAJVZH010000015.1, forward strand.
AGAGGGTGATGGTGCAGAAAATTGTGTTGAGAATGGTATTTTGGCGCCTGTTGCGGGCGTGCTTGGGACGATGCAAGCTTTGCAGGCTATCAAGGTGCTGTTGAGTCTTGGCGAGCAACTGTGTGGTGAGCTGATGTTGGTTGATGCGCTTGATTTAAGTTTTCGGCGAGTTGGTATCGCCAAAGACAGTCAGTGTCCAATTTGCAATTAGCCTAACCCCAGCATGCCTGAAATTGCTCAAGTTAGAAATAGCGGTGATTTAGAAATCATCAAAACCTTGTTCATTGAGTATCAGCGAGTGCTTGATATAGATTATTGCCCCCCAGTCATTTGAGCAAGAATTGGGTTTTATTGCTAGTAAATCTGTCAGTCGGAAGGATGAATTGGATCTGTTGCATATGACGCTTGACTTGCCTAAATTATCTGCGACAGGCAAAATTTAGCCCCGTACAGGGAAGGCCTGGACGGGGCTGATTAATTGCATGTTTTCATTTCTAAAGGAGAAGACAAGTACAAAGCTTACGCATTGTGCAATTAATATATCACTCAAAAACTGCAAATAATCCCCTTGCACTATTGGGAGAGACAAAGAAAAAAATAAGTTGAAACAGTAATGTAAATTTGAGTGTTACGCTTTTACTCTAACACAGACTTCTTGAATTTGCAACCGTTTTCTAAATTTAATAGCCAAGAAGTCTTTTCTTGACTATTAAATTGCAGACCTTTTAGTACTGCCAAAGATCGTTGATATTCCAGAAATCTTCCGCTCGTTGGCTGATGCCAGCATCAGTGTTTTCAAAGGCTTTCTGAATCCACAGTTTACACTTGGTCATGTTTTGTTCAACACCTTCGCCGTTGGCGTACATTAGACCTAAGTTGTATTGGGCGGCTGCATGACCATTCTCTGCGGCCATTTGATACCAAACAAAGGCGGCTTTATTGTCTTCCTCAACACCCTCACCGGCATCGAACTTGTAGCCAAGATTAAATTGGGCTTTTTGATGTCCTTGTTGTGCGGCAATCTCGTACCAGTGAATCGCCTTACTGTCATCTTTAAGCAAGCCTTCGCCTAAGTCGTATTTGTGAGCCAGTTTGTATTGCGCTTCAGAATGTCCTTGGTTTGCGGCTTTTTCATACCAAGAGACAGCGGCTAGATTGTCTTCGATAACTGCCTCACCCAAATCGTATACTAGGCCTAATTGGTATTGAGAATCTGCGTGGCCTTGTGCAGCTGCTTTCTCATGCCAAGCGAGCGCCTTTTGTGAGTCTTCAAACACACCGTTGCCCTCAGCATACATTCTGCCCATGGCGGATTGAGCTAAGGCATAGCCTTGGTCTGCTGCAGCACGATACCATTCAACCGCTTGTAGGTTGTCAGCACTAACGCCTTTGCCAGATTCAAACATCAGGCCGAGATTGAACTGCGCTGTCGCATCGTAGTGACGAGCAGCTTCGCGGAACCATTGTAGGGCTTGCTGGTTGTCTTTTGCTACACCTTCGCCATTCATAAACATTAAACCTAGACTTGCTTGTGATTTGGTATGGCCTTGAGTGGCTGCTTGATGGTAATATTGAAGCGCCAATGGGTCATTTTCGTCAACACCATTGCCATTTTCATATACCTGACCTAAGTGATATTGAGCATCGATATGACCCTGCTCGGCTGCATGAGAGTACCAGAAGATTGCCTTGGATGGGTCTTGTGGTATTCCTGAGCCAGTGCCGTACGTTTGCCCTAGTTTAAATTGCGCATGCGGATGGCCTCGCTCGGCTGCCCTACGGTACCATTGAGCAGCCTTTTTGTCGTTTTCAAGTACACCCTTACCGCTGGCATACATCTCAGCAAGAGAAGTTTGTGCGTCTGTGTGGCCTTGCTCTGCAGCGGCAAGATACCAGCGCATTGCCGTCTTGCTGTCTTGCGTCAACCCATTGCCTTCAATATACAGGTTGCCTAGTGCGAATTGCGCATCTGCAAAACCTTGGTTCGCAGACTTAGCGTACCATTTAGATGCGATTTCAATATCCGCACCAACACCGTGACCGGCTGCAAATATTTGACCCAGCATAAACTGCGCTTCAGCATGCCCACGATTGGCGGCCTTGCGGTACCATTGCAGCGCTTGCTGAGAATCTATTGCAACACCAACACCTTGAGTATAGACCAGTCCCATATTGTATTGTGCATCTGCGTAACCTTGTTTGGCGGCATTGCGATACCACTGTAGAGCCAGCTGGGTATCTTGCGCTACGCCGTTACCGTTGGCATATATATCGCCAAGATTTGATTGCGCTGCTGGATGCCCTTGTTCTGCTGAGAGATGAAGCCACTTTAATGCTTTTTCGAAATCAGTAGGCACACCTTTACCGTTGGCATACATAACACCTAAGCTTGACTGTGCTGCAGCATGATTTTGTTGTGCAGCTTTGCTGTACCAGTGAACGGAGCGTTCGAAGTCTTTAAAAATACCTTCGCCGCTTTCGTAAATCAAGCCAAGATTAAACTGCGCATTGGCATGACCTTGCTCAGCAGCGGCTTTGTATAAATTGTAAGCCTGTCTGTCATCTTCAGCAACACCAGTGCCTTCCGCATACATCGCTGCAAGGTTTGCTTGTGCCGATGCGTTATTTTGTGCAGCAGCCATTTTCAGAAGTATTGCCGCAGTTTGGTTGTTTTCAACAACGCCGTTGCCGGTAGCATACATCATTGCTAAGTTTGATTGAGCTTCAGCATGACCTTGATCAGCAGCACGCTTATACCATTGCGCTGCTTTTGATGGGTCGCCGTTTGCGCCTTCATTAGTTTCAAAGGCAAGCGCAGTGTAGAATTGAGCATTAGTGTGCCCTTCAATCGCTGCTTGTTGATACCAAGTAAATGCTTGCTTTAAGTCCTGATTAACACCATCACCGGTGCGATATTTCTCCGCTATCATGTATTGCGCAATGGTGTGACCACTTTGCGCTGCTTGTTGATACCACTGGAAGGCTTGTGCATTGTCTTCGAGCACGTACTCACCCATGTCGTATTTTTGCGCAATCGCAAATTGTGCGAGTGCGTTGCCGCTAGCTGCTGCTTTTTTGTGCCATTCGAATGCTTGTTTGTCATCCTCTTGAATGCCAATGCCACGCTCCAACATAAGGGCAACAGAATACTGCGCATCTCCATGACCACGTTTACCCGCCATTAAGAAATAGTTAAAAGCTTTTTGATGGTCTATTGCAACACCCTCGCCATCAGAGTAGGCCAGTGCAATACTGTAATAAGCTGGTGCATACTTTTGTTCTGCGGCTTGCAAGTATAAAGACATAGCTTTGGCGTAATCTTGCTCAACACCTTCACCCATTGCGTACATCACACCGAGATTGGCTTGCGCTACAGCAAGGCCTTGGTCGGCTGCTTTTTGGTACCAATGGATAGCTTCTTGGTTGTCTTCATAGACACCATCACCGTTGTCGTATTTGATAGCTAGATTCAGCTGTGCAATGGCATGTCCTTGATCGGCTGCCTTAAGGTAGAGCTTTAATGCCAGTTCGTCGTTTTCTTCGGTACCTTCACCAAGATCATACATTTGCGCAAGATTCGCCTGAGCAGTAATATGGCCATTGTTGGCGGCTTGTGAATACCATGCAACAGCTTGGGCATTGTCTTCAGCAACACCTTCGCCAATGTCGTATTTATAAGCAAGATTGTACTGCGCCTCGATATGGCCAGCCTCAGCTGCTTTTTGGTACCAGTAGACAGCTTTTGCGTTGTCTTCTGAGACAAGTTGTCCGGCATCGTAAACCTGAGCTAATTCGAATTGAGCTAATACATGACCACCTTCAGCTGCCTTCTGGTACCACGAGAATGCAAGTCGTTGGTCTGTGCTACTATGAGAGTTGGCAATGTTGATTTGCGCAGTAATAATGCCGTCATTGTTGCCAACCTGTGAAAACCATTGGAGGGCCTTATAATTATCCACCCCAAGTTGTGAGTTTGCGTACTCCAAGATACCAGTAGAGTCTTTTGCCTCTAAGAACCAAGCTAAGGCATTATCATCGTCTGTTCCTAGAAGTGATTTGGCAATGTTGATTTGCGCAGTGGTGATTCCATCATCATTACCTGCTTTAGTAAACCATTCGATAGCTTTATGGTTGTCTTTACCAAGTAATGCATTGCCTAGATTAATTTGGTTGCCTGTAATGCCTTTAATATTTCCTGACTTTTCATACCAAGCAATGGCATTTTCAAATTCTCCATTTGCAGAAAAGGCGTCACCTAGAGCATTTTGTGAGGCAGTAATACCAGCTTGATTTCCTGACTTTTCATACCAAGCAATGGCATGTTCATGTTCATTGCTATCCGTATACGATTTGGCTAATTTGTTTTGTGATGCGGTTATTGCTTCACTGTTGCCTGACTCCTTGTACCATTCGATCGCATTGAAGTGGTCGAGGGCAACACCGGTGCCGGTGTCATACATTGATGCGATGGAGTTCTGTGATTCTGTATGGCCTTTTTTTGCAGTCATTAAGTGCCATTCAAAAGCTTTTTTGTCATCGATACCTATTAGCGATAGTCCGATTTTGTACTGAGCTACCGTTATGCCTTGCTGGTCACCTGCTATTTCAAACCAAGCCAAAGCTTCGTTTAGGTTGTGGTCAACACCTTCGGCGTTCATGTAGAGTGAGCCCATCGCAATTTGGGCATTGATGTGCCCTTGTTTTGCTGCAGAAAGCAACCATTGCGCTGCTGTTGCTGAATTTGATTCTACTCCTTCACCATTTAAGTATTTCTGGCCGGTGCTGTATTGTGCTTCGATGTGCCCTTGATCTGCTGCTTTTTGGTACCACTGCAGTGCTAACGCATTGTCTTCAAGGGTGCCTATACCATTATCGTATTTTGCACCCACATGATATTGTGCTCTGGCATAGCCTTGTTCGGCAGCTTCTAAATAACGCTGAAAAGCTTTTTGAGGGTTTTGTGCAACTCCATCACCTTTGTCGTATTTTTGCGCTAAAGCAAATTGTGCCAACATAACACCACCGTTGGCAGCGTCCTCAAACAAGTCAAAGGCTTTTTCTTTATCTATTTCAGCGCCGTTGCCGGTGTCATAAATAACAGCCAAGGCGTATTCTGCATCGGTGTCGCCCAGTTTTGACTTGATTTTAAGTTCGGTAAGATTTGAGGTAATAAAGCTGGCGGAATCTGAGATGGAGTCGCCGACATTTTTAACTGCTGAGGTTGTGCCCGCAACAACACTGTCCGCACTTTCTTGACCGAAGTCGAAAATATTATCGAAAAATCCCGCTTGAGAGGTGCCCGAAATCGCTAATGATAATGTTAGGGCAATTGATGCTTTCTTTAGTCTCATTCTTTATCCTGTGGTGATAATTCACGTGTTAGATTAATTAATCATAGATGATACCAAATAAAAGTCAATGTACAAATGCTATATAGGTAATAAAATGAGCTATTAAAATCCACTATTGTTGGGCTTTATCGGCAACTAACACTCTCATTTTGCTGTAATAGAGACTTGCGCGCAAGTCTTGGAAACAACTCAATAAACACGGGATTTTTATCGGTTGTGTTTACTGTCTTAAGGCTTATTGGATAAGGGATTGAGAAGCATTTAGTCAGTGAGTTGGCTACTATTAATTGGCTTTAATTGAATTATTGTTAGCATGTCCCAAAAATTAATCCAAAGTACAAAGTATCATTAATTACAATAGTTATCTCATCAAGCGGCCACTTTTGGCGTATCAATTTTGACACATTAAATAGGAGTTATTCAATGAAGGCACTGGTTAAAAGTCACGAAGAAAAAGGTATTTGGCTAGAGGACGTACCCATGCCAGAAGTTGGTAGTAACGAGGTTCTTATTAAAGTGCAAAAGACAGCCATATGCGGCACCGATGTGCATATATATAATTGGGACGAATGGGCGCAGAAAACCATTAAAACACCCATGATAACGGGCCATGAGTTTGCCGGTGTTATTGCAGAGGTTGGCGATGGCGTTAAGGGTTTAAAGGTCGACGATGTGGTTTCGGCAGAAGGTCACGTAGTTTGCAACAGGTGTCGTAATTGCTTAGGCGGTCGCAAACACCTTTGCCCAAACACCATTGGAATTGGCGTTAACCGTGATGGTGCTTTTGCCGAATATATTGCCGTGCCTGCCGAAAACGTATTTAGATCGACACAAGACGTTTCTACAGACTTACTTGCTTGTTTTGACCCTTTTGGTAATGCAGTGCACACGGCGCTTTCATTTGATATGTTGGGTGAAGACGTACTTATTACAGGCGCTGGCCCAATAGGAATAATGGCGGCCTTGGTTGCCATTCATGCCGGCGCTCGCAATGTTGTCATTACAGATTTAAACGAATATCGACTTAATCTTGTAAGGGAGATTGTTCCAAAAGCCATTCCACTTAATGTGGGTAAAGAAAAAATTTCTAAAGATTTTTTAGATAGACTCTGTATTTTTGAGGGTTTCGACGTTGGTTTGGAGATGTCTGGCTCACCAGAAGCATTCGGTGATATGCTCAAATTTATGATTAACGGTGGCAAAATTGCCATGTTGGCGATTATGCCTTCTGGTTCAGCTATTGATTGGAATTTGGTGGTATTTAAGGGTCTGCAAATCAAGGGTATTTACGGTCGTGAAATTTTTGAAACTTGGTACAAAGGCTCAATGATGGTTCAAAGCGGTTTGCCTTTGGATAAAATTATTACCCATCGTTATCATTTCACCGATTTCCAACAAGGTTTTGACGTGATGTGCTCTGGACAGTCGGGCAAGGTTATTCTCAACTGGGAAGTTGAATCCAAAAACGATTACTATGAGTTTTAAGAGCGCAAAAGAAGGCTTACAAAAAGATTTGGCTGAAATTGAAGCTGCGGGATTGTGGAAAACGGAGCGCGTTCTTGCGTCCGATCAAAAAAACCACATCACATTAGAGGGTGGCGCAGAGGTTGTTAACATGTGCGCCAACAACTATCTCGGTTTGGCCAATAACGCAGACGTTATTCAAGCGGCGAAAGACAGCTTTAGTGATTGGGGGTTTGGTCTCTCATCGGTGCGTTTTATTTGTGGCACGCAAAGTATCCACAAGGCACTGGAGTGTAAAGTGTCAGAGTTTCTTGGTATGGAAGACACCATTCTTTATGCGGCTTGCTTTGATGCCAACACCGGTTTATTTGAAACCATCCTAACAAAAGAAGATGCCGTTATTTCAGACGAGTTAAACCATGCATCCATTATTGATGGTGTGCGCCTTTGTAAAGCGACGCGTTATCGTTATAAAAATAACGATATGGCTGATCTTGAAGAAAAATTGACTGAAGCTAAAGCCGGTGGCGCAAGACGCATTTTGATTACCACGGATGGTGTATTTTCGATGGACGGTACTGTTGCTCAGCTTGATAAGGTGTGTGACCTAGCAGATAAGTACGACGCAATGGTTCACCACGACGATTGCCATGCGGTTGGCTTTATGGGCAAGACTGGACGTGGTGTGCATGAGTATTGCAATGTCATGGATCGTGTTGACATTATCACTGGCACGTTTGGCAAGGCATTAGGTGGTGGCTCGGGTGGTTACACTTCCGGTCGCAAAGAAATTATTGACATGTTGAGACAGCGCTCTCGCCCTTATTTATTTTCGAATACTGTCGCGCCTTCAATTTGTGCAGCCTCTCTTAAGGCCTTGGAGATGCTCTCAGACTCAACCGAGCTCAGAGATCGTCTAGAGGCTAATACTCATTATTTCCGCAGAGGAATGCAAGAAGCCGGATTTGATGTTGATGATGGTGATCACCCGATTGTACCGGTGATGTTGGGTGATGCAAAGTTAGCGCAGACCATGAGCAAGAAATTACTCGAGCGCGGTATTTTCGCGATTGGCTTTTTCTTTCCTGTGGTTGCCCAAGGCAAGGCAAGAATTCGCACACAAATTTCAGCTGCGCACTCTAGGGATGACTTAGACAAGGCGATTGACGCATTTAGTGAGACGTATAAAGAGCTGTCGGATTAGTGTTTTAAGTCAGATTGATAGTTTTAAAGCCGCCGAAAGGCGGTTTTTTTTGTTTTTTGTTTGCATTGAAAACTCTCCTCAGTCATAATGCAATTTTTTAAATTGTTTAAGCTCATGAGATCAACTCCTTGCTCTGTTTGTGGTGAAATATTAAAGTGTGGCGTCGGCACTGGCAGTTGTTGGTGCAAGTCATTCCCGCCAATTATGCCGCTTGATTTTGATCAAGATTGTCGGTGTCCTGCATGTTTATCCAAAGCTGTTGATAGGCAAATTGGCATTCTGATCGAAAAGAATGGTATTGAGCAGATGTTGTTGCTTGCTGAGCCGTATCGAAAGCATGGTGAGCCGATCGAATATCTTGAGCATGTTGATTATGAAGTCAAAGAGGGTATGTATATTTTCAGTAAATGGCAGCACATTAAGCGAGGTGAATGTTGTGGCAGCGGCTGTCAAAATTGCCCTTATTAGGCGCATAAAAGGCCATCAAAGTCAAAAAATATCATGTTAAGATGTGCATAATAATTAGATTACTTGGTGCGTAACGATGACTAGAGACGAGACAAAAAAGCTATTAGCGCAACACGATATGTTTGGTTGTGAAGACACTCTTGAGCAAGCTATGCAAGATCTTGACGATCACTTGGCGGTGATTCCAGAAGAGTATCGGGCAGACGCTTATATTGGGGCGTTTGAGCTTTACAACACCGCTCTTAAATTAATTGAAAAAGCCCAACAGGGTAGAGATGAAGAAGAGGGGTAGATCCCTTGTTCGACACAAAATAAACGCATGATTCGAAATATTATTGAAATTGGCAACCCAGCGCTGCGCGAAGTTGCAAAAGAAGTTCCTATTAAGGACATCAAGTTAGAGACAACACAACAGCTGGTTGATGATTTAATTGAGACGATGCGTCACGCTAATGGTGCCGGTTTGGCGGCAACCCAAATTGCCATACCACTTAGAGTTTGTGTGATTGAGGTCAGTAAAAACCCCCGCTACCCTTATAAGCCCGACATACCACTGACTGTTCTTATTAATCCAGTGATTACTTTTCTCTCAGAGGAAAGATTGTCTGTATATGAAGGCTGTTTATCGGTGCCCAATGTACGGGGCGAAGTTGAGCGTTGTCCGGAAATTAGAGTGCAAGCACTGGACAGAGAGGGGGTTGAAATCGACATTACCGTTCAAGGCATCACCGCTGGCACTTTTCAGCACGAACTTGATCATCTGGATGGTGTTGTTTTTATAGATAAAGTAAAAGATTCAAAAACTCTATGCACACTGAAAGAATTTGCTGAATTTCATGAAGATCAGTTTCGTAACACCGTCAAACAAATCGTTGAGCATTACGGCAGTTAACTGAATTTTACAAAGCCAAATCTAAAGATGGCTTATACTGTTCGTTCAAATTATTAAGGAGAGAGTATGAAAACTAAAGCGGCGGTTGCCTGGGCGGCAAAACAACCACTATCAATTGAAGAGATAGATATTATGGGACCAAAAGCTGGGGAGGTCTTATTAAAAGTGCATGCTTCTGGCGTTTGCCATACCGATGCATTTACTCTTTCTGGTGAAGACCCTGAGGCTTCATTTCCTTGCGTACTGGGCCACGAAGGCGGCTGTGAAGTGGTTGAATTAGGTGCCGGCGTTAAAAATCTAAAAGTTGGCGACCATGTGATCCCGCTCTATATTCCAGAGTGTGGTGAGTGCAAGTTCTGTCTTTCAACAAAATCCAACTTATGTCAATCGATTGCTGGCACAGTTTGGACCGGTTATATGCCGGACGGCACGCGTCGTTTTTCGCACAAAGGAAAAGACATTTTTCATTATATGGGTTGCTCTACTTTTTCTGAATACACAGTCGTGCCAGAGATTGCTTTGGCAAAAATCAATCCCGCCGCGCCGCTTGATAAGGCTTGCTTGTTGGGTTGCGGTGTAACTACCGGTATTGGTGCAGTTTTGAATACTGCCAAAGTTGAAGCCGGCTCAACCGTCGCTGTATTTGGTTTGGGCGGTATTGGTCTTTCTTGTATTCAGGGTGCGGTCATGGCAGGCGCAGAGCGCATCATTGCTATTGATATTAATCCGGATAAATTTGAGTTTGCACGCCAACTAGGCGCCACAGATTTTGTTAACCCTAATGACGTTAACGGCTCTTTTGTTGAATATATGCAAGACACATACGATGGCGGTCCAGATTACTCGTTTGAGTGTATTGGCAACACTCACGTCATGCGTGATGCTTTAGAGTGTACTCACATGGGCTGGGGTGTTTCTACGGTGATTGGCGTTGCTGGTGCAGGACAAACAATTGAAACAAGACCGTTTAATTTGGTTGTTGGCAGGACTTGGAAGGGTACAGCATTTGGTGGCGTGAAAGGGCGAACTGAACTCCCTGGTTATGTTGATCGTTACATGAGTGGTGAAATTGAACTTGACTCTTTGGTAACGCATACTATGCCACTGGAAGACATCAACAGGGCGTTTGATTTGATGCACAGCGGCGAGAGTATTCGTTCGGTCATTATCTTTTAGACGCGAGGGCCTCTAATGAAATTAATCGAATCCATTAAAGAATTTTCTGGTTATTTAAATCGCTACGAACACGAATCAGAGGTTTGTAATTGTTTGATGACTTTTTCGGTATTTTTACCGAAAGAGACTGAGAGAGAAAAAGTGTCAACATTGTATTGGCTGTCAGGCCTTACTTGTACTGATGATAACGTGCGCACCAAGGCCGGCATGCAGCGCTACGCTGCTGAGCATAGTATTGCTTTGGTGTTCCCTGATACCAGTCCAAGAGGTGAGGGTGTGCCAGATTTGCCCGAGCGTTATGATCTAGGTCAGGGTGCGGGGTTTTATGTCAATGCCACAGAAGGCGAGTGGGCGAAGCACTACCAAATGTACGATTATGTGGTCAACGAATTACCAACTTTACTTGAAGATTGTCTGCCCTTAAAGCTAGGTGTCCGTTCTATTTCTGGGCATTCGATGGGTGGCCACGGTGCACTTATTTGCGCGTTGAAAAATCCACAGAAATACAGCTCTGTGTCAGCTTTCGCACCGATTTGCAATCCAATTGAGTGCGGATGGGGGCAAGGTTGTTTTGGTGCTTATCTCGGTAATGACAAGAGTGACTGGCGGCAATACGACGCCACAGAGCTTGTTAAGGCGGGCAATAAAATGCCGCACATACTTATTGATCAAGGCATCGGCGATGATTTTTATGATGAAAAACAGTTGTTGCCGGAGAATTTTTCACAGGTGTGTGCCGAGTCCTCTCAGGCGCTTGAACTAAGAATGCAAGATGATTATGATCATAGCTATCATTTCATATCCACTTTCATTGGCGAACATGTTGCTTACCACGCAAAGGCGATGAAGGTGGAGTAGCAACTTATCGTTATTATCGATAACAGCTGTTTGATTTTTTGTTATCGATTTTCGTAGGAAGTGTTAAGATTCTTGCTCGAATTCTTTGGAGTGTAAAGTGCAGTTTTGTCAACAATTATCGGCTTATCTAGGCACAAAGGAGTACACCGGCTATCAGCTGTACCAGGATATGTTCGAGCAAGCTATTTTGTGCGATAAATGCAACTACGATAGTGTTGCCCTTACTGAGCATCATCTGATCAATATTTTGATGATGCCGGCACCCCTGCAGTTTGCAGTGAAAATTGCCGCTTCAACAAAAAACATCAAAATTATTACTGCAGTTGGGGTTTTGCCAATTCACGATATGCGCATCTACGCAGGAGAAGTAATTACCGCGCAAATGTTTACCGACGATCGATTGATCCTTGGCGTGGGTAGGGGTGCTTTCGCTTGTGAGATGGCGTTATTGGGCTCGCCGCTTGAAGAGTCCCGAGATAAATTCAATGAGTCACTGGATGTCTTAACCGCACTTCTTTCAGAAGAAGAGGTCTCTTGGCAGGGTGATTACTATCACTTCGACTCACTCACCGCAATGCCAAGGCCAATGACTGAGGGTGGTCCGCCGATTATGATGGCGGTATTAAATCCGGAAGGGGTTTATGCTTGTACCAAGCGCGGCTTTCATATCATGACAACGCCACTGGCAGGCAATCACCAACTAATGCTTGACCAAGTGGATGGCTTTAATCGAGCCAAAGCAGAGATGGGCGAGCTGGGTAAAGACTTAACTCTGTCGTTATCAAGAGGTGCTTTTGTTGTCAATAATGAGACAGATAGAAAAGCCAAGCTTGATCAGGCTTATGAGTATTTTGCGCGTTTTGACAACGTTTTTACTGGGCCGGGTATTGTTAAAAATGGCATGATTGAAATCTTGCCGAGAAAGCAAAGCATGGAAGAGTTGGCGGACAGCTTATTGATTTGCACGCCTGAGGAAATGATTGATCAGCTGTCGGTGTATAGCGAAATCGGCATTGATCGAATGATTCTTAATATGAACTTTGGCGCCAGTCATGAGGATACCATGACCTCGATCCAACGATTTTCAGAAGAGGTAATGCCTCACTTTAATTAACTTAATTTTCAAGGAGTAAGATATGCCAATTATTAGAGTAGAAATGTTCCCAGGTAGAACGCGTGATCAAAAACGTGAACTGGTAAAAGAGTTAACCGAGAGCTTTGTCAACACTTGTGGCGGCCCTGCAGCTTCGGTGACAGTGGTTTTGACCGATGTTGAAAAAGAGGATTGGGGCTCAGGAGGCGAGCTTTGTATTGATAAATTCCCGGACTAGCAAACTATGAGCAGCGTTGAGTGTGCTTATGAGATAAGTGGTAGTGGCCCAGCCGTTTTTCTGGTGCACGGCATTGGTGCTCGAAAAAACGCTTGGGATGGCGTTAAAGCGCAGCTTGAAAAAGATTTTACTTGTATTGGTTACGACCTTCGAGGGCATGGCGAGTCACCCAAAGGTGAGCCGCCCTATTCTCTTGAGGCCTTGGTTGCGGACCTTGAGAATCTTAGAGAAAAACTGGCTTTTGATAAAATACATATCGTCGGCCATTCTTTGGGCGGTATGATCGGCCCAGCTTATGCCAAGGCCTATCCACAATACACTCTTAGTGTTTCTTTGTTGAGTACTGCGGCATTCCGCAGCGAAGATGACAGCGTCAAAGTAAAGGGCGTGGTCTCCAGTATGCATGAAAAAGGCATAGAGGCGGTTCTCAGTACTTTGACAAATCGGTGGTTTACCGATACCTTTATTGCCAACAATCCTGATAAAGTTGATTTTCGATTAAAGCAAGTGTTAGAAACCGATCCAGAGGTTTTTTTAGAGGTTTTTAGAATTTACGCAGAAACCGAAATGTCGTCCTGGTTGCCCGCTGTTAAACAGCCTTGTTTGGTGCTAACCGGCGAGAACGATGGCGGTTGCAATCCAAGACTTAACCGGCTCATCCATTCGGCATTACCGGATTCTGAGCTTGTTATTCTTGAAAACTACAAGCATTCGCTATTAATGGAGGCGGCGGATGAAGTTGGCAGGTGTGTCTTTGACTTCCTTCAGCGACACCCTTGAAGCCGGTCAGGCGTAAAATCTGCGGTTTCATTACTTAATTTGCTTTACAGGGCCAATGACAGAGCAGTATTTTTCACAATTTCGTCAAGGCATTATCGGTATTGATGCCTCTATCGAAGCGCCTGATGGTAGTTTGAAGCCTATTGTATATGCTGATTGGACAGCGAGTGGGCGCAACTACCTGCCTATCGAGGTGCGCATACAAGAAGAAATTATGCCTTTTGTTGCCAATACTCACACCGAGGCGAGTGGCACTGGCATGGCAACAACCCACGCTTATAAAAGCGCCCAACAATTGATTAAAGAGCATGTTAATGCTGCCAGCACCGATGTGATCCTGACAACCGATTCTGGGATGACGGGTGTTGTTAATAAGTTCCAAAGGATATTAGGTTTTCGCAGTGCCGAATCTGGCCAGCTTAGCGATGCTAAGCGACCGGTGGTGTTTGTCACTCATATGGAGCATCATTCAAATCACACCAGTTGGCTTGAAACGATTGCTATTGTTGAAGTGATTCCGCCTAATACTGAAGGCTTGGTGGATTTGCAGGCGCTAACGACTTTACTTGAAAAGCACAAAGATCGACCGATGAAAGTTGCGTCGGTAACGGCTTGTTCCAACGTTACTGGTATTTCTACACCCATTCATCAGATTGCCAAATTAATGCATGAGGCGGGCGGTTATTGTTTTGTGGATTATGCTTGCTCAGCGCCTTATGTCGATATTAATATGCACCCACAAGATCAAGACGAGTATTTAGATGCTGTTTTTTTCTCACCCCATAAGTTTTTAGGCGGCCCCGGCTCATGTGGCGTATTAGTTTTTAATAATGAGCTTTATCACAACGAGGTGCCAGATCATCCCGGTGGCGATACAGTGGAGTGGACCAACCCTTGGGGTGGGCATAAATACTTCGAGGATATTGAAGTTAGAGAGGACGGAGGTACGCCTGCCTTCTTGCAAACAATTAAGGCGGCAATGTGTATCAGCTTGAAAGCTGAAATGGGAGTGGAAAACATTCAAAAAAGAGAGAATCACTTAAAAAAGTTGTTTTTTGACGGAATATCAAATACACCAAATTTATTGATTTTGGAGTCAAATCGCTTAGATAGACTTGCCATTTTCTCTTTTTGCATTGCAGAGCTTAATTACAATTTGGGTGTGCGCATGCTCAATGATCGTTTTGGTATTCAGTGCCGAGGAGGGTGTTCGTGCGCGGGTACTTATGGCCACCATCTTTTTGGTATTGATCAAGTACAATCCAAAAAAATTACCGATAGGATTGACGTCGGTGATTTGTCGAAAAAGCCAGGCTGGATAAGGATATCCCTACACCCAACAATGACAGATAAAGAAGTTTTATTTATTATTGAAAGTGTTAAGTCTTTGGCTGAGAATCATCACGACTGGTCTCAAGACTACGAATTGAATTTAAACACTGGTCAGTACCAGTTTTGCCTGAATAATTCTACTTTAAGGCTAAAAAATCGAATCAAACAGCAATTATCAGCTAATTTTATCTAGTAGTTTAGTATTCAACATGAACTATTTTCTGTTCTGTAAAAAAGTTCAATTTAAGGTGTTTTTCCGCATTTCAATGCTATATACTCTTATTCGGTAGGTGTAGAAATGTGCCTGCTAAGAAAAAAAGTTGTTTTTTTTAATACTAAAGGAGAGTAATTTTGGAAGAACAAATTGCACAATTAGCCGCACAGGTCGCAACGACAAACACGATGTTTGCCGAGACCTATTATTTTTTATCGATACCGTTGATGATGATTATTCACGCAGGTTTCCTCGCCTATGAAATGGGCGCAACTCGCTTGAAGAATACGTTATCCTCAGGTATCAAAAACCTCTTAGCGTTTGCGTTTACGATCATAACGTTTTACTTCTTTGGTTGGTGGTTCTACTGGGCCTTACCAACTGGCTTCACAGGATCAGAGGGCTACATGGCCATATCTGGTATTGAGTATGCCAACGCAATTGCATTTCCTTGGGGTGATTCAGCACAATATATGGGACCAAATATTGCTGATAATGCATCGGGTGTATTCTGGGGTGCTTTCGCTTTATTTGCTGCCACAACAGCATCAATCATGTCGGGCGCTTTAATCGAGCGTGTACAGACTGTTGGTTTTGTTATTTGTGCGATTGTATTGGGATCATTCGCATGGGTTGTCGCCGCCGCTTGGGGCTGGCATGCTGACGGTTGGTTAGTAACTGAATGGGGCGTTCATGACTTTGGTGCTGCTGGACTTGTCCATGCTGTAGCTGGTTTCTTCGCTCTTGGTGTTCTTATCAATTTAGGCCCTCGTGTTGGCAAGTTTAATGCTGATGGCTCAGCTAACCATCTTGCTGGTCATAATATGCCGCTAACGGTTGTTGGCTTAATGCTAATCATTGTTGGTTTCTTTGGCTTCTTGATGGCGTGTATTATCCTTCCGGGTGAAGCATGGTCATGGGCAGGTACAGGTACAACGATTTATGGTACACGCATGACATTATCGGCGCTTGCGTTTGGTATTGTTATGGCTGTTTCTGGCGGTATTGTTGGCGCTTGGATATTTACTAGAGATCCATTCTGGATGATGTCTGGCGCTCTTGCCGGTATTATCTCGGTTGCCTCTGGTCTTGATATTTACTTCCCATCACAAATCTTAATCATCTCTATGCTCGCAGGTGTTATTCTGAAGCCTTGTGCTGACTTTGTTGAGAGTATGGGTATTGATGACGCGGTTGGCGCGGTAACGGTACACGGTACGATTGGTATCTTTGGCGTGTTAATGCTAGGTGTGATGGCCTCTGGCTATCCTGCACTAGACGCATATGCTCCTGAAGGAACTGCAACAATTAGCTTTGTTGGTCAATTGGTTGGTTCAGTTGTGTTTATCTTGCTTGGTATTGTTCCGGGCTACATTGTTTCAGCAATCCTTAAGGCTTGTGGAATGTTACGTGTACCTGACGCAGTTCAAGAAAAAGGTCTTGACGTTGTTAAAGTTCCTGCGCAAGCATACCCTGAAGGTATGAATAGCCCAGCATCTGAAGACGTTTAATCTAATATAGGAGAATATTATGTTTGGATTTTCATTTGACTCATGGGCTGATGTAACTGGCGCAATGTATATTGGCGTTGGTCATGAAGCTACATGGACAGCAATTGCTGTTATTTGTTGTATTGCCGCACTTGTACTCGGCGGTAAAAGTGAGCAAGATCACTATAACAAGCATCAGTAAGATTTACTGAGTAAAACGAAAAAGGGCGGTATGAAAATACCGCCCTTTTTTATTGTCTAAGCATTTTGCTTTAAGGTTGATTCGTTTTGCCGATTTTGCTATACGTTTGACGAATCAATTCGTTAGCTCCTGTTAGTCTTTCCCAAGCGTCATTGTCAAAATCAACGGTTGCTGGCGTGTCGCTCTTAAAATGATTGTAGTTATCGGTACCACGCACCAATGTTGCCGAGTCTTCTTCGGTTTGGGTTTGAAACATATTGGTACTAATGTAGTTAAAGTTTAAGCCAATGCGACGCTCGTTACTTTTATTGGGATAAGAGGTGTGTAGTGTCCAGCCATGATGAAGTGAAGCCTCGCCGGCCCTTAAAGGTACACAACGAGACTGATCGTCTGAAATTCCCTCAACTTTTTGACCAAGATAAAGCACGTTATTACTGTCTTTTGTGACACTGTGAGGAAGTTGACCACTGTTATGACTGCCCGGCACCATGTGCATACAGCCGTTTTCATTTGTGGCATCTGAAAGCGCAATCCAAGCAGAGACTTGCTTGTCGTCATTAAAGCCCCAATAAGTAAGGTCTTGATGCCAACTGACGTGTGCGTCAGAACGTGGCTCTTTGATAATAAAGGTGGCGTTATAAAGAAGGATGTTAGGCCCCAATAAATCCTCAACACTATCTAGCAAGGTTTTATTGATTGCCAGTTCGTAAGCCATTGCTACAGCGGTATGGATTTTGAACTGATAATGGAGTGAGCCAACTTCTCTTTCAATGGTCTCGAGTGATTGCCGATAGGACAACGCCTCACCGGCGCCAACAAGACGCAAAGGCGCATAGAAGCCATCGACCTCAAATTGTGATTTTATCGTTCGCATGCTATCCCCTATAGACATCTTGGGGGATTATAAAACCGAACTAGACTTTAAGCAACAGTCTTGCAGGGTCTTCTAAAGCTTCTTTAATGGAGATCAAGAATTGCACAGCTTCTCTGCCGTCGATGATGCGATGGTCGTAAGACAGCGCAAGATACATCATCGGTCTGACCACAATTTCTCCATCAACCACCACAGCTCTTTCTTGCGTTTTATGCATGCCTAAAATGGCGCTTTGTGGAGAATTGAGGATAGGTGTGGACAGTAGCGAGCCAAAAACACCACCATTTGAAATGGTAAAAGTGCCGCCCATCATTTCTTCAAGCGATAGCGAGCCAGCTTGAGCTCTTGCAGCATAATCAATGATATTTTTTTCAATATCGTGCATAGACATTTTATGGGCATCTCGCAAAACAGGTACAACCAAGCCTCGATCAGAAGACACTGCAACAGAGACATCACAATAACCATGATAAATAATATCATCACCGTCAACAAAAGCATTTACCGTGGGGTGTTTCTTTAGGGCTTCAACTGCGGCTTTGACAAAGAACGACATAAAGCCAAGTTTGACACCATATTTCTTCGCAAAAGCATCCTTATAACTTTTTCTCATTGAAAGAATACTGGACATATCAACTTCATTAAACGTTGTCAGCATCGCCGTGTTTTGCGTGGCTGAGTGTAATTTAGTAGCAATGGTTTTTCTCAAGCGACTCATCGGTACACGTTCTTCCATTCTATTTCCCGCTGGGGTAATCGTGGGTAATGGTGTGGTTGGCGCCTTTGCAATGATTGGCTCTTGTAATTCAGGCGATTGCTCATCGTCGATAGAGGTATTAACCTCACTCTCAAACTGTGGCTCGGAATCTGGGTTGGTTTTTATTTCTGTCTCTTCTGGCGCTTCGGTGACTGCTTTAGCCTCTTCTGGTTCGTTGTCTTGAATTTCTGAACCCTCAGTCATTTGACCCAAAACTTGTCTGGCACCCACCGTTTCGCCATCCTGGGCAATAATTTTAGTGAGTACACCCGCTTCTTCGGCCGGAACCTCAAGCACTACCTTGTCAGTTTCAATCTCAACGATAACATCATCGACTTGAACAAGATCACCGGGTTGTTTGTGCCAAACGGCAACAGTAGCTTCACTTATGGATTCCGGTAGGACTGGAACTTTAATTTCTATCATTTATTTTCTCCTAGCGCTTTTTAATGGGAACAATGCCCAGAGCCTGTTCAATTACGTAGTTTTGGTTAATGTTATGCAGTCTTATACTTCCCTCGGCAGGAGCGGCATAGAGATCTCTAGCGACGATGTCTATTGTTTGACCTTTCTTTGCGCAGTACATGAAGTTGTGTCTAGAGGTATACCAAGCGCCCTGGTTAATGGGTTCTTCTTGGCACCAGACAAGCTCTGTTGCATTTGGGTACTTATCAAGCTCTGCATGGAGCATTTCAGCTGGAAAAGGGTAGAGCTGCTCTAAGCGCAGAATAGCTACATTATTAATTTGATCGTCTTGACGGCGGGTCAATAATTCATAAAAGACTTTACCGCTGCACATCACAATACGATCTACTTTTTTTGGTTTAATGTTTTCGTATTGCTCTTCATAGACGTTTCTAAATTTTTCATCAGTGAACTTGTGCATAGGGGATGCAGCAAGCGGATTTCTGAGTAAACTTTTTGGTGTCATGATGATCAGTGGTGCGCGAAATTTTCTTAGTATTTGTCGCCTTAAAAGATGAAAAATTTGCGATGCTGTTGTGGGTACACAAACTTGCATGTTATGACCTGCACACAGTTGTAAAAAGCGCTCTAATCGTCCCGACGAGTGCTCAGGACCTTGCCCTTCAAGGCCATGTGGTAGTAACATTACAAGGTTCGAAAGACGACCCCACTTGGCTTCCGCTGAAGCAATAAATTGATCAATAATGGCCTGAGCGCCATTGACAAAATCACCAAATTGCGCCTCCCATAGAACCAGTGCCTCTGGATTGGCGGTGGCGTAGCCATATTCGAAACCAAGCGCCGCCTCTTCAGAGAGAATGGAGTCAATAACCTGCACTTTTCCTTGGTTTTCATTTAGGTGTTGGAGCGGAATGTAGTCTTCAATGCAAAGTTGGTTATGAAGTACAGCGTGCCTGTGGAAGAAAGTTCCACGACCACAATCTTGGCCCGACAAACGAATTGGCGTGCCGCTATCAGCTAGACTCGCGTAGGCAAGAGTTTCTGCAAAACCCCAATCGGCATTAACTTCGCCATCCGCCATTTTTTGGCGCTCCAACATTACCTTTTTTACCCTTGAGTGTAATTCAAAGCCCTCTGGCAAGGTCTGAAGCTTGCCGTTTAATTCTATTATTTTCTTCTCTGGTATTTTGGAGGTGTAGGATGCAGTCCAATCGGCATCAAAATACTCTTCCCAGTCAAGTTTCCACTGACGTTTTTGCGTTGGTGGAATAATATTGTAAGCTACTCGTTCGCCGTCTTTAAGCCTTTGGCGATAGTCACTGATCATCCCGTCAACTTCTTTTTGTGTGATAACACCTTGAGCAATTAACGACTCCGCAAAGTGTGCGCGAGTTGTTGGCATGCTACGAATAGTCTCATACATCATCGGTTGAGTAACAGCCGGCTCGTCCGCTTCGTTGTGACCGTGGCGGCGATAGCACATCAGGTCAATAACAACATCTTTCTTGTAGCGCATCCGGTAATCCAGCGCAAGCTGGGTAACAAAACTAACCATCTCTAGGTCTTCAGCGTTAACATGAAAAACGGGCGCATTAACCATTTTCACTACGTCTGTACAATAATCCGTTGATCTCGCATCATGCTGTTTACTGGTGGTAAATCCGATTTGATTATTGATAATAATGTGAATTGTGCCTTTGGTACTGTAGCCGCGTGATTGTGACATATTCAGTGTTTCCATGACAACACCCTGTCCGGAGAAAGCAGCATCACCGTGGATAAGTACCGGCAGAATTACTTCGCCATTTTCGTCACCGACAATATCTTGGTGGTAGCGCGCATAGCCTTCAATTACAGGATTAACCAACTCCAAATGTGATGGGTTGAACATCAATGCGAGATGCACTGGACTATTAGCAGTATCAATGTCAGATGAAAAACCTTGATGGTATTTCACATCGCCGGTCTGATTTGCGCTTAAGTCTAATTCGCCATCAAACTCTTTAAATAAGTGCTCGGCGCGTTTTCCCATGATATTGATAAGCACATTCAGTCGACCTCGGTGAGCCATGCCAAGACAAATTCTCTTCATTGCATGCGAGCCAGAGTGCTCAATTAAAACGTTGAGTAGAGGTATTAACGAGTCACTACCTTCAAGTGAAAAGCGTTTTTGCCCAACGTATTTATTGTGGAGGAATTTCTCAAATACTTCTGCCGCAGTGAGTCGCTGTAATAGCCATTTTTTGAATTGAGAGCTGTTTTCTGGTTGTGAATCGTAAGTTTCAACACGAGTTTGAATCCAGCGTCTTTCCTCAATGTTAGGAATGTGCATGTACTCAACACCAAGGCTGCCACAATAGGTTTTTTCTAAGGAGAACATCAGCTCACGTAATGTTGAGCAATTCGCGCCTTGATAGGAGCCCATATCAAAGGTTCTGTCTAAGTCGGATTCGAGCAAGCCAAATTCGGAAATTTTAAAAGGCGGTGTGGAGTGGTGTCTAGGGCGGCCTAAGGGGTCAATTTTCGCCCTAAGATGTCCAGAAAATCGGTAGGCGTAAATTAATCGAAGTACGCCGAGTTGCTGCGAGTTATCACTTTCTATTGGTCGCTGAGTGTTGGACTCAAAATTGTTTTCGCCATAACTAATAAAGCGCTCAATAACAGCTTGATGCGCATTTGGGTTGTTGTTCATTATTGTGTGAGTTGGGTGGAGGGGGAGGTGGTGAAATGCAAGTTTACTGACAGACAGTCTTTGTGACAAGTTCGCACCAAGAATGGAAGAATTATGGCTAACAAAATTGCCTTTAAAAAAGTCACAGTGTGGTAGTTGGTTATTTGTTACTGATTATAATGCTGTAGGGAAAAAATATAGCTTAAATATAATATTTATTGTAGAAATAAATTGCATTTAAATATATTTTAACACCCCTGAAAAGTACTGATACAAAGGCATTTCCAATGTATGATGTTGTATTCATAGTTTAGCCCAGCTAAACTTACACAAGATTTGTAAATACATTGTAATTACTAAGGAAATATTTATGAACAATTTTTTAAAGATCCTTGAAGAAAATGAATATATTTTGGCCGATGGAGCCACAGGCACTAATTTATTTGGAATGGGTCTGGAAACGGGCGATCCTCCTGAGCCATGGAATGTTCATCACATTGATAGAATTAAAGCACTTCACCAAGGATTTGTTGATGCTGGATCGGATATATTCTTGACCAATAGTTTTGGCGGCACATCATTTCGTCTCAAACTGCACAAATTTGAAAACCAGGTGTTTGAACTCAATAAGGCTGCGGGTGTTATTGGTAGAGAGATTGCTGACGGCGTAGATCGACTGGTGGTTGTTGCTGGCTCAATGGGGCCTACGGGTGAAATGATTGAGCCCCACGGGCCAATGACACCTAAACAGGCAACAGATGCCTTTAAAGCACAGGCTGAAGGATTGGTTGAAGGCGGTGTTGATGTCTTATGGCTGGAGACAATGTATGCTATCGAGGAGTTGGAGGCTGCAGTTGATGCCATTAAGGATTTTGGTCTACCAATATGCGCCACGATGAGTTTTGATACCGCGGGAAAAACGATGATGGGCATTACCCCGGCTAATCTTGCCAAGCGAGCACAAGAACTTGGTTTGTTTGGCTTTGGCGCTAATTGCGGTGTTGGGGCGCCAGATTTACTTGCCACCATTACCGACATTAGTCGACATGTTGGGCAGGGTACAACGGTTATTTCTAAGGCTAATTGTGGTATTCCTGAATACCGTGATGGTGAAATTGTCTACACGGGTACTGAAGAGTTAATGGCCGAGTATGTTCATTTAGCGCTAAATTCTGGCGCAAAAATAGTCGGCGGCTGTTGTGGTACTAGTTTTGAGCACGTGCGCGCAATGAGAAGGGCGATGGACGAGCATCAAATGAGCCCTCAACCGAGTATGTCGGATATTGAGTCCAAAGTCGGTGAAATGTCTGCGGGTTCGAGAGCTATTTTTGCAGGCGATGATAGGGCGCCGGTTAAAACACGTAGAAGTCGTCGAGGTCGCTAAAGAGGGTTAAGAGGAGTGCTACGACGTTGGTACGAGGTTTATATCTAGATGAGCTGTGCACCACTCTTTGATAGTAAGTCACAATACACTCGATAAATGAAGCACCTTTTGTTTGTTGAAAGCAATGCTTTTTTCAACTTTATACCGGTGCTGTCTGTCAACTAAAGTAAGTGGTGGTATGCATTGCTATTGTTTTTTTCTATAAACGTCTTGAGACAAAATCTCTAATTAATTTCAATTTGAAAGAGTTTCTTATAAAGAAACTATGATATTATTTAAAAAACGCAATGTTCTTCCGTGTTATTTTTTTTGATTTCTAATAAATTGCTAAGACAATGAGTCCTCCAAAGAAAGGTATATCGATAATTGACAAAGAGCTACCCAGTTTTGGTAGTAATAAGCAATTAGAGGCGTCAATTGGTATACAAGTAAGGAATACGCGTAAAAGTGCGGGTGTTACTCTGCAGCAGCTTTCTAAGCAGTCCTTTCTTTCTGCTAGTATGTTGTCGAAAATTGAGAACGGTCAAATCAGTGCCTCACTAAAAACCATTCAGTTGATTTGTCATGCGCTGAATATTTCCATCAGTTCGTTATTCCAACAGTTTGATAAAAATGTTGATCCAACTTTTGTAAAGTCTGGTGACGGGCTCACTATTGAACGCGCTGGTACACATGATGGTCGACACTACCAATTACTTGGTCATACAATGGGCGGCCATCTCAAGGTCGAGCCTTGTTTGATCACCATTACCAATCGTAATTACGAGTTCCCAGAGTTTCAGCATCATGGTGTTGAGTTTATTTATATGCTCAAGGGTGAGATGGAGTATTTCTACGGTACCAAGGTCTTTCATTTTGTGGAAGGCGACTCGCTTTACTTTGACTCTGAAACGCCGCACGGCCCGAAAAAAATCCTCAGCAAAGAATGTCAATTTTTGGCAGTTATTTGCTCTGCCCAAGCTTAACCTCAGCCTAATCTATCGATAGCATCGATTAACCGCCGGTTTTTTTTGCGTCTAAACGAACCGCATGTATTAATTTGCTACAATCCGTTGTAAATTAGTAAAAATATATTGGTTTTAAGATGCTTTTTCAGAAAAAATAGATAACGCAATGTCGTTTTCTTGAAAATCACAAAAATTTCTTGACAATGGAATGATGGTAGGCGTATACTTGCGATTCAATTTGTGGTGCAAAGCAAAGATAGTATTAATGAGTGGGCGCAAACAATAGGCCGTAATTCGTTGAATTATCATTATTCAATCCATAGATTGACTGATGCAGGGTTTGGTTTTGTCTATTGTTTTCAATATTCGAGCTAAATAAAAGCAGAGGGGCAATTATCTTGTAAAAGATTATTTATTTTATTTATTCGGAGAGATTAAATGACAGATTTAGAACTTCACGTAAACGAACCAGGCAGAGCTGAGCTGGTTAAAGAAGTGGCAAGAAAAATCGAAGCTCTAGGCGTTACTTACGTTTACTACCAATTCGTATCAGTTACTGGTCGTATTGTAGGTAAAGGTATTCCAGGACGTCATTGGGAGCGTTTAGCTGAAAAAGGTTTTCAGTTAGTATACGGTTCAACAGCAAACTTATATATTGATCGTCACGGCGACTACATTGGTTATGGTCCAGAAGCTTCTGAGCTTGTTGGTCTGCCAGATCCAGACACTTTTTGTCAACTTCCGTGGGACAAGCGTGTAGCGCGCGTATTCTGCAGACTTTACAGAAACCGTGAAGAGCGTGAGAATCCAGGTCAGGCGTTAACGTCAGACTGTCGTGGTAACTTGCACAGAATCCATAAAGAATTCCAAGACAAGCATGGTCTAGACATGCGTTGTGGTACTGAGCCAGAAATGATGTGGCTCAAGAAAGGTGAAGATGGCATGCCTAACGGTGGTGTTACTAAGCCAAGTTGCTACCATATTGACCAGTTCGAAGAGCTTCGCCCTGTATTCATGAAAGTGATTGAGTATTCAGAGCAGATGGGTCTTGATATTATTCAAGGTGACCACGAAGACGCTCCAGGCCAGTTAGAGCTTAATACACAGTTCGACGATGTATTGCGTAACGCTGACCGTTTAACAACTTACCGTCAAATTTGTGCACAAGTTGCACGTGAGTTTGGCCTTATTGCTTGCTTCATGTCTAAGCCGTTTATGGGTGTATCAGCCTCAGGTTGTCACCATAACATGTCTTTGTGGAAAGGTGGTAACGAGATATTCAAACCAGAAATCGCTGGCGACACAGATGAATTGCCTGGTATGCCGGGTTGTTTCACTTACCGTGAAGGTGGTGACAACACATTTATGCCGGATCCATCAATCGACGAGAAAATGCCAGGACCAATCGGCCTTAACTCTATCGGTGGTGTAATCGCGCATTTGCCAGCATTGACTTCAATCGGTTCTTCGACAGTAAACTCTTACCGTCGTCTTTGGGACACAGGATTTTGGGCGCCAATCTTTGCTGACTGGGGTTACCAAAACCGCACTTGTGCTTTGCGTGTATCTGCGCCAGGTCGTTTCGAATACCGTTCAGTTGACTCAATGGTTAACCCGTACTTAATGGGTGCAGCATTATTGATGGCAATGGGCGATGGTATCGACAACAACATGGACGCTGGTGAAGCCGAAGAGCGTAATATTTATGCTGCGATGGAAGCGGGTAAAGAAGTTAAGAAACTGCCTATGACTTTAGGTGATGCTTTGACTGAACTTGCCAACGATGAAGTAGTTAAATCTGCAATGCCGGGTGAAATGTACACAGTGTTCGAACACTATAAGAGAGACGAGTGGGAGCGCTTTAACCATACGGTTACAGATTGGGACTTAGAAACTTACTTGGATTGCCTACCATAGGGTAGAGCCATTTAAGTTTCTAATTAGAATGCTCGCCTCAAAAGGCGAGCACTTTTTACATAGGAGTAATATATATGTGTGGAATAGCAGGAATTATTCATAAGAAAGGCGGAGCGTCTGAAAACATCGGTGCACAAATGACCGACATGTTGCAGGCTTTGAAGCACAGGGGGCCGGATTCAACTGGCTATGCAGTATACGGTGAGGACAACGGTAACCAAATTATGCGTCTTAAGGTTGCAGAAGCAATCGAATTAGAAGGCAGCTTCAGCATTCACGCTGAAATCGCAGAGCGCATTGCATTGGTTGACTCACGTTTATCTGAAGCTGGTGTTAAGGTGGTTAGTAAAGAGAACTCAACTGAGTATTCTCTTAGATACGAACTAGACTTTTCTGGCGACATGAAAAAAATTGCTGACTTTATTGAAGACATCGAAGGTGTTGAAATTTTGTCGGTTGGTAACACATTAGAGTTAATTAAGGATCTTGGTGATGCGTCAGTTGTTTCTTCGCAATACGGCCTAAATGACTTTAACGGTACTCACGCAATCGGTCATACGCGTATGGCGACAGAGTCGGATATTGATATTCGTTCTGCTCACCCATACTGGGCGTACCCGTTTAGTGACATTGCTGTTGTTCACAACGGTCAGTTAACTAACTACTGGACAAACAGACGTGACCTTGAGCGTAAAGGCAACCGTTTTTCGTCTAACTGTGACTCAGAATTGATTGCGGTATACATTGCAAACAAAATGAGCGAAGGTGTTGATTTGGAAACAGCGATGAGAGAGTCTATCGACTTCCTTGACGGCGTTTTCACTTACCTTGTAACGACTAAAGACCAATTGGGTATGGCGAAAGATTGTATGGCTGCTAAACCAATGGTTGTATACGAAGGTGATGATATGATTGCTTTAGCTTCTGAAGAAGTTGCGATCAGAAAATTATTTGATCATCAAATTCACACATTTGACCCTTATGATGGAGAGGTAAAAGTATGGCAACATTAAAAGACACTAAGTCTCATGACATGGGACTTCACGAGGAGTCTCTAAAAGGACGTACTCAACAACGTTTCTTCTCAGTTGACGAAACTTCAAACTTGACGTATTTCAACTCATTTGAAGTTGATACTGATAAGGCAGCAACAATTGACGCTCTAGAGATGACTCCTAGAGAAATCAATATTGCAATTAGAGAGTTAATGGAAAGCGGTGTGGGCAGTATTACTGTTGACAACCCTATGTCACGCCACGGTGTTGGTGTTGGTATCCTTAACCGTTTAAAGCTTACTTTCAATGATAGCTTGGGCTA
>CAJVZH010000016.1 GCA_913020715.1 uncultured Gammaproteobacteria bacterium
AATACAGTTTGCGAGAGTGGTTCGTTATGCCTGCGTATCAGCAAGCAACCGAGAGGAACTACTCTCTAGTTCGAGAACTGCAAGATGTCATAACACAACCTTACGCAGAACAGTCTAAGGACGTGGAAGAGAAATACTACAGATTGAAGCCATCCGAACTCTTTGGTATTGGTGGATTATCGCAATATAGCTGCTCATCTTGATTTATCTAAAAACTGATTGGATAGAGATGCCATATCGTTAGTGGTCTTATTCATAAAACAATAGACATAGAATTATTTATCTGTATGTCAAAAAAATATTAGACAAACTTCTTTAACATTGTTGCAGTCATCATCGATGATGCGCTGTTAACATTTATAGTCGGGCTCTTCTTTGTCAAGAATGGCCATTAATTCATTAAAGTGGTGGTTTGCAAAGCTGCCATAACTTTCCCATTGTTGCGCGGTCTTCTCAGCAACTTCGTGACTAGCAACACGCAATTTTTTACCCGTCTGGTATGCGCCTATTAGGGTTTCGCAGGCGCGCTCAAAATAATACAAATCATCGAAGGCTTGAGCGACACTCGGCGCTGTGACCACAACACCATGGTTCCCTAATAGTAATATTTTATTACTGCCAAGTTTGGCACTGAGGCGCTCTGCCTCATTAGCTAAACCCATACCGTCATAACCAACATCAATAGAAACCCTGTTATAAAATCGCATTGTATTTTGGTCGATCGGTGGCATGACACTATTTTCCAAGCAAGCTAAAATTGTGGCGTACTTAGAGTGTACATGGAGCACACATTTTGCTTGGGCGTTGTTTCGATGAATGGCGCTATGAATTGCCCACGCTGTTGGATCAGGTGCATTCTTGCTTGACATTGTGGTGTTGTCATTTGAGTCTAATAACAGTAGCTCACTTGCTTTGATTTGTGAGAAGTGCCTGCCGTTTGGGTTCACCAAGAATTGCGAGCCGTCATCAGAAACCACTAAGCTAAAGTGATTGGCAATCGATTCGTGCATATTCAGTCGAGCCGCCCATCTAAATGCAGCAGCTAGCTCGATCCTTTCTTTATTGTGGTTGTTCTTCATATTTTGGGAGTCTACAAATCAAGTTCAAAAAATAGCGGGAAGTGATCTGATGATACATTGCTTTGATCGCTATAGGCACTGCCAATGCGTCCATTCAAATCTGGCGTTACAAAGAGGTAATCAAGGCGAGAAAATCGCCCATCATACTCCAAACAGGTGCCGGGATTTGATAAGCGTGTTTTGCTTGCAAGCCACGCATCAATTAAAGTGTCAGTTGAGTCAGTTAAGGGTTTCATCATCTGTGCATAGTCATTGCTGTCGTCCTCAAAGTTAAAGTCACCAGCGATAATGGTGGATTGCGGAATAGGGGGTGCTTGCACACCTTCGGTGTAGACCGACAGTTCTGGGTCGTCGTCCCACAGGTTCATTTCGCTTGGAAGGCAAGTAACAAGTGATTTTAAGGCATTAATTTGGGCAATCCGCTGCTCTCCTGGAAGGTGGCTCAGATGAACCGAGATAAAGCGTATGGCATTACTGTTAACATTGATAACAACCTCAAGAGCGACGCGAGGTAAGTCAACCAAGGGATAAAAATCAGCAAAGACCCCTGTCGCCGGTCTTGGTAATGAATGCGCTCGAGAGTACAAAATCGGCCAGCGTGAAAGAACCATATTGCCAAACCCTCGGCGAGCATTGGTGATTATTCCGTTGTCATCTTTCGAGCCGTAATCAACCTCAAAACCTGGTGCATAGGCCATATAAAGGTTTAGTTTCGCTGCTAAGGCTTCTGGCTGGTTGTCATTTTCACAAACTTGCCAATTGGTTGTCGCCTCTTGCAGGCAAATAATGTCCTGATCTTTGAGCGTGTCTACGATGCGAGAAAGGTCGTAACAATGGTCTTGACCAACGCCGTATTGAATATTGTAGGTTGCAAATTTGATTTTCATTTTTTTTGTTTTTCAGAGCGCTGTAATTGCGCGATTATATTTTTATTTGGTTTTGTATGCAATCATTTTTTGTTATGTATCATTGTCGCTCTGTCAAAGTTTGTTAAATCATGAATAAACCGAGCGCTATCAGTACACTAAGTGAGTGGCCTACGTGGCTAGCAGTACTTACTGTCTATTTGTTATGGTGGTTTATTCTTAACAATTTTGAAAGCATTCCGCTAGCGCCTGTGTTTTTGCTTGTAGTTTTGGCATTCCATGGCTCGGTTCAGCATGAATTATTACACGGGCATCCCAGTGATAACCAGACTCTAAATGACTGTTTGGCTTACCCGCCACTTTCTCTTTGGTACCCTTATCCAATCTACAAGAAAACCCACCTTAAGCACCATGAAAATACCGATTTAACGATTCCCGGCGTTGATCCCGAGAGTTATTTTATTAATCAAGAAGTTTGGGCTGGGATGTCAAGAACTGCAAAGCTAGTAGCCACTGTTAATATGACCGTAGTTGGGCGACTTTTTTTCGCTCCTTTCTGGCACTTACTGGGGCTAAAAAAGCAAATGTTTCAAAGTATAAGGAGTGGGGATCAGCAAAGAAATACTTGGTTATTGCATGAACTCCTTTGTCTTGTTATCATGTTTGTGGTTGTTATATTTTTTAACGTCAATATACTTACTTATATTGCCTGCAGTTATTTTGCTCAGTCCAGCACCTTATTGAGAAGTTTTTATGAGCATAGAGTTGTAGAGATACCTGAGCATCGGTCTGTTATTGTTAAATCTTGCTTGCCGTTTAGGCTGCTTTTTTTAAACAATAATTTTCATGCAGTGCACCATCAAAATCCTGGAATGAGTTGGTTTAAGCTTGGAGGGGAGTATTACTCAAAATCCGGATATTACGATGAACAAAACGGCCACTTTGTAGAACGAGGATACTGGCAATGGCTTTCTAAGTACATCTTTAAACCAGTTAGTAACCCCATACACCCTGGGTTTGTTAAGAGTGATTAATCGACAGATCGCATTAGGGATGTACTCGCTTGACGGTAGGTTGTTGCAGGCTTGGCGCAGTTTGTTTATACAGGCTTCTAATTTTTATCCTGATATCGACATACCTAAAGTCGTTGTTAATAGTATTGAAGATTTGGTAATTTTGGATAACAATACTTGCATTAGTCACATATGCGGACTTCCATTGCTTGATAGGTTTTCGAAGTGCTTAATTCCGCTATGCGCACCACAATTTAACATCCCCGGTGTCTCCGGCCCACACTACTTTAGTTACTATGTTGTGCGCCACGATAGCACTATGAAATCTGTTGTGGATGCCAAAGGTAGAATATTTGCTGCAAATAGCTTGTGTTCTAATAGTGGTCTAAATGTATTACGCCATGAGATTAAAGCAGTACTTAACGTCAGTGTTGAGGATTTTTTTAGCAAAATACACTATACTGGCTCTCACCATCTTAGTATTCAGTCAATCATAGAAGGGGTTTCAGAGTTTGCAGCGATTGATGCAGCAACCTATGAGTATTTATGCGTCACACACCCAGTGTATCGAACTAAATTACGTATTATTGGTCAATCTCATCAGTCTACAGCGCCGCCTTTGGTTGCACATAAGGGTGGCCCATTTTGCAATTCCCAACTTCTTACTGATGCTCTTAATTCTGCACTAAACTCGCTTGATCAGGTAACTCGCAACACGCTGAATATTAGGCAATTTCATAAAGTAAAGCTGGACGATTATACTTCACAGATTCTCGACTGAACAATGTGAAAAATCCGGGATACTTTCAACTTTTTACTTCTTTTATTATCCAGTTTCGAAATTGATTTGCTGCGTCAGATAAAGATTTTTTGTTGCGGTAAACAAGGTGATAACCAAACCCTTTAAGTTCTATATTAGACAGATAAACGAGCTTTCCTGTGTCAATTTCCGAGCGAACTAATTTATCCCAAAGAGCCACTCCTTGGCCATCAATGACAGCTTGAAACCTGGTGCTTGAATCGGTTATAGTGAGACTTGTTGAGGATGGCATATACTCCAAACCAGCAACTTCATGCCATGCACGCATGCCACACTCTTCGGAGAAACCGTCATTTAATAAAGGGATGGTTTGTACAGCTTGACTCAAGCCCAAACGACTAGCTTCTTTTGCAACTTTGGGGTTACCGATAAGTAAAGATGAAGAGTCTACAAGCAAGTCGTGAGTGAAGCCGCCCCAAGCATTACCCCAAAGAATAACCAAGTCAAAGTTGACACTATTAAATTCATCAATTGAATTGACTGCTTCAAGTCTGAGGCTTATCTCAGGGCAGTCTTGAAAAAAATTAGCTAGCCTTGGTGACAACCATCTTGAAGCGAAAAGAGTAAGAACTCCAACAGTTACAGTGTTTGAGCTTTTTCCACGCAACTGTTCAATTTTATTGTCAATTTGATTGAGAGATGATTGTGAAACATGCCAAAGATTACGTCCAGCATCGGTCAAAGTAAGTTTAGATTTGGCTCTATCAAAAAGCATAAATCCAAGCTCCCTTTCAAGTTTATTGACCTGATAGCTGACTGCTCCTTTGGATTGACATAACTCTTCTGATGCTACGGTAATGCTTTCGCATCGGGCCACAGTATCAAAAATTCTAAGAGAGTTGTAAGATTTAAATCGCATCAAGTCAGTTTAATATTTTTAAACCATTTGTGCAAATTATTAATCGTGATTTGATAAAAAAAAGGTTAAAAAGTTAACTATATAGCTTTTTTAAATATTATTGGAGAAGCCACATGAAGAGGCGTGCTCGTGTTGTTGTTATTGGTGGCGGAATAGCTGGCTGTTCTACTTTGTATCATCTTACTCAGGAGGGTTGGTCTGATGTTGTTCTAGTAGAACGCAATGACCTTACCAGTGGGACCACTTGGCATTCTGCTGCCCAGGTGACTAATTTTGGTATGAATCAAACAATGGTTGGCTTAAAAACTCATTCTATAAACCTATATAAAGAATTAGCTAATGACCCTAATCATCCAATTAACTATAACCATGCAGATGGAGGCATACGCTTAGCAAACACTGAAGAACAAATGCAGGGATATCATCATTTTGCTTCAATGGCTAAAGGGATGGGTGTGGACTTTGAAGTGATTGATGCAAAAGAATGTCAACGTCGCCACCCACTGATATCAGTCGATAACTTGGTTGGCGGTATTTGGGATCCTCTTGATGGGGATATTGATCCATATCAATTATGCCACGCCCTAACCCGAAAAGCGCGCAAAGCTGGAGCTGAAGTCTACACAAACACCCCCGTAACTGCCCTCGATCAATATAAGGACGGCACTTGGAAAGTGACAACTGAGCATGGTGATATCGATTGTGATATTGTGGTCAATGCTTGTGGCTACAGAGTCAATGAACTTGGCGCAATGATGGGAGTTCATCATCCAGTTGCCTCTATGGAGCATCAATACTTCTTAACTGAGGATATTCCTGAAATTGCGCAGGCGGGTCATCGAATGCCTCTTCTTCGTTGTCCAATATCTGATTACTACTGTCGACAAGACAAGGGCGGTCTTTTAATTGGTTTTTATGAACAAAATTGCAAAACATGGGGGATGGATGGAATTGATCCAAATTTTGTTAACGCACTGTGTCCAGATGACTTGGAAAGAGTAGCTGATGTATTAGATGGAGCGTTTACCCGTATGCCGGCACTAATGAAAGCCGGAATAAAAAGCATTGTTAATGGTCCAATTACTTACACAATTGATGGTGCGCCACTGGTTGGAAAAATTCCGGGTAAACGCAACGCTTTTTGTATTATTGGTCTTCGTGCTGGACTAGGTGAGGGCGGCGGTCATGGCTGGTTATTGGCGCAGCAAATTGTTCACGGTGAGGCATGCTATGACACCTGGTGTCTTGACCCAAGACGTTTTAGTCAGCATACCAATGTGGAGCTGACATCACTCAAAGCTATTGAAGATTATCAAAATGAGTTTCGTTTTCACTTCCCTCACGAACATCGGCCAGCAGGTAGGCCTGCTAAAACCACGCCACTAACGCCAATTTTAGCAGCAGAGGGCGCAGAATTCACAGTGGTCAACGGATGGGAGCGTGTTGACTATATCAAGCCTTCAGAAGACTTTCAGACGTCTCACACATTCCATTTTGATGAAGCTTTTGATGTGGTTGCTGCCGAAGTTGATAATCTCAGTCAAAACGTAGGTCTCTGTGAGGTTAGTGGCTTTAATCGTATAGAGATTACTGGTTCGGATAAGCACGATTTTCTTGATAGGTTGTTTTGTTCGCATGTGACCAGAGAGCCTGGAAAGGTGAGTTTGGGCTACTTGTTGAATAAATATGGCATGATTAAGGCAGAGGCCACTGTTGCCAATATTCCTTTATCTGAAAGAGGAGTTGACCGTATTTGGTACGGTTCAGCGGCTGCATCTGAGTTGCATGATATGGATTGGCTTAAAGAGCACTTAAGAGAAGATGAAAGTGTGCAAATTAAAACTCTAACTAATGATCAAACGATTTTGGTTCTGGCTGGACCAAGAGCTCGTGACGTATTATCCATTTGTTCTCGCGGGGATTGGAGTAAAGAAGCTTTTCCTTGGCTGAGTGTCAGAGAGTGTTTTATTGGTTTTGCGCCAGCAACCGTTATGTCGATCAGCTTTTCTGGTGAGTTGGCCTATGAGATTCATGTGCCTAATGCGTCTTTGTATGCTGTATATTTAGCATTGCGCAAAGCAGGCGAGCCACACGGTATGGGACTTTTTGGTGCACGTGCAGTTGAGTCGATGCGCATGGAAAAAGGCTACCTACACTGGAAGGCGGATTTAATAACAGAATACGATCCTTATGAGACTGGGTTAGAGCGGTTTGTTAAGCTAACCAAGGGGGAGTTTATTGGAAAATCTGCGCTGGAGCGGCGACTATTTCAAGGACCAAAGAGAAAACTTGTTTCGTTAAGAATTGATAGCAAAGATGCGCCTGCCTATGGTGGTGCGTCAATTATGGAAGGGGGGCGTGTGATCGGCACGGTTAGCTCTGGAGATTGGGGTCATCGAGTTGGCATGAATCTGGCCTATGCTTTTATTGAGCCTGAACAGGCCGTCATAGGCCATCATCTAAGCGTGAATATTTTAGGTGAAATGGTTGTGGCGGAGGTGGTGGCAAGTGGCCCATATGATTCAAATTACAGCAAAATCCTAGCTTAAGCTTGAATTAAATATATTAAGGAATTGAGATAATGAGACGAGAATCGGCAAGGTTAAAAAAACACGCCGAAAGGTCCAAGC
The DNA here is from genome assembly GCA_913020715.1 of uncultured Gammaproteobacteria bacterium. GTDB lineage: Bacteria > Pseudomonadota > Gammaproteobacteria > PS1 > Pseudothioglobaceae > Pseudothioglobus. The sequence continues at coordinate 7,268 of CAJVZH010000016.1, forward strand.
CATCCAAGGTTGACCCTTGTCCTCCTGGACAATCAGGAGGGCAGTACAAGCCCTTGTCCGATCAACAAGTGAGAGAAATTCATCAAGAGGCTTTGAGAATTTTGGCCAATATTGGTATGGATGATGTTCCTGAAGTACTCAGGAAGCAAGCGCTTTCTCATGGTGCAATAGTCAATAAAAATGGTAGGATTTGTTACCCAGAGTCGATGGTTCAGAGGTGTATTGAATCTGCTTGTAAAGCTTTCACTTTTTACGGTCGAGACTCGAAATACGATATTCATGTGGGTGGCGACAGTGTGTATTTTGGCACGGGTGGCGCAGCTGTTCAAACCCTAGATAGATCTAGTGGGCAGTATCGCCCATCAACTCTTGAAGACCTGTATGACTTTACTCGTTTAGTCGACCAGCTGCCCAATGTTAGCTGGTTTACGCGTTGTTGTGTGGCAACCGATGTAGAGGATATCTATGAACTAGATGTTAATACTGCCTATGCGCTAATTCGAGGAACCAAAAAGCCAGTTGCAACAAGTTTTACTCTTGCACAGAATGTGGACCCTATCGTAGATATGTTTGATATCGCCCTGGGTGGTCCAGGTAAATTTGCAGACCGACCATTTTGTAAGGCTCACATAAGTCCAATTATCTCTCCACTAAAATACGGCGAAGATGCGGTGATGGTAGCATTGGCTTGCATGAGGCGCGGTGTGCCAATTAGTAACATTGTGGCTACCATGTCAGGTGCGACGGCACCAGCTCCACTTGCCGGGGTTCTGTCGATTTCTCTTGCAGAAACTTTAGCAGCTTTGGTGATGACTAATATTTTTGAACCCGGTTACCCAATGATATTCTCCAATTGGCCCTTCGTCATAGATTTGCGCACTGGAGCATTTAGGGGCGGCAGTGGAGAGATGGCACTTCTCAACGCGGCTTCGGCTCAACTCTCTAACGCTCTAGGACTGCCCTCTGGCTGTGCTTCAAGTATGACTGATGCAAAGTCGCCAGATGCTCAAATGGGCATGGAAAAGGCCTTGACATCTTTAGCCTGTGGTTTGGCTGGTGGAAATATGATTTATGAGTCATCAGGTATGATGGCGAGTTTATTGGGTGCCTCTTTTGAGGCATTTGTTATGGATGATGAGATGCTCTCTTTGGTGCATCGTATTATTCGAGGAGTCGAAATAAATCAACAGACTTTGGATTATGATTCGATTGAGTCAGTTGTTTCAGGCGAAGGTCATTTTATTGGTCAGCCAGAAACTATGCGTTCGATGGAGCGGGATTATTATTATCCCAAAATAGCGGATCGTGAAGAGCCTGCCGTGTGGCAGGACCGAGGGGCGCTTGATCACTTAAGTAGAGCCAAAAACAAAGTAGATGAATTACTTGAGCACCATCCTAATTATCTTGATGATAGAGCTGACAAATTGATTCGAAAGAAATATCCAATTTTGTTGCCAGAAAAAACTAAATAAAAAAATATGAGTTGCAATTTATTACCAAGACACTGTGTTATTATTTATAAAATTACCCAGTTTTTCAACTAGTGTGAAAAGCTATTTTTTCTAACTTTACAATATTCAAGGAGTACTTCTATGCATCTCTCTCGATTTCCTCGATTACGCTTGGCCCACTTACCCACACCATTAGAACCCCTTAAAAGACTTTCTGAAGAACTGGGCGGTCCAGAAATTTGGATAAAACGTGATGATTGCACAGGGCTTTCAACCGGCGGAAATAAGACGCGTAAGCTTGAATTTTTAATGGCAGAGGCCCAAATTCAAGGCGCTGATACAGTAATGACACAAGGCGCTGTGCAATCTAACCACGTGAGACAAACATCGGCTTTTGCAGCAAAGTTGGGAATGAAGTGCCATGTCCTTCTAGAGGATAGAACTGGTTACACAGATGATAACTATAACCATAATGGCAACGTGTTTATTGATTTGCTTCATGGCGCGACTTATGAAAAGCGCGGCCCAGGTTTGGACATGAATGCTGAAATGGAAGTGGTTGCGGATAAATTAAGAGACGCTGGGAGTAATGTTTATACAATTGTTGGAGGTGGTTCAAATGCAACAGGCGCACTAGGATACGTTGATTGCGCTTTTGAGTTGCTTCATCAAGCCAACGATAAGGGCTTGGTTGTTGATCATATTGTTCATGCGACGGGAAGTACAGGTACTCAAGCAGGGCTCATTACAGGCTTAAAAGCAATGAATGCCAATATTTCGTTATTAGGAATAAGTGTTAGGGCGCCCAAAGAAATACAAGAAGAAAATGTTTATAAATTGGCCGTTGAAACAGCCAGTAAATTAGGTTGTGACGGCGTTGTTAATCGAGATGATATTGTTGCTAATAGTGATTATGTTGGAGAGGGTTATGGCCTTCCCACTAAAGCCGGAATAGAGGCAATTACAATGTTTGCTGAGCTGGAAGGTATACTTTTGGATCCCGTTTACTCGAGCAAAGGCGCATCTGGTTTAATCGACCTTATTCGTAAAGGATACTTCAAGAAATCGGACCGTATCGTGTTTATTCATACTGGAGGCTCGGCATCATTGTTTGGCTACACCAAACATTTTGATTTTAGTGATAGGGTCTAGTACCTATTATGGCCGCTAGATAAAAAGTTTTTGGTTGTGTAAACAACGCGAGACTTAAGGCCTTGGAGTTCTATATCAAACCAATTGACGAGTTTGCCTGTGTAAATTTCGGCATAAGTCAAACACTGGTTAATTGGAAAATTTATTAAGTAAATACATATGAAACAATTACTAAATAAGGATGAAATAAGCAACTTTAAGCGCGATGGTGCAGTTCTGATTAAGGGTAAATTTGCTAAAGAATGGATAGAGGGTTTAAGAAGGGGTATTGATGAAGATATAAAAAATCCAAGTCCTAGGTTTGTCAGACACACCATTGATGAAAATGCGCCAGGTTATTATGAGGATTTCTGGACTTGGGACCTTTACAAGGATTTTAAAGAATTTGTTTTTAATTCGCCGACAGCAAAAATAGCGTCAGAGCTCTTGGGGGCTAAAAAAATTAATCTAGTAATGGATAACTGGTTTTTTAGAGAGGCTGGCTCAAAGTCAGGCGCCCCTTTTCATCATGACATCTCTTATTTTGACTTTGAAGGTTCGATGTGTGTTCTCTGGCTTCCACTTGAGCCTGTGACGAAGAAAGAGGGTATAGCCTGGGTTAAAGGCTCTCACCTTTGGGATAAATTATTCATCAGAACCAGGTTTCAAGAAGGGCATCCAGTTGATCACCAAGCGGGAGTAGTAAATGGTAAAAACTATGACATAACGCCAGATATTCTCAATAACAAAGATGACTATGAATTCTTACAATGGGATCTCGAATTGGGTGATTGTGTATTTTTTGATATGCGCACTCTGCATGGAAGCTTGAGCCAAGTGATACCAAAAAAGGATGTTCATAGATATACTTTAAGAATGGCTAAAGAAGGTGCCATGGTTGAGTATCGTGGTGATTGGGCCTTAGATGAAAGGATGATGATGGAGGCAAATGGCTATCAAAATGGTGACGATTTATCTGGCAAAATGTTTCCTACTTTATATAAAAATCAATGACTGTGAAAACACTGCCTTTGGTGGTAGTGCCTATTACTGACAAAATGATAATTAACAGAAGTGACAAAAGAATTTAAAAAATCTTTTACCCAACAGGAGGCTATTGGTGATGAATCGATAGCTTTGGCTGTAGAAGTACTTGAAAGCGGTAGATTGCATCGATACAACACCTTGGATGGTGAGCCTTCTCAGGTGTCACTGCTTGAGCAAGAGTATGCTGCTTATCAAGGTGTTCGTTACTGTCTTGCGTGCGCTTCCGGTGGGTATGCTCTGGGTATCGCGTTAAGAGCTGCTGGCCTTAAGAATAACGAATCTGTACTAACCAACATGTACACTTTGGCGCCCGTACCAGGCGCAATAGCGGGCTCTGGTGGCCGGGCTGTATTTATAGAGATTGATAAAAATCTTGTGCTCGACCTTGATGATTTGACCCAAAAAGCAAACTCAAGTGGTGCTCGTTTTTTATTACTTTCCCATATGCGTGGTCATATTGTCGATATGGAAAAGTTGGCGGATGTTGTAAAGGCCTGTAACTTAACCTTAATTGAAGATTGTGCTCATACAATGGGTGCAAAGTGGAGTGGCACTCGGAGTGGTAACTTTGGTTTGGCGGGCTGTTTTAGTACGCAGACGTATAAACATATGAACTCTGGCGAAGGCGGGCTCATTACAACGAATGATGCTGAATTCATGGCGCGATGTATCATGATGTCGGGTTCATACATGCTGTATGAGCGTCATGGCGCTGCGCCTGATCCCGACGTTTTCAAAAAAATACGACTGCAAACACCAAACCAATCAGGGCGCATGGATAACCTTAGAGCGGCAATCTTACGACCTCAAATTGGCAAACTTGAAGCCAATATATTGCGCTGGAATGAACGCTACGCTATAGTTGAAGCTAAACTTCGCCAAGTGAAAAATATTGTTGTTCCAAATCGGGATGAAAAAGAGCTTTATGTTGGCAGTTCAATTCAATTTAGAATTCCCAGTATCAGCGAAAAGCAAGCCTTTGATTTTATCGAAAACAACCGGAAATTGGGCGTTGAAATTAAATGGTTTGGTAGCGACAATCCAAGTGGCTTTACCAGTAACCATAAAAGCTGGCAATACGTTGAGCGTCAACAACTTGATCGCTCAGATCTCATTTTGTCAGGATTATTCGATTTGAGACTGCCACTAACATTTTCAAAACAAGACTGTGGCTTATTGGCCGATATTATTTCTGATTGCGCTGAAAAAGTGACAATCAATGAGCGTGATTAATCATCAGGCAAAGCCTAAGTTGGGCATCATTGGTGGGATGGGGCCTGAAGCCACGGTGTTGTTGATGTCCCGCATTATAGCTTTAACAGATGCAAAAGATGATTGTGACCACATTCCGATGCTTGTGGATAACAACACTCAAGTGCCCTCAAGAATTAAAGCCATTATTGAAAAGACGGGTGACGACCCTAGTAATACACTGATCACGATGGCTGAAGGGTTAAAAGGGAATGGCGCCAAAATGCTTGCTATGCCGTGTAATACAGCTCATTATTATGCCTCCATTATTCAAGAGGCTGTCAATATTCCCTTGTTAAACATGATTGACCTGACTGCAGAAAGGCTTTCTTTAGAGGGTTTAACTAATGCAACGGTTGGTATTTTGGGCTCGCCAGCGCTTGCACTTACTGAGGTTTATGACAACGCTTTCTCGTCTCATGGTTTGCAGGCGATATACCCTGAAAATCAACAGAAAATGTTAAACGCCATACGGCTTATTAAGGAAAACTCAGAAAGTGCAGACGCTCGCCAATTACTTCAGAATGAGGCTCAAAAATTAATACTTCGAGGCTCCGAAAGGCTGGTTATCGCTTGTTCTGAATTTTCATTGATATCAGATTGCCTGCCCAGTATTTACCCGGCAATTGACTCTATTGACGTTTTAGCGAAAGCTGTTGTTGACTTTGTTAATCAAGGCAACTAATTAATGATTGTGCACCTAATGGAGTGGAATAAATGAGCATAGAGTATATAAAGAAGGCATCTCGTTCTGAGGAGATCTTGGATCCTCAACTGAGTCAACGCGTCAGAGAGATGCTGAGCGAGATAAAAAATGTTGGCGAAGAGGCTGTGATACGCTTTTCAGGGGAGCTGGACTCTTGGAATGGGGATGTTGTTGTGACAAGCAATGAAATAGCACAAGCGACTGAAAGATTGTCAAAAAAAGTCAAAGATGACATTCGTTTCGCTCATGACAATATAACACGCTTTGCTGAAGCCCAAAAGAACACCATCTCGGAGTGTAGCCTTGAAATCACACCTGGCTTTGAAGTTGGACAGAAGAATATCCCAGTTTCAAGTGCGGGTTGCTATGTACCTGGAGGTAGATATAGCCACATTGCCTCAGCACTTATGACAGTGACCACAGCTAGGGTGGCAGGAGTCAATGATATTATTGCTTGTTCACCGCCCAAGCCTTCAGCGGGAATTTCTGACGAAGTGCTCTTTACATTGGATCTTTGTGGCGCGAATACAATTCTTAATCTGGGTGGAGTTCAGGGTGTTGCAGCAATGGCTTATGGGTTATTTGGGGTACCAAAAGTAGATCTCTTGGTAGGTCCAGGAAATCAATATGTCGCAGAAGCAAAAAGACAATTATTCGGCCAAATTGGCATTGATATGTTTGCTGGACCGACTGATTCTCTTGTTATTGCAGATAACACTGCTGATCCACTATTTGTTGCAACCGATCTTGTTGGTCAGGCTGAGCACGGTTACAACTCACCAGTATGGCTTGTTACCAACGATAGAAAGTTAGCCAACAACGTGTTGGAGTTAGCCCCTACTTTAATCTCCGAATTACCTGAAAACAATGCTAAAAATGCCAGATTAGCTTGGCAAGACTATGCCGAGGTGATCCTGTGCGACAGTCGAGAAGAAATGGCTAGCGTAGCCGACGATTATGCGCCCGAACATCTGCACGTTCAAGCAAGCGATCTGGATTGGTGGTTGCAAAGGTTGAGGGCTTATGGATCTTTATTCTTGGGTGAGGAAACGACAGTGCCTTATGGTGATAAAGCGGCCGGACCAAACCACGTTCTCCCAACTTCAGGTGCGGCAAAATACACTGGGGGCCTTTCTGTTCATAAATACATGAAAACAGTTACGTGGCAAAGATCTACACAGCAAGGTTCAAAGGAAATCGCACAAGCAACAGCAAGAATTTCTAGATTAGAGGGCATGGAGGGTCATGCCAAGTCTGCAGATGTGCGTTTGAAGAAATACTTTCCTGATGAACAATTTGATTTGGGAAAATAAGTTGCTCAGATCTGAATGCAAGTTCGAGGTATGATGACAGTTCAATTTGTAAAGTAACCATTGAACGCTGGTGTTTTCTTGTTGCTTTATGCAGGCGTATAGTTTATGAGTAATATCGAGAGTAAGGTTGCCCTTGTTACCGGCGGCTCTAGAGGAATAGGAAGAGCAATTGTTGAGCGCTTTCGGAAAGAGGGTATAACAACACTCTCATGTGGTCGTAGTGAAAGACCAGAAGATCTTGATGAATCGGTTGATTGGCATCGAGTTGACGTGGCCAACCTAAGGGCAGTCGAGGCTTTGTGTTGTGAAGTCAAAGAAAAATACGGACGACTTGATGTACTGGTTAACAATGCTGGCATTCAAATTGAAAAATCGGTTTTAGATAGTACAGATGAGGACTGGGATTTATTAATGGGCGTCAATGCAAAAGGTGTTTTTTATTGTTGTCGATCATTTATGCCGCTGATGATTGCCAATGGCGGAGGCTCAGTTATTAACATTGGCTCCATTAGTGCCCGTTCGGCAGATCCTGAAATGGCACTCTACAATGCCTCAAAAGCTTTTGTTCATGGCTTAACACGCTCGATAGCTGTCGATCATGGTAAACAAGGTATTCGTTGTAATGCAATTTGTCCAGGTTGGATTTTAACCGACTTGGCGGATGCAGCTTTTGACTTGGCGAACGACCCACAGGCCGCAAAGAAAGATGCACTTGCTAGGCATTATATTGGTCGATTTGGACAACCTAGCGATATTGCTAACATGGCTCTTTGGCTGACTTCAGATGATGCGAGTTATGCGACAGGTCAGATGTTTACAGTTGATGGGGGTCTAACGGCTGCTTCACCAGTTAATCCAGGTTTATTTTAAAAAACACTATAGGCTAGGTTAGGGCCCGCATCGCAAATTTACTTGAACTGCCCTCACAAGATTTTTTCACTTGACATTTATATATTTACTGCGTATTATTTTTAATTGAACGTTCAATCAATAAAAAATAATGCCTAAAATAGGAATGCCGGAAATTCGTCGGCCGCAGCTAATTAAAGCAACTATTAGAGTTATCGGTCAAGTAGGTATGTCGCGCGCAAGTGTGGCTGTTATCGGTCGAGCTGCAGGCGTATCGCCAGGCATTATTAGCCACTATTTCGGCGGTAAGGATGGCTTATTAGAGGCGACAATGCGCTATATCCTGAAAGATCTTGCTAATATAACACGTGCGAAACTTAGTAAAACCAATAAAGAGGATCCGCTGGGTCGAGTTCTTGGGATTGTTGAATCTAATTTTAGTGGTGGGCAAATTAGCCCTGACGTTGCCTCAACTTGGCTGGCCTTCTGGTCTCGGGCAATGCATGATCCGGCACTTTATCGCCTGCAACAAGTCAATGAAAAACGCCTGCTATCTTATTTACGAGCTGAATTAAAACACATGCTGACAGCTGATAAGGCTAAATCTGTTGCAATCGCTGTAGCGGCACTGATCGATGGCATGTGGCTACGTGGCGCACTGACACCCAAGGGTATTGACCCACAACAAGCCGAGCACATCGTTGGTGATTATATTAAGTCAATGGTGCCGGAACGTTTTCTTTCAATTCACCAAAAAACAATTAGGAAAAGTAATTAGTATGCAACAACATCTTTATATTCATGGTGCCTATGTTAAGGCAGACTCAGGTGAGTCTTTTGAAACCATTAACCCTGCCATAAACCAAGTTATTTGCAAGATTGATCAGGCCAGTGAGGCCGATGTTGAAAAAGCGGTACTTTCCGCTGAAAAAGGTTTTGTTGTTTGGTCGGCTATGTCGGCGTTCGAGCGTAGTCGTATATTGCTTAAAGCTGTTGCTATTTTGCGAGAGCGTAACGATGAGTTAGCCGCCCTAGAGGTTATGGATACAGGTAAGCCATTACAAGAGGCGAATTGTGTTGATATTCACAGTGGTGCTGATGTTATTGAATATTATGCCGGCCTTGTGCCAGCTTTACAAGGCACCCAACAGGATTTAGATTCCAATACTTTCTTTATCTCAAAACGTGAGCCTTTGGGTGTTTGTGCAGGCATTGGCGCGTGGAATTATCCAATTCAAATTGCAATGTGGAAGTCTGCACCTTGTTTAGCGGCTGGCAATTCGATGGTGTTTAAACCATCTGAAGAAACACCGTTAACCACCCTTAAACTGGCTGAAATATACACTGAAGCAGGCGTACCTGCGGGTGTTTTTAACGTTGTTCAAGGGGATTATCGTGTGGGTCAGTACTTGTCACGCCACCCTCGTATTGCAAAAATTTCATTTACCGGTGGTTGCGATACCGGTAAGAGGGTGATGGCTGATGCCGCTGAAACGATCAAAGAGGTTACCCTGGAGCTAGGTGGTAAATCTCCACTGATTGTTTTTGAAGATGCTAATTTAGATAATGCCGTTTCTGGTGCCTTGCTGGGAAATTTCTATACTCAAGGGGAGATTTGCACGAATGGTACCCGGGTGTTTGTTCAGGCGGAGATTTATGACGAATTTATAGAGAAAGCGCGCAGTCGCGCCGAAGTCATTAACATTGGCGCTCCAATGAATTTAGATACTCAAATGGGTTCTTTGATTAGCGAAAGCCACTTTGATAAAGTGATGACCTATATTGAACAGGCAAAAGCTTCTAGTACGCGACTAGTGTGTGGAGGTAGTCGATACGATTCGTCAGAAACACGTAACGGCTTCTTTGTTAAGCCAACTATTTTTGCTGACTGCGATGATGAAATGGCGATTATCAAAGATGAGATTTTTGGGCCAGTGATGGCTATTCTTCGTTTTGAAGATGAGAGTGAGGTGATCACTCGAGCAAACAACACCAACTTTGGCTTAGCCGCAGGTGTCTTTACTCAAGACATTAATCGTGCACACCGTGTTATTAATCAGTTAGAAGCGGGTATTTGTTGGATTAATAGCTGGGGTGATTCACCGACAGAAATGCCAGTAGGCGGCTATAAACATTCCGGTATTGGTCGTGAAAATGGTCCAGAAACATTAAAAAGTTATACCCAGATTAAAAGTGTTTTTGTTCGTCTGGATGATGTTGAAAGTCCTTATTAGGCGTATAAGGCAATATGAAAAAGAAGTTTGACTACATTATTATCGGTGCTGGCTCGGCTGGTTGTGTGCTTGCTAATCGACTCAGTGAAAGTGGCGAGTACCAAGTTTTACTTTTAGAAACGGGTGGTAGCGATAAAAGTATTTTTATTCAAATGCCAACAGCGCTGTCTTATCCGATGAATACTGAAAAGTTTTGTTGGCAGTTTCACTCCCAGCCTGAGCCTTTTCTTGATAATCGTGAAATGCACTGCCCGAGAGGAAAGGTGTTGGGTGGATCTTCCTCTATTAATGGCATGGTGTATGTACGAGGGCACGCAAGGGATTATGATCAATGGCAGAACAAAGGCGCTGAAGGTTGGTCGTATGCTGACTGCTTGCCATACTTTAAGCGCAGCGAGTCTTGGCAGGGTGGTGAGAATGAATATCGCGGAGGAGGTGGTCCAGTAGCGACTTGTGGTGGAAACAATATGAGCCTTAATCCGTTGTATCAAGCCTTTATAGAGGCAGGTCATGAGGCGGGCTACCCCAAAACAAATGATTACAATGGTGAGCAGCAAGAGGGGTTTGGTGCGATGCACATGACAGTGGACAAAGGGGTTAGGGCGTCCACTTCTAACGCATATCTAAAGCCCGCCCTAGAGAGAAAAAATCTCACCTTAATCACAGGCGCAGTTGTTGAGAAAGTGTTGTTAAAAGACAAGATTGCTGTGGGTGTTCGATACCGTAAAAAAGGCGTTGATACTGAGCTGCATGCAAAAAAAGAGGTAATATTAAGTGCCGGCTCAGTTGGCTCGCCACAAATATTGCAATTATCGGGCATTGGCCCTAGACAGGTGCTGGAAGATGCCGGTGTGAAGTGCCAACATGAATTGTTAGGTGTTGGAGAAAATTTGCAAGACCATTTAGAGGTGTATTTTCAATATAAATGTAAAAAACCAATCACACTCAATGGTAAGTTAAATATATTCTCAAAGTTTTTTATTGGCGTACGTTGGGTTTTATCCAAAACAGGATTAGGTGCTACCAATCATTTTGAGTCTTGCGGCTTTATTCGCTCCAGAGCGGGTATTGAATGGCCAAATATTCAGTACCATTTCCTACCAGCAGCAATGCGCTATGATGGTAATGCTGCCTTTTCAGGACACGGATATCAGGTGCATGTGGGTCCAAACAAGCCAAGCAGTCGTGGCCGAGTTAAAATTATTAGTAGCGATCCAAGCGCTAAACCGAGCATATTGTTTAACTATATTGAGACTGAACAAGACAAGCAAGATTGGCGAGACTGTATTCGCTTAACGAGAGAAATTCTTTCTCAAAAAGCGTTAGAGGTATACAGCGATGGTGAAATTCAACCGGGCAATGATGTTAATACTGACGCTGAGATTGACGCCTGGGTAAGGGCAAACGTAGAAAGCGCTTACCACGCCTCTTGCACTTGCAAGATGGGCGACGACAATGACCCAATGGCTGTTGTTGACAGTAAAGGAAGGGTGCGAGGTATTGAGCAACTGAGGGTTGTGGACTCTTCTATTTTTCCAAGCACGCCCAATGGCAACCTGAACGGCCCCACTTTAATGGTGGCTGAGAAATTAGCAGATGCTATCTTGGATAACGAACCCCTTCCACAAAGTCATGCAAATGTCTGGATTTCTCCTGATTGGGAAAATACTCAACGCTCTGATTCTTTTAAACAAAAAAACCATCAGTAAGTGAGGTGAATCCAGAAACCTCACTCAGCTACTTATTGCTTTGATGAGTGGCAACTCTTCGGTCAAAAAGGATCAAGTGCGGCAATGCCAGAACAACAGAAAGAATAATTTGCCCGGCAGGCTCAAGTAATATAAACTCAGCCAACATTAACGCTGATTTAATTTCTTGGGGGGTTTATGAAGCTCAGCACGTTAGCCGTTCATATTGTTAGTACGCCACCACCTCACGTGGGAGGGATGTATTGGATTATAGTAAGCCTTAAAACTGTTTGTGGTATTGAAGGGGTTGGGGAGGTTTATTCAGCCTCTTTTCATCCATCGGTGATGAAACAGGCCATCGAGGATGTTTTTGATCGTTATCTAAAAGACCATGATCCGCACCATGTGGAGCGCTTTTTTAGAGAGTGTTACTCCAGTGGCTTTACCCAGCGCACAGATCTCTCAATGATGGGTGTGTGTTCTGGGTTGGAAATGGCATGCTGGGATATTATTGGCAAATCTGCTAACAAACCTGTCTACGAATTAATTGGCGGCAAGGTGAATGATAGGCTTCGTTCTTATACATACCTTTATCCTTTGAATAAAGCTGGCGAATACGATTATGAAGATATTGATGCTGCCGTTGAGTCCGCCCTAATGAACAAAGAGAAAGGCTTTAGCGCCCTTAAATTTGACCCTGCTGGCGACTATAGTGTGTATTCAGGGCATCACCTGTCTTTGTCTAGATTGACGCATTGTGAGAATTATTGTGCCAGCATACGAGAAGCTGTGGGTGATGATTGTGATTTGCTCATTGGCACTCACGGTCAAATGACACCTGCTTCTGCGATTCGTTTAGCTAAAAGGCTTGAACAGTTTGATCCTTTATGGTTTGAAGAGCCTGTGCCGCCTGGGCAATCTGAGGCCATGGCTCAAGTTGCACAAAACACCAGCATACCCGTTGCGACTGGAGAAAGATTAAGCACAAAATACGAGTTTTTTGACGTGCTGAAGCACAAAGCTGCGGCAATTATTCAAATGAATTTGGGTCGAGTTGGTGGCATCTTGGAAGCAAAAAAAATTGCCGCTATCGCCGAAGTTCATTATGCCCAAATCGCCCCTCATCTTTATAATGGCCCCATTGGTGCGGCAGCGAGTATTCAATTAGCCTGTGCAACCCCAAACTTTCTAATACAAGAGAGTATTGGTACCTGGGGTGGATTTCATGCAGAAATATTGAAAGAGCCTATAGAGTGGGATGAGGGCTGCATAATCCCATCAAATAAGCCCGGGTTAGGTGTTTCTTTGAATATGGATGTTGTTAACTTCCACTCTCCCTATAGTGGTAATAAGTTGCATTTGTCAATGAATTCCAAGCCTTATAGCCTGCAATAGCAAGAGGTGAGCTTGAAAAGAGTGTCCGAACAAAACACATTTGACTTCATCATTGTTGGCGCTGGTTCGGCGGGCTGCATACTGGCCAATCGGCTTAGTGAATGCTCAAAATTTAGCGTCTTACTCTTAGAAGATGGCGGTAGCAACAAAAGCCCGTGGATCAAGATACCCGCCGGTTTTGCAAAAACATACTACAGTACAAAACACAACTATTGCTATTACACCGAGCCTCAGGCTCAAATGCTTAATAGAAAAATATATGCACCAAGAGGTAGGGGCCTTGGTGGTTCGGGTGCTATCAATGCCATGGTTTATGTCAGGGGTCACAGGGATGATTTTGATGACTGGCAAAAAGCAGGTGCAGCTGGCTGGGGTTTCGATGACGTTCTGCCTTACTTTAAAAAAATAGAGTCCCACCCACTCGGTGACAACTTCTATCATTCAACCAAGGGCAATATCGGCATAACCAATATGCAAAAAGAGGCGCACCCGATTTGTCAGAACTTTATTTCAGCCTGCGTTGAAAATGGTATGAGAATCAACCATGATTTTAACGGCGAGGAGATTTGTGGCGTTGGTATATATGAAGCCAATATTAGTAATGGACAGCGCTCATCGAGCGCCAGCACTTATTTAAATAAAGCTAAAAAAAGAAGAAACTTAGTGATCAGAACCCATGTAAAGGTTAAACGAATTTTATTTCAAGACACTCAAGCAGTAGGCGTTAGCGCCAGCATAAAAGACCAACAAATTCGTTACTTTGCTAACAAAGAAGTAATACTTGCAGCTGGCGCTATTGATTCGCCCAAACTATTACAATTGTCAGGTGTTGGCGAGGCTGACGATCTTAAAAAATTGGGTATTAATATTGTTAAAAATCTGCCTTCTGTGGGGAAAAACTTGCAAGATCACGTTTGTTCAAGTTATATATTTGAAACAAGAGTTAAAACCTTAAATGATGACTTTAAAGGGTTTTACAAAAAAGCAAAACTGGGATTTCGGTACTTGATGACAAGAGGTGGCCCTTTGTCTATTAGTGTGAATCAAGCGGGTGGGTTTGTGAACACTAGATTAAATACTGCCAGACCTAATATTCAGCTTTACTTCAACCCATTGTCTTACCAATACGAGCCTAATGCCAGTGGCTTGGTGAAGCCGTTGCCGCATTCTGGGGTGATGCTCTCATACAGCCCCTGTAGGCCTAACAGTAGAGGTAGTGTTACTTTGTCAAGCAGTGATCATCGCAGTGCTGCACTCATTCAACCCAATTATCTATCGAGTGATGATGATGTCATTGATATTATACAAGGCGCTAAATTTGTCGCCAAGCTCTCCCAATCGGTAGCTTTTAGAGGGGTTTTTACAGCCAGCGCTAGTAATAACTTGAGTGGTAAAAGTGACCTAGATTTATTGCAACAATTCAAAGAACGGGGTGGTTCTATTTATCACCTCTGTGGCACTTGCGCTATTGGCCTAAATGACAAAAACAGTGTCGTGGGTGCCTCTCTTAAAGTTCATGGTTTAGAAAGTCTCAGAGTTGTTGATGCATCCGTGTTTCCCAATATTGTCTCGGGCAACATTAATGCGACGACGATGATGGTTGCCGAAAAAGGGGCTGATCACATTATTCGGGATTACAAATAATCAAACTGGTTTATTGATGAATCTTTTTACACCAACAGTGCTGGGTTCACTTGACTTAAAGCATAGAATTGTTCTGGCGCCAATGACACGTATCCGTGCTGATGAAAATACACTAGCACCAACCGCACTTACTGCGCTTTACTATAGTCAAAGAGCCAGCTCTGGTGGTTTTCTTATTAGTGAAGCGGTTCATATTTCTCCTGAAGCAACACCCGTATGGTCAATATACCCTTCGGTTGCTGAGTTGGGTGGACAGGTGCCCGGTATTTGGACAGATGAACAGACCGATGCCTGGAGGACGGTTACCAGGGCAGTTCATCTTCGTGGCGGGCTGATTGCGTGTCAGTTGTTACATGCTGGTCGTGTGGCACAGCCTGAAATTGCTGAGCACCCCTTGGTAAAAGATAGCGGCTTGCCAACGCCCAGTGTATGCTCTTCAGCTACTCCAATACGCCAATCGGATGAAAAAGGTAATGACTATAACTGGGATCAGCAAGCAGTTACACCGAGAGCGCTCGAGAAGTGCGAAATAAAACGAATCTGTGAGGATTATCAACTTGCAGCCCAAAATGCGCTATCGGCAGGTTTTGATTTTGTGGAACTGCATGCCGCTCATGGTTATTTAATTGAGCAGTTTATGGCTGATGGGGTCAATAAAAGAGTCGATGAATATGGCGGTAGTATCTCAAACAGATGCCGAGTATTATTTGAAATTGTAGAGGCTTTGCTTGATGTAGTGGGCAATGACAGGTTGGGAGTGCGTTTATCGCCGGTTTCTTCTGGATCGTTCTGCACGCAGCAGTATTTTGGCGTCTCAGACTCGAGCCCTGAGACTCTTTACGAGTTTGCTGTTAAGGGTTTGAATCGCTATAAATTAGCGTATTTGTTACTAACCGAGCCTCGAGTAGATGGTCTTTCGGGTTACGAGCAGGATTCACAAGCTTTGCTGCCATTGCAAAACACAAAATACCGCGAACTTTTTCAAGGCACTCTTATTGGTGCCGGAGGATTTAATCCAAAAAGTGCACAAGTGGCTATTGATAAAGGCGAGTATGATTTAATTGCTTTTGGTAGGTGGTTTTTGTCCAATCCCGACCTTGTAATGCGACTAAATAATGGCGCCGACTTGAATGTTTATCATCGCGATACTTTCTATGGTGGTAATGAAAAAGGATATACCGATTATCCTGATATGCTGCGCTTGCAAGAGGGGTCTTGTTATGAATATCGGCAGATCGCCCAAGAAACGATTGGCAGTAGATTAAAGACAATTTTGTGAAAATAGATTAAAAAGTATGAGTGATTTCGAGACATTTCAAGAGCAGCTTAAACGTTGCAGGCGTGAGAATAATAAAGGTTATAGCCTTCCGTTTGTTAGCTACTGGGAAGATTCAATCTTCAAACAAGAGTTATTCTCAATATTTAACAAGCAGTGGGTTGGGCTTGGTCGATCAGACCGACTATTGGAGACTGGAGAATATGAGGCATTCGAACTTTATGGAAAAGCTTTATTTCTCATTCGTGACAAAGAAAATGCACTAAGACTATTTGCCAACACCTGTAGACACAGGGGAGCAAAATTACTTGAAAATTCTGGTCAGTGTCAAGCGATTAGTTGCCCATTTCATGGTTGGACTTACGCACTAAACGGCAACCTTATTGCAGCAAAATTTATCGATGATGAGTCTGATTTTGATATTTGTGATTATCCTTTACACGAGTATCGACTTGAGCAATACTGCGGCTTCCTTTTTGCTCACTTTGGCAACAACCCTTTAAAGCTTGTGAATCAGCTGGGCGATTTTAAAGACCTTCATCAGCCTTGGAATTTTAAGGACCTAGTAACAACTCGGCGTCGTACTTTTGAGGTGGGTTGTAACTGGAAGGCTTTTTTAGATGTTTTTAATGAGTATTATCATTTGAATAGTGTCCATCCAAGTAGTATTGGCAATCTTTATCTTGACCCAGAAACAGCAGATATTACCGCAGGATGTTATGCGAGCCAGTTTGGTCGAACTTCTGGCACTGGAGCGCTTCTTGAAAGTCAGCAAGTTAATGCGTTACCGGAGATGGTTGGCTTGGGTGAGTCATGGAGGCAAGGTACTCGATACAGCTGGATTTTCCCAAATATGACATTTGCTGCCGGTCAAGAGGCGTTGTGGATTTATGAAGCTAATCCTATTGACGCACAACGTTGTCAGGTGAGGCAAAGCATTTGTTTTCCAAGAAGTACCACGCTACTAAACGATTTTCCTGAAAAATCTCAAGCTTATTATCAACGGCTTGATGATGCAATGGCTGAAGATGTTGTAGCTTTAGAAAACCAACAGCAAGGGCTGAAAAATTCGCCTCCGTTTCAGGGGAGATTTTGTCCTTTGATGGAGGCAAATGTTAGTTCTTTTTCTCTCTGGTACGCTGACCAAATGTTGATGTGCTAGCCTGTCATTTTTCATCGAATCATCAGGTATTCATTTTTCAAATGGCTCGACAAAGTTTTTTTGTTTTACTTGGCTTGTTGTTTCTTGTAATATTTTTCGATTTATTTATGGCTTAATTTAGGGGAGTGAAGATGAAGATTGGGTTTATTGGTCTGGGTAATGCAGGCGGAAAACTTGCAGGAAGTTTGTTAAGAAATGGCTACGACCTAACTATTAGGGATCTCAATCCCAAATTTGTCGTTGATTTTGTAGCGCGAGGCGCAACAGAGGCAAGCTCACCCAAAGAGATGGCTATGTCGTGTGATATTATAATCACTTGCTTGCCTTCACCACAAGTGTGCTCACAGGTAATGGAGGCTGAAGATGGTGTTTTAGCTGGCATTAGCGAGGGCAAAATTTGGCTAGAAATGAGCACAACCGATGAGGCTGAAATAAGGCGCATTGGCGCTCTCGTTGAGGCAAAAGGTGCTTTCCCCGTTGATTGTCCGGTTTCGGGTGGTTGTCATAGGGCAGATACTGGAAATATTTCAATTTTTGCGGGCTGTACGCGCGAAACTTTTGAGCGTGCTTTGCCAATTTTAACCACGATGGGTCGTCGAATTCTGCACACTGGCGAGCTGGGTTCAGCCTCTATTCTTAAGGTGGCGACCAATTATTTAGCGACAGTGAACCTTGTATCAGTCGCCGAAGCGTTGACAACAATGAAATTAATTGGCATGGACATGAATGTGACTTATGAAGCATTTAAAGCCTCTTCTGGCAATTCTTTTGTTCATGAAACGGAATCGCAAGTGATACTCAACGGGTCTCGGGACATTAGTTTTACTATGGATCTTGTCTCCAAGGATGTGGGCATTTTTAACGAGCTGGCACAGCGAAAAGGCCTAGATTTGGAGGTCGCACCATTGGTTGTTGATATTTTCAAGGACGGTGAAAAGCGCTACGGTCCTCGCGAGTTGTCACCCAACATTATTAGGCGACTGGAAGAGGCTGCAAATGTTAAGGTTTTGGGTAGCGGCTTTCCTGCGGAGATGATCGACGACGAGCCTGAGGAGTCGGGTTATGAAGTGATTGTTAAAGGTCGCCAGGATTATTGAGAATCTGGAGATAGCTATGAAGCTTAGCGAAATCATTGATTTAAAAACATACCCAATAGATCAGCCACAAAGCAGCCAATATAAGGAGATTGTCAGTAGTATAAAAGGCGGTCTCGATGAAGATGGCTGTGCTGTGCTTTCTAGTTTTTTAAGCGATAGTGGCCTTGATGCTTTAGTTAGTGAGGCTGACGCCAGAAAATCCAAGGCATACTACGCCGAATCAAAACTCTGCAATATCTATCTTGCAGAGGGTAACCCAAATAAAGCGGACGATCACCCTCAAAATATTTTTATGGAACGCTCTAATGGCTTTATTACAGCGGATTTATTAGATGAGGGTACCTATGCCCATACTTTGTATTACTGGAGGCCATTGCGTGATTTTCTTGCTGCTTGTTTGGGTAAAAAGAAGCTCCACATATATGCTGACCCTGTCTCAAATATGATCATCAACCTGTGTAAGCCACAGCAAACCTTTAATTGGCATTTTGACACCAATGAGTTCACCATTACCTTCCTGCTAAAAGGTGCAGATTCAGGCGGTCATTTTGAGTATGTCCCTGGTTTAAGAAATAGAGATGATGAGTGCTTTGATGAGGTTAAAAAGGTGTTAAATGGAGATCGCTCCAGGGTTAAACGTCTCGACTTGAGAGAGGGTGACTTACAGTTTTTCCTGGGTCGTTACTCATTGCATCAAGTGACGAACAATACCGGTTCTTCAGACCGCCTTCTGTTAATCCAATCATTCACCGAAATGCCCGGTGTTGTCGGTAATCCGTCTCGAGTGAAAGATTTGTATGGAAAAACCACCACGGCTCATAAAGAAAAAGTGAATGACAGATCAAGAGGCGATCAGCTACTGGATTAAGGTTTTTTCTATCACGTGTTCTAAGAGAAACGGCTAATCGATATTATGGCAAAATGACCAGCTGTTATTATTTTTTAATCTCTGCAAATGAACAACAACCTAGCACCTGAATTCAATGTCGGCGATATTGAAAAAATCATTACCGAATTGACCGAAAAGGGTTTAAAGCAAGCCAATATTGCGAGCGCTGGCAACGATTGGCAAAGCGTTGTGGAGCCGCTGGATCAAATTGAGCATGAGTTGGGTCAGAAAATGAGTGTTAATTCTCATTTGAACTCGGTGAAATTTTCTGAAGAGTTCAATGCTGAGTATGAGAAGACACTGCCTTTAATTTCAAAATATTACAGCGAGATTGGTGCTAACAAGTCTCTTTATCATGCATTTCAGAGATTGCAAAATGCAGATTTAAGTGCTGAACAACATCATATTGTTAAAGAATCTATTCAAGGTTTTGAGCTTTCCGGCGTTGGTTTAGAGGGTAGCGCGTCAGATCGTTTTAAAGCAATACAGGAAGAATTGAGCCTGCTTAGCAATCAATTTTCAAAAAATGTGTTGCAATCAACCAATGAATGGAAAAAAACCGTCACTCTTGAGCAGTTGAAGGGCTATTCTGAGGCTGAATTGGCCAAAGTAAGAGTTGAGGTTGGCTATTGCTTGAGTTTGCAAATACCGGTTTATATCGACTTGATGACTTATGCAGATAGTAGCTCTTTAAGAGAGGAAGTGTATCGTGCCTATATTTCTAGAGCCTCTGATGTCGGTTTAACATCAAAAGCGTTTGACAACCAGCAGGTGATGAGTGAAATTTTGGCCTTGAGAAGTGAACTGGCTGGATTGCTAGGATTTGACAACTACGCCGAGCTTTCAATCGAATCAAAAATGGTTGGCTCAACAGCTGAAGTTGTTGAGTTTTTAGACGAGTTGGTTGTTCGCTCAAAGGTTCAAGCGATGGCAGAGTTAGAAGAGTTGCAGACATTTGCAGGGCACGATTTGGCGCCTTGGGATTTGATGTATTATTCGGAAAAACTGAAACAGCAAAAGTTTGGCTATAAGCGCTCAGATTTAACACCGTATTTTCCTGAAAAAAGCGTTTTAAAGGGGTTGTTTTCAACCATTGAAAAACTCTATGGCATTAGTGTTGTAAAAGTATCAGAGTCCACTTATCACGACGACGTTAAAGTTCTTGAACTTGCGGACAATAACGGAACCATTGGGCGAATCTATTTGGATGCTTACGCCAGAGAAAATAAACGTGGCGGCGCCTGGATGTCTGACTATCAAGGTTTGTATCAAGACAACCTACCCGTGGCCTTTGTGGTTTGTAATTTAAATACGCCTACGGGCGATAAACCGGCATTATTTGAGTTTGATGAAATTGTCACCTTGTTTCATGAATTTGGCCATGCACTGCATCACGTATTAACGAAAGTCCCTTATCCCTGTGCTGCTGGAATCAGCGGAGTGCCTTGGGATGGTGTTGAGTTGCCAAGCCAATACATGGAGTTCTATTGCTATGAAAAAGACGTAATTGAGAGTATTTCATCGCACTGGCAAACAGGCGAGACTTTGCCTGAAAATTTATACCAAAAGATAGTGGTTTCAAAGAATTTTCAGTCTGGCTTACAGATGCTTCGCCAGTGTGAATTCTCTCTTTGGGATATCCATACTCACATGTCAAGTGATGACACTAGCGCTGTATTGGCAAAGGTGAGAGAGAAAACATCGTTAATGCCAATTATTGATGAAAATCGATTTCTTAACGCTTTTTCTCATATTTTCGCTGGTGGTTACGCGGCTGGTTATTTTAGCTATAAATGGGCCGAGGTACTTGCAGCAGATGCCTATGAGTTTGTCCAGAAAAATGGCGGTATTGGTTCAGAGGCTTCGAAAAGTTTTAGAGAGTGTATTCTTGAGGTTGGCGGCAGCCTTGATTTTATGCAGCAATATCAAAAATTTAGAGGTGAAAGACCACAACTTGAAGGCCTGTTAAAGGCCTCAGGAATATCTGCATAGAGTGATAAAACAGTGGGTAAAATACACACTAGATGATAGAAAAAGGCACGTCAAAAAGTGATTAAATTCTTGTTAGGTGTGATTGTTGCACTGGCACTTATTGGTGGTGCCGTCAAGTTTGAATCGGACGACGAAAGCTGGCAGATTATCATTCACAAAAAGGAAGCGCTCCATAGTATTCAAAATGGCGCTATCCGCATCTACAATATTGTCGAAGAGCTTATTGCTGAAGCAGACGTCATTCAGACATCAACACTAGTGCTTGAAGAATAGAAGGTTAGTCTATCTTAGATAGAACGATTGAGCCATTTGTCCCGCCAAAGCCAAACGAATTTGAAATGGCATGGTTGATCGGCATTTCTCTCGCCTCGTTGGCAGCATAATCTAAATCACACGCTGGGTCTTGATTAAAGATATTAATCGTTGGCGGCGCCACTTGATCTTGTATCGCGAGAGCCGTGAAGACGGCTTCAATACCGCCAGCTGCACCCAATAGATGACCCGTCATTGATTTTGTAGAGCTCATCACAATGTTGTAGGCATGCTTTCCAAGGGCTAATTTAGTCGCGTCAGTTTCTGCAATATCACCAGCGGGTGTAGAAGTGCCGTGGGCATTGATGTAGTCAACTTGATCAGCATTGACAGAAGCATTCCTCATTGCGTTGGTCATACATCTTGCGGCGCCTTCACCACCTTCGGAGGGTAGTGTCATGTGATAGGCATCACCACTCATGCCGTAGCCAGTAACTTCAGCATAAATTTTAGCACCGCGCTTTTTGGCGTGTTCGTATTCTTCTAGTACCATTACACCTGCACCGTCACCAAGAACAAAGCCATCTCGATCAACATCCCAAGGGCGAGACGCTGTTTTTGGGTCTTCGTTGCGTGTTGAGAGGGCTCTTGCGGCAGCAAAACCGCCAAGACCAATATTGGTCGTTGACATTTCCGTGCCGCCAGCAATCATGACATCTGCATCACCATATTCAATAAGTCTTGAGGCATCACCAATATTGTGCGTTCCCGTTGTACAGGCCGTTACAATGGCAAAGTTAGGGCCTTTTAGGCCATACTTGATTGAGAGGTTGCCGGAAACCATATTAATGATAGAAGAGGGTACAAAGAAAGGCGAAATACGCTTGGCACCCTTGTCTCTAAATAGATTGGCTGTTTTTTCAATGGTATGCAGTCCGCCAATACCGGCACCAATAGCAACACCAATGCGTTCGGCGTTTTCTTCGGTAACTTCAATGCCGCTGTCTTCAATTGCTTGAATGCCAGCCGCCATACCGTAGTGAATAAAAACATCCATTTTCTTGGCGTCTTTCGGGCTGATGTAATCACCAATATCAAAGTCTTTAACTGAGCCACCAAAAGTAACCACTTGGCCCTCGGTGTCAAGATTGGTTAGGCAGTCGATACCTGAAACGCCGTTGAGAATATTCTCCCAAGATTGTTTTACAGAATTTCCAACGGGGCTAACGACTCCAAGGCCAGTGACAACAACTCTTCTTTTGCTCATAATGATACTTAATTGGGGTTTTTCTAAAAAAAAAGGCGCTTAATTTTTAAAAAAAAGCGCCTTTCAGGATTTATTAGTCGTTATTACGTGTTTGCTTTAACGTAGTCAATTGCTTGTTGGACTGTTGTGATGTTTTCTGCTTCTTCATCAGGGATTTCACAGTCAAACTCTTCTTCAAGAGACATAACCAGTTCAACAGTGTCTAGAGAGTCTGCACCTAGGTCATCGATGAATGAAGCGTTATCGTCAATATCACCACTAACATCTAGCTGCTCGCAGACAACTTTACGTACTCTTTCTTCAATGCTCATTTTGACTATATTCCTTAATTGGTTTTAAAGGTTACTATTTTATCGCCAAATTAGCCTTTTGCAAGGTTAATTTGAATTATTTTATTGGTAGTGGGTGGGGTCGCTAACGTCTGCTTGGTCAAAACCATTTTTCCGTAAAACGCAAGCATCACATTCTCCACAGGCTTCACCTTTATCATTTGCCTGGTAACAAGTTGTGGTCATTGAGTAATCAACACCTAGGCGCAGGCCTTGTTGAATAATTTCGGCTTTAGTGAGGCTGATAAGAGGGGTATGAATTTGGATTTTATCGCCTTCAACGGATTGTTTAGTGGCCAAATTTGCCATCGTTTCATAAGCTTTTATGTATTCTGGCCTGCAATCAGGGTAGCCAGAATAGTCAAGGGCGTTAACCCCAATAAAAATGGATTGAGCGTCAAGCACCTCTGCCCAAGCAAGCGCAAATGATAGAAAGATAGTGTTTCTTGCGGGGACGTATGTAATCGGTATTTCGCCACTGTGGTTAAATTTGGGTACTTCGAGGCTAGGATCGGTAAGTGCAGAGCCGCCGATATCGTCTAGACAAATTCTCATTGTTCGGTGCTCTATTGCCCTAAATTCGCTTGCTATGGCTTTTGCTGCATTAAGCTCTGAACGTTGCTTTTGACCGTAATCAAAGCTCAGTGCATGGCACTCAAAGCCTTGCGATTGTGCAATGGCTAATACTGTTGTTGAGTCGAGTCCGCCTGAGAGAAGAATAACCGCCTTAGACATTAGCCAAGTCGCCTTTTGTTTCCAGCCAAGATTTTCTATCCGACGCGCGTTTTTTAGATAACAACATGTCCATGGTTTGAGTTACTTGCAATGGGTTGTCAAGCGTCAATTGAATCAGTCGTCTGGTATCAGGCTGCATGGTTGTTTCTCGAAGTTGTTTCGGGTTCATTTCTCCAAGCCCTTTGAAGCGCTGTATTTGGATTTTCACTCGTTTGTTTTCTTTTTCAATTTTGGCGCTTATCGCATCTTTTTCGCTGTCGTCCAGTGCGTAAAAAACTTGTTTGCCAGCATCAACACGGTACAGGGGCGGCATAGCGACGTAGACATGACCTTCACGAACTAACTTTGGGAAATGCTTAACAAACAAGGCACAAATTAACGTGGCAATATGAGCGCCGTCAGAGTCGGCATCAGCAAGAATGCAGATTTTTCCATAACGCAATTCCGACAGATCAACAGAGTCTGGCTCAAGTCCAATAGCAACACTGATGTCATGTATTTCATTGGAGGCGAGTACTTCTGAAGAGTCCACTTCCCAAGTGTTTAGGATTTTTCCTCGTAGCGGTAAGATTGCTTGGTATTCTTTATCTCTTGCCTGTTTGGCAGAGCCACCAGCAGAGTCGCCTTCAACAAGGAAAACCTCCGTTTGGTTCAAGTCGGTGCTGGTGCAATCTGAAAGTTTTCCCGGCAAGGCGGGGCCACTGACGATTTTTTTACGAATCACCTTTTTGCCGCTCTTAAGTCTGGCCTGGGCGTTCATAATTGCCAATTCTGCAATCTTTTCAGCAATATTGGTGTGTTGGTTAAGCCAAAGACTAAAGGCGTCCTTAGCAACTCCTGAGACAAAAGCAGCACACTCTCTTGACGAAAGCCTTTCTTTGGTTTGTCCTGAGAACTGAGGATCTAGGATTTTGATTGATAGGACATAGGCTATTTTTTGCCAAACATCATCCGGTGTTAATTTGACGTTTTTTGGAATTAGGCTTCTGAATTCACAAAATTCTTTTAAAGCATCAGTAAGGCCAGAGCGAAGACCGTTAACATGCGTACCACCGCCAATAGTTGGAATAAGGTTGACATAACTTTCGGCAATCGTATTGCTGGTATTTTCTGTCCAGGTTAATGAGCAGTGCATTTGCTCCTGCGCCGACTCAAAAGAAACAATAAAAGGATCGGGTGGTAGGCAGTCTAGTCCATCCAGCGAGACTTTAAGATAGTCTCTGAGGCCGTCTTTATAAATCCACTTGTCGGCAGTTTCATCAATTTGGTTTTCAAAATTAACCTCAAGCCCCGGGCAAAGAATTGCCTTTGAGCGAAGATTGTGGCGTAATTGGCTTGCTGAAAATTTAACGGTATCAAAAAATTCATCATCGGGTTTAAATTTAACCGTTGTTCCTGTGTTGCGTTTGCCAACGTCGCCTATCTCTTCTAGGTTAGATATTTTCTTGCCCGAGCCAAAGGCCATGTAGTATTGTTTGCCGTCTCTTTTAATCCAGAGTTCAAGTAATCTTGAGAGTGCATTGACCACCGAAACACCAACGCCGTGCAGGCCACCTGAAAACTGGTAAGAGTCGCTCGAAAACTTACCACCAGCGTGTAGCTTGGTAAGAATAACCTCAACACCGGGCACACCTTCCTTTGGGTGGATGTCGATTGGCATACCTCTGCCATTGTCTTCTACAGAGACAGATCCATCAGCAAAGAGAATGACATTTATTTGTGTTGCGTATCCCGCAACAGCTTCGTCCACACTGTTGTCGATGACTTCTTGAGCAAGATGATTGGGGCGTTCAGTTTCTGTGTACATCCCCGGGCGCTTGCGAACTGGCTCAAGCCCGGTTAAAACCTCAATGGATGAGGCGTCGTAATTAGACATAGTTGGTAAGGATGATATTTGACAATAATAATACCAAAAAAAAGCCCCAAAAAATGGGGCTTTTTATCAGCTTGGAAAATGATTTACATCATTCCCGGCATACCGCCGCCCATGCCACCCATATCAGGCATTGCAGAGCCAGATTGTGGTACGTCAGTTACCATTGCTTCAGTAGTGATCATAAGACCAGAGATACTGGCAGCGTGTTGCAATGCTGCACGAGTTACTTTAGTTGGATCTAGGATACCCATTTCAAGCATGTCGCCGTAAACCTCTGTGCCAGCGTTGTAACCGAAGTTACCTTTGCCTTTAGCTACTTCGTTAAGGACAACTGATGCTTCACCGCCGCCGTTAGAAACGATTTGTCTAAGTGGCGCTTCAAGCGCACGCTTACAAATGTTAATACCGATGTTTTGATCTTCGTTGTCACCTTTAAGAGAGTCAAGAGAAGAGATGGCACGAACAAGCGCAACACCACCACCTGGAACAACACCTTCCTCAACAGCTGCACGAGTTGCGTGCAATGCATCGTCAACACGGTCTTTTTTCTCTTTCATTTCAACTTCGGTTGCTGCACCTACTTTAATTACCGCAACACCGCCAGATAGTTTTGCAAGGCGTTCTTGCAACTTTTCCCTGTCGTAGTCAGAAGTTGTTACTTCGATTTGTGTCTTGATTTGACCAACACGGCCTTCGATGTTTGCTTTGTCGCCAACACCATCAATAATGATTGTGTTTTCTTTGCCGATTTCAACACGCTTAGCTGTGCCAAGGTGCTCTTCAGTAACGCCTTCTAGAGAAAGACCAACTTCTTCAGCAATAACAGTAGCGCCTGTCAACACAGCGATGTCTTGTAGGATTGCCTTACGACGATCACCAAAACCTGGTGCTTTTACAGCGGCTACTTTGACGATACCACGCATATTGTTCACAACCAAAGTTGCCAACGCTTCGCCGTCGATGTCTTCAGCAACGATAAGTAATGATTTGCCTGTTTTTTGAACTGCTTCAAGTGCGGGCAGTAAATCACGAATCGTTTGAATTTTAGAGTCGTGTAGCAAAATTAGAGGCGCCTCTAAGTCTGCAGTCATAGACTCCTGATTGTTGATGAAATATGGTGAAAGGTAACCGCGGTCAAACTGCATACCTTCAACAACATCAAGTTCATTTTCAAGTGTTGTGCCTTCTTCAACGGTAATCACACCTTCGTTACCTACTTTTTCCATTGCTTCCGCAATGATTGCGCCTACAGATGTATCTGAGTTGGCAGAAATTGTACCCACTTGAGCAATTGCTTCAGAGTCGTTACAAGGTTGTGAGGCAGATTTTAGAGCAGCAACAACAACTTCTGTTGCCTTATCGATACCACGTTTAAGATCCATTGGGTTCATCCCTGCCGCAACAGACTTAACGCCTTCAGTAATTAGCGCTTGAGCTAGTACTGTTGCTGTCGTTGTGCCGTCGCCAGCGATGTCATTGGTTTTAGAAGCAACTTCTTTAACCATTTGAGCACCCATGTTTTCGAATTTACCTTCAAGCTCAATTTCTTGAGCAACCGATACACCGTCTTTAGTGATGGCAGGTGCACCAAATGCTTTGTCGATAACAACGTTTCTGCCCTTAGGGCCCAACGTTACTTTTACTGCGTTGGCGAGTGTGTTAACACCGTCCAACATTAAGTCTCTGGCTTCTGAGCCGAATTTTACGTCTTTTGCTGACATTACTATATCTCCTTAATCTTCGATAATTGCAACGATTTCATCTTCGCTCATGACGAGAAGTTTTTCGTCACCAACTGTGATTTCCGCGCCTGAATATTGGCCAAACATCACTGTATCACCCACTTGTACATCTAAAGGAATGACTTTACCATCAACGCTAATCCTGCCGTTACCAGCTGCAACAACCTCGCCTCTTGATGGCTTTTCGGTTGATGAATCAGGGATGATTAAACCACTGGCTGTGGTTTTCTTTTCTTCTACTCTGCGCACGATAACGCGATCGTGTAGTGGACGGATTTCCATACTTTCTCCTAGTATTGAACGAAAAATGATCTTGGAAGTTTTAGGCTTCTAGACTTTCTTTAAGCTTTTTAATCGCTTTGTTTTCAAGCTGGCGCACTCTTTCAGCAGAAACGCCATACTTGTCTGCTAAAGTATGT
>CAJVZH010000017.1 GCA_913020715.1 uncultured Gammaproteobacteria bacterium
AGGGCCGTGACAGCTTACACAGTTTTTATTATAAATAGTCTCACCTAAAAGTACCATAGAGTCTGAATTCTTATTTTTTTCTTCGGGATTACATCCTGCTAAGAATATAATGAAAGAGATGATGAGTAGTTTTTTCATACTAGGATTAATCTCAATATTCATCTAATCTAACCTTGCTCAATCGCCTTCTTAAAAAATACATAGCGATAATAATCAGGATAAATATTGAAAGCATTATAAAACGACCTTGATATGACTTTATATAGCCTTCTTTCTCTTGTTCAGACGTTGCATTAATTCCTTTTTCATTTTCTTGAAGTTTCTGTTCTATCTCGGCGATAGCTTTTTTAATCTCATCTGCGTTTTCAGAGCCTTGCTTTGCTTCCCCTTGACCAGACTTCAAAAATGATTTAGCCTCTTCTTCAACTACATCAGCAGGTTCGTTTAGAAACTCTTCTTGGTCTCTGTCATCACCACCAGCATATGAAAAACCTATAAAGCCAAGAGATAGTAGTAAGAGTAGGATGAGTTTCTTCATACTAGGATTGTATATCAACTTGAACTAAAGTCCAAATTCCGTTTGATGTGTGAGGAAGAGTATCTAAATATATAGTCAAGCACTGCTTGTTTTTCATCTTTGCTTAGGTGTTTAACAAAAAGCTGGCATTTGCCCACCAATTTTAATTCATAGCTTTAAGTGATGATAAGGTGACTTGGTTTCAATACGGTCATCGTCGACATGCTTGCCCACAGTGAAGTGATAAAGACTTTGCCACTCGCCCCCTTTGAGTCCCAGTATTTTATGCATCTCATCATCAAAGAAACAGCCGATACCTGTAGCTCGCAGATTCTGCGCCTCCGCTTCCAGATAAAGCACCTGCCCCACCAGTCCTGTTTCCCAATAGAGCTTGGGATAGAGTGACGGATCTTGTCTTAAAACAGAATCAAAGTGAGCAAGCATACCAAGAGCATAAGCACTATCACCGGCAATGGCTTGCATACAACTAAGCATTTGCGCTCTAGCCCTGAAATCACCCTTTTGCAGGCAATAAAGAGGCAGGCTTTCTGTTAACTGATACCAGTCAAAATTCGAATGGGTAAGCTTTTTCAACGATTCAAGATGCTCGGCATTTCGGACCAACATATACAGACCTGAGTCAAGACCCTCTACTGCATGAACAAATATGGCGAGATGAACTTGAGCCTCATAGGGAAACACATCAAAGGGGCAGCCGTTGTGTGGTAGGGTTTTCTCCAGAGCGTGACTAAAAGCTACCAGGTCTGTGCGGCTCGCCTGACGATCATAATTTTGTGCGCTGCGCCTTCTTCTAATAATAGCTTCAGCTGCAAACGTGGAGGTAAAGGCATTCTCATCAGGGTTTGAATAGTTAGACGTTTGCAGAGCAATGGAGTCATTTGGCCGGCTCGCTTTCTGCACCCTGTCGATAATTTCCCAGTTCACATGCTCTGGACTCAGACGATTTGGAGAATGTTGATATGTAAGATTCTGTTGCAAACTAAACCATTCCGATATTGCCTTTGAGTCGTAGTGTTTGCTTTCCACCCAGCAAAGGCAGTCTACGTGTTCCGCCTCACAGTCCACCCAGCGCAATTGATCAAAGCCCAGGAAGTGCTCCAGTGTCTTTTCCGAAATCTGCGGAATTAAAGTCATTTTCCAGCCATTCAGGTTGCAGGAGTAACGCAGCGCACCCAGGGCATGCCCCAGATCGTGCTGACAATAGCGAAAAGCTCGTTCGCCATACTTCCAAGCCTCTCGCCAAGGGATGCTGGTCAAAATGATGCCAAAACCCCCACAACTCTCAAGCCATAGTGCTTGACTTTGATCAAGAAGCGCCCTCTCTTCCAGAGCATGAAGATAAGGGTTATAGTGAGTGACACAAGCCTTTTGTCTAGCCAAATTCGGCAATACCAGGTAGCATTCGGTTGGGTGCAGATTGCCGCTGGAAGGATTCATCCTCAGCGCCCATTCGGATGCACCGTATTTCTTCCAGGCCGAAAGGCCCATACTAAGTTCGAGCATATTGGCAATGGATTCGATAGAAATCGAATCTGGCAAACCCTCAATGGCGTCGTAAAGTGCTGAATAAGCAAGATCTCGATCATTTTCAGCGAGAGGCAATTGAATTTGGGGGGCACCCTCAAATAATCGGTAAGGCAGTGGTTGATTATCCCAATCGAGGTATTCCGATGAGCGAGCATAGCGGTGAGAATGGTGCTTGGTTTGTTGGTGATAGTCCTTGACTATCGCGTACCTCTTTGATCGATCGATACTCATTCTTATAAGCCGCCAGGCTTTTCAGAAAATAAATGCATCTTTCCAATCTGTTTTTAGAGAAATCAAGATGAGCAACTATATTGCGATAATCCACCAATATCAAAGAGTTCAGATGGTTTTAATCTGTAGTATTTCTCTTCCACGTCCTTAGACTGCTCTGCGTAAGGTTGTGTTATGATATCTTGCAATTCTCGAACTAGAGAGTAGTTCCTCTCGGTTGCTTGCTGATACGCAGGCATAACGAACCACTCTCGCAAACTGTATTTTGGGTTGACGAGTTTCATCTGCTTAGAGAGCTCTTTACAAGAGTGGGGCGCAGTAGTATTCACGTTGGTCGAGCTGTCGCTGAGTAGCTTCCATTTTATAAGCCACTCAGACCAGCGCTTGTCCATTCCTTCCGACGTTGGACTCCCGTAGAAGCTTTTTTTGAGTGGAACAATGTCGTCAGGTACCATCGAAAGCTCACGGAAGAAGATGGTGTAATCAACAGGAGTTTGTACCATGAGCGTTACTAGTTCATTGAACAGCGCCGCATCAAAAGTACTAAGTCCAAGTTTGGCAGTCCACATCTTTTCCATTTGTGTTTGCATTACTTTTGAAAAGCCATTTCGAATTTCGTCTAACTGTTGTAGATAGCTCTGATGCGATGTAAGCAAGGGCTGCAATGCCTTGCAAAACGTGTCGAAGTTGCGTTCGGCTGCCTCTGGTTGGTTCAGAAAAGAGAAGTGATTTCCGCCACCCGACCAAGGCTGGTACTGCGGGTTGAACTCATCACAGAATCCGAATGGGCCGTAATCGAGTGTAAAACCACCAACCGCGCAATTGTCACTATTAAAATTTCCCTGACAGTAGCCGACGCGGATCCAGTTGGCTACAAGCGACGTAAGGCGGCCGCGGAACTCGCGTGCGAGCAACACCACTTTTTCGGCAGTGTTTAGTTTTTTGTCGATGACGTTAGCGTACTCACGATCGATCAAGTGCAACACAATCATCTCGAGCTCTTCCATCGCTTTTGGATGTTCATTCTTGCGGGCACGGCGACTGAAGAGTTCGAGTTGCCCGACCCGAATGAATGATGGTGCGACGCGCGTCGAGATAGCGACTGCCTCTGATATAAATATGTCAGGATCTTTTGAGCGTGAACCTTCTGAATACCATGCGCGATTGACCTTATCCGTTTTCGAAACGTACAAACTTAGAGATCGAGACGTTGGAACTCCGAGTGCATGCATATACTCCTGAGCTAGGAACTCCCGGATGCTTGAGCGCAAGACGGCGCGACCATCTGCGCCGCGACAATAGGGTGTTCGACCGCCACCTTTTAGCTGCATTTCCCAGCGTCGACCGTTGATGACAGCCTCAACCACAGAAACTGCGCGACCATCACCATATCCATTTCCGGTTTGGAATGGACACTGCTGGTAGTATTCAGTACCGAAGATAGAAAGCGCATAGCCACTCGCCCATCCGACTGTACACATCGGCTCTGGAACGTGCGAGATGTCGCCAGAGAACAGGCGCACGAAATCGTCTAACTGTGCCATGCTGTCGCAGAAGCCAAGCTCGCGAAAAAAGATTTTACTATGCGTGATGTACTCGGGATCTTTTATTGGCGTAGGGTTGACAGGGACATAGTGTCCAGTGAAAACTTGTCGCGGCTCGTGATCGACACCGTTTTCTTTCGCGTCAGGATCGCAGTTGAGAGTATCAATAAGCGAATAGTCAGCCAACTTTGCGAGATCATCAAGCGCATCAATTGTTGGAGAGGCCTCCTGGGATGGTCTATTTATCATAGGGTCATTTTATATCAATGAATTTATTGTATCCAAAGGATGTCACAGAGCCAAAAATGGATTTTTTTTGACACCCTATTGAATACAGTTTTAAGGTGCCTACCTAGATGAATTAGCGCGCTTGCGACACTCTAATAGATGCCTATCAAACAGGAAAAATTGCATGTTTCTAGTCACTAATTTGCCGAAAAAAACAGCACAACAGTGGCAAAGCTATGGCAACATCACTTTAGTGAATTAATGGCTATTCTTGACAAAGAAGAGCCCAACTATAAGTGCTAACAACTATAGCAGTATGTCGAAATGGATGACTTGTATGTTAATAGCGATGGCATTATCACTGGGAATGACGAGGTCAAATTACCGACTTTAAAGTTATGTTACAACCACCCATCCAATACAAGAAAAAATATAAGTGCAGCTACAGGTAAAGCGATGTCGAAGAGTATGAATATGTTTGATATTTATGCGCTCGAACGGCAGCCAATTCAGTTCATGCTTAGCTGATAATACAATCATTCATTATTTAAATATACGTGCTATAAAGTGTTATCTTATTGCAATATAATGTTAATTGTAGTTTAAAGGTGGATGACTATAATTATTAATTGTACAACTTGGCATCTAACCTCTAAAAACACCCCATGATAAAAAAAATTAGTCTCTCTATACTGGCTTTCGTCATTTTAGTGATTGTTGTATTTGCTTTAGGTCATCGCGCTATTATGCCCAAGCTAATTCCTCTTTCAGATTTACCAGAACCCTTAGGCTCCTACCCCATTGGCACACAAATAGTTGAGTGGACTGACAACACCAGGGATGAGTGGTTTACTGACGAAATTAATGATAAACGCCGTATCGCTGTGCAAATTTGGTACCCAAGCGAAGTGTCGAACGAAACACCCCTGCCCTATTTGCCATATCCCGATAGATGGCTGCCTGCTTTAAGCGATATTTTAGAGCTGCCTCAGTTTTTGTTTAATCACTTAAGGGAGATTGACACACATTCGATACTTAACGCAAAACTGAATCAAGACATTAAACAAGCACCGTTAGTGATTTTCTCTCACGGAATTTACGGCTTTCGCTTCCAAAATACTGCACAGTTTGAAGCCTTAGCAAGTCGTGGATACATTGTGGTTTCCGCCGACCACGCCTATGACGCCAGTCTGACATTTTTTAATGACGGCAGCATTGCTGATTTCCGCTCAGGCTATGAGGGTGAGTTAACAGAAGAAGAGTTTTGGGCGCTGCGTAATCCACAGTTAAGTACTCGTGTTGCTGACATTCGCTTTATGCTCGACACCATAGAAAATAAACAAGGCGCAGGTGAGGCTGTTTGGTCTGCTATCGATTTGGATCGCATTGGTATCTTTGGCCACTCTTACGGTGGTGCCACCGGTATTGTTGCTGCTGGACAAGATAAGCGTATTGATGCTGTGGTTGCCCTTGATGGCTGGATATTGCCGATACTACCGGCAGTCATCGACAAGGGTCTACAAAAGCCATTCTTCTACATTGGTCGCGAGTCTTGGCCAGATCCACTTAATTACCAAAAACTCAACACCCTTCTGAACAATAGTAGCCAGCAAAGCACTTTATACCTGCCAGGAACGATGCATTTTGATTTTTCAGACACGCCGCTATTCTCTCCCGTAATGCAAACCGTAGGAGTAGCTGGGACCATTCCAGCCGATAAATTAGCGCGCCTACTTGAGGATAATATCATCGCATTTTTTGATACCCACTTATCCCATAAATCGATTTTATAATCCCCACAAAAGGGGGCTTTATTCACTTTGACTTGCATAAGGCATTGTTCTTATTTTCATTATTGACAATTAACTTTTCATCAGTAAAATAATCTCTAATGATTATCTATAATTAGCCCATGGCTAGACCATCCTTAAAGCAAGAGCGGCAAAAAATCATACTGCAAGCATTTACAGAGTGCATTGCCTTTAAAGGGCTTAACGCAACAACACTCGATGATATCGCATTAAAATCACAAATGCGCCGAAGCTTGCTCCGCCACAATGTTGGAAATCGCACGGAATTAATTAATCAAGTGGCCGAACACGTTTCAACAGAATTCGAAACCATTTGGCGCCAACAGCGCGCTCAATATACCAATGATACTGGTGACGAGTGGCTATTAAGAACATTGTTCAATAGCAACCCTGATGAGAAATATCAAGCACTTATACCCGCCTTTTTCTCACTTTTGGCCTCTGCGCATCGCTACCCAGAAGTTACTCAGCGCCTCAAACAATGCTTCAACGTTTATGTTGACGATATTACTGAAGAGCTTGTTCGACGCCACCCCAAGGCCAGTAAGAATGATTGTCAACAAGTCTCTCTTGGTATTGTCGGCATCTTTTTTAACTGGGACAGCTTTATGAGTCTGGACCTTGGTGAAAAAATTGCCGAACTTAACTTGCAGCTGGTTCATCGACTTTTATCAACCCTTAACAAATAAAACCCTGTTGATTATCCAACAAATACCATCAAAACTTGACGAACAAAGCGCCTATTAACTATGGTTTTTGGATGGCGTTATAAATTAACAATGTGGCTGTTAAAAGGCCCTGTATTTTCATTAATAAAACTACTTCTGGCGAATCGATTTATTAAGAAGGTTAAGAGAAAGTTCACTAAAAAATGAACCTCTTCTCGGGTTCGAATGCTTTCCTGCACTAACAAAAAACCCACCTTTCGGTGGGTTTGTTATTAATGGTGGAAGGAGAGGGATTCGAACCCTCGGTACGTTACCGTACACCCGCTTTCCAAGCGAGCAAATTAAACCGCTCTGACATCCTTCCAAAACTTTTATTTAACTAATTTTCATCCCTGGTTTAGCGCCAGAATCAGGCGATAAAATGTGCAATGACTCGCCATCACCCGCAGCAAGAACCATGCCTTCCGACAAGCCAAATCGCATTTTTCTAGGCTCAAGATTAGCAACCATAACGGTTAGGCGCCCTTCTAGATCTTCGGGATTATAGTGTGCTTTAATGCCAGCAAAGACATTACGAGTAGAATCCTCACCAATATCAAGCGTCAGTTGAAGTAATTTGTCTGCACCTTCAACCGATTGGGCTTTGACAATCTTCGCTACTCTTAAGTCAATTTTGGCAAAATCATCGATTTGAATCATATTGTTTTCCTCTTTTTTGCTTATCTCTTTCTCAGTGCCGACACTTTGCTTAGAAGACTCAACAACTTTAGCAATCTGCTCATCCTCGATTCGAGTCATTAATGGCTTGAATTTATTAATTTGATGATTGATTAGCGGCGATCGAACCTCTGACCAAACTAGCTCATCAATATTAAGAAATAACTCAGCCTGTTTTGCCATTTCTGGCAACACGGGTTTTAAATAAGTCATCAGCACTCTAAACAAGTTAATTGCAAAGGAGGTAACTTCATGCACTTCTTGCTCGCTGCCCGGCACTTTGGACATTTGCCAAGGTTTTTTCTCGTCAATGTACTGGTTTGCTTTGTCGGCCAAACTCATAATTAAACGCATCGCTTGATTAAAATTACGCGCCTCATAATGCATTGCAATTTGATCGCCGGTTGTTACAAACTCATTATACAAATCCCTCTCTATAACGCTTGCTGACAAGGTTTTGTCGTATTTTTTATATATAAATGAAGCGCAACGTGAGGCAATATTCACCACTTTTCCGACCAAATCCGAATTAACACGTTGTTTAAAATCTTCCAAGTTAAGGTCAATGTCATCAATTTTAGCGGTCAGTTTATAAGCATAGTAATAACGCAAATATTCAGGATTAAGATTATCCAAATAGGTTCTCGCCTGAATAAAGGTGCCACGAGACTTACTCATTTTTTTGCCATTAACCGTGAGGAATCCGTGGGCAAAAATAGCGGTTGGTGTTCTGAAATCAGAGCCCATCAACATCGCTGGCCAGAATAGCGCGTGGAAATAGATAATGTCTTTACCAATAAAGTGATACATTTCTGCATCGGAATTTTTGCCACAAAAATCGTCAAAATTAACGTTGTTGCCGTCACAAAACTTTTTAAAACTCGCAAAATAGCCAATGGGTGCATCCAGCCAAACGTAAAAATATTTATCTTCAGTGCCTGGAATTTGAAAGCCAAAGTACGGCTTGTCTCGTGAAATATCCCACTGCTTGAGGCCCTGCTCAAACCACTCGGCCAGTTTGTTGCTTACTTCGTCTTGTAAGTGGCCTGCATTAGTCCAATCTTTAAGCGCTTGTTCAAATTGTGGCAGGTCAAAAAAGTAGTGCTCAGAGTCTTTTTCAATTGGGGTCGCGCCAGAAACAACCGACTTAGCATTGATGAGTTCAGTTGTAGAGTACGTTGCACCACAGGCCTCACAGTTATCACCGTACTGATCATCAGCGCTACACTTCGGGCAGGTGCCTTTGATAAAGCGATCTGGCAAAAACATTTGTTTTTCGGGGTCAAATGCTTGAGAAATGGTGCGCGTCTTTATGTAGCCCGCCTTGTTTAGACGATTATAAATCTCACTCGATATTTCACGGTTTTCATCGGAATGGGTGGAGTGGTATTGACTGAAATTAATACTAAAGTCAGCAAAGTCGGCTTGATGACGCTCACTCACAGCACCAATCAACTCTTCAGGCGTAATACCCATCTCATCGGCTTTAAGCATGATAGGCGTGCCATGAGCATCATCGGCACAAACATAGTGACACTCATTGCCCATCATCTTCTGGAATCTTACCCAGATATCGGTTTGAATGTATTCGAGCAAATGCCCCAAATGAATTTCGCCATTGGCGTAAGGAAGTGCTGAAGTAACGAGAATTCTGCGTTTAGACATGCTTAATGATCAATAGGCTCAACATAAATTAAGGTGTTGAGGGTCTGTTGTGCGATAAAATAGCGCTATTTTACCGACTGGAGTCAATCAATTGACAAATTTAAGCCAAGAGAGTGTTGAGAAATTACTATCAACTGTCGTTGACAAACACACCTCGCAGGACATTGTTTCATCCGAATCTATTAAGGCCATCAACATTGAAGGCAATAAACTGAATATTGAGGTTGTTCTCAAGTACCCTGCAAACAGTTATCACACCGAACTCAAGCAGTCAATTAAAACGGCACTGTCCGATTCTGGCGCTTCTGATCTGAATATTTCGATTAGCTCAAAAATCACCTCGCACGCAACTCAAAACGGCGCCAATGCCTTGCCAGGCATTAAAAATATTATTGCCGTTGCTTCTGGTAAAGGTGGCGTTGGCAAATCAACGACATCGGTTAATCTTGCACTTGCGCTTCATAACGAAGGTGCCAAGGTTGCTATTCTTGATGCAGACATTTACGGCCCTTCTCAACCGCGCATGCTAGGAGTAAAAGACCTCAAGCCTGAAGGCACAGAGAGCGGCAATATGGTGCCCGTTTCGGCCCACGGAATCCAAAGCATGTCGATTGGTTACTTAGTCGACGAAGCCTCACCAATGGTTTGGCGTGGCCCGATGGTAACCCAAGCCCTAGATCAGCTGATTCACAAGACAGAGTGGAATGATATTGATTATATGATTATCGACATGCCACCGGGTACCGGCGATACTCAGCTCACTATTTCACAAAAAATCCCAGTCAGTGGCGCAGTTATCGTCACAACACCTCAGGACATCGCATTAATTGATGCGAAAAAAGGTCTGGCAATGTTTGAGAAAGTCAATATACCTATTCTTGGAATTATTGAAAATATGTCGATGCATATTTGCTCCAGCTGCGGTCATGCCGAGGCTATTTTTGGCCGTGGTGGTGGTGCGGATATGGCGAGAGACTCAGGCGCAGAATTCTTAGGCGCACTGCCTTTAGAGATTAACATTAGAACCGATGTAGACGAAGGTACACCGACGGTTGTTAAGGACCCGCAGGGGAAAACAGCTGAAATTTATAAAGACATTGCTAGGAAGTTGGCTGCATCGCTTTCACTTCAGAGTGAGAGTGTCGGCGCTTTCCCTAATATTACGATTGAGTAGTTTAAGAGACCTTTGCAATTAATGCATTTCAGAAACTTGGTTGATTGTGTACTTCGGTATTTCAATCACCAGGTCTTCATCTTGCAAAATAGCCTGACAAGACAGTCTAGAGTCTGGATCGAGACCCCATGCCTTATCCAATAAATCGTCCTCAGTTTCATCGGACTCCTTCATAGAGTCAAAGCCTTCACGAATATGAATGTGGCATGTTGTGCATGCGTTTGACATTTCACAAGCGTGTTCAATTTCAATATCGTTGGCTAATAGAGCTCGACAAACACTCGTCCCTTTGTCCGCATTAATGACAACGCCCTCAGGACAAAACTCTTCATTAGGAAGGATGATTATTTGTGGCACTATTAACTCCTTAGTTATTCGTTAAATTCTTCAACACTATGACCTTGCATGACGCTCATAATGGATTTATTCATGCGCATTTCTACAAATTTTGCGCTTTTAGCTTCCAGCGCATCAACGCTAGTTTTAATTTCAGTTGCATCGTCTGAACTAATAACAGATTGCAGTTGATCTCTTGCATCAAGAATTTCTTTCAGCATCGCCTCATCAAGTAAATGTTTATCCAAACTTAACGCGGAATCAATCGCCTCAATAGTACGCTCAGCATCTACCTTTTGCTCGTGGAGCTGCCTTAGCAAGACGTCTTCTTGAGCAAAAATAATGGAGTCTTTCAGCATTTTTTCAACTTCAGCATCACTAAGGCCAAAAGAAGGCTTAATGACTACTTCAGCCTTAACGCCTGACGTTTTCTCCGAGGCGTTGACCGACAAAAGACCGTCAGCGTCCACTTGAAATTCCACATGAATTCTAGCACTGCCAGCCACCATCGGCGGGATTCCTTTTAGTTCAAAACTTCCAAGAGAGCGGCAATCTTGCGTTAACTCGCGTTCGCCTTGGTACACATGAATACTCATGCCGGTTTGGCCGTCTTTAAAAGTTGTAAATTCTTGTGCTCTAGAAATAGGAATGGTGGTGTTTCTGTGAATCACCTTTTCAACCAAGCCACCCATGGTTTCTAAACCCAGTGAAAGGGGTAATACGTCTAGCAGTAACAGGTCATCCTTGCTTTTATTTCCGGCCAATATATTGGCCTGAATCGCTGCACCCTTTGCAACCACCTCATCGGGGTTAATTGAGCACAGTACGTGCCTATCAAAAAGCGCGCCTACTTGTTCGCGAATAATTGGCATGCGAGTTGAGCCGCCAACCATGACCACGTCCTTCACTTCCGAGATTTCAACCGACGCATCTCTTAGGGCTCTTTTACTGAGCAACAAAGTTCTTTTTAACAGCGGTGTTGCCAATGTATCAAAATGCGCTCTAGTGATTTTATAAGATCTGTCGTCAAAGCTAAACTCCGCGCTATTTTTCGTTGTGAGAGTTTCTTTTGCCTGACGTGAAAACAATTTTAAATTTTGTATTTGAGCAGGCGAAAGTGCATCCAATTCAAGTAATTTTTTACAATCATCGGCGATTAGTTGATCAAAATCATCGCCGCCTAAATTTGAATCGCCACCGGTTGCCAGTACTTGGAAAACGCCTTTTTTAAAGCTTAAAATAGAGATATCAAAAGTGCCACCACCTAAGTCGTACACGGCATGAATGCCCTCTTCACCCGACTCTAAGCCGTAAGCAATAGCTGCAGCCGTTGGTTCATTTAACAACCTTAAGACATTAATGCCCGCTAAGGTTGCGGCATCTTTTGTTGATTGTCTTTGGGCGTCATTAAAATAAGCCGGCACGGTGATCACCGCACCCACCAAATCACCACCCAAGGCGCTTTCAGCACGATGCTTCAATGCCGAGAGGATACTCGCAGAAATTTCGACAGCTGAAAGATCGCCCATCGCTGTTTGAAAGAGAACGTTGTTGCCATTTTCAAGCAATCGATAAGGGCAGTTCTTGAGTTCGCTAACTTCTGTAAAGCTCAAACCCATAAAGCGTTTGACCGATAAAATAGTATTAGTTGGGTCGGTTGTTGCGTAATGACAAGCATCACAACCCACAATCGGTTTTTTGCCCTGACCGCAATGGACAACAGAGGGCAACATCGCCTCATTATTGTCATCGGTAAAGAGTGTTACTTGGCCACTCATCACACTTGCAACTAATGAATTGGTTGTTCCTAAGTCGATACCACAAGCTAATTGATGGTGGTGTGGTGCCGTTGATTGGCCGGGTTCTGAAATTTGTAATAATGCCATGTTTTGTATTATTCTTATATTGCAGCTACAACCACTCGTCCATGAGACGGTTCGCTTCTTTATTAAGCTGCGAATAAAACTTCAGTTCGCGCACCAAATTTTTCACTTTTTGCAAACCATCCGAGCCTGCAAAAGAGACCGAAATAGCAGCAACATTTTCAGCGATGTGCGATTGAATGTCGCCAATGTAATCATCCAAACCCAACTCGTCTTGTTGAGACTTAATACTATCAAGCTGCTCCCGAAGTTCAATTTGTGCCATCAGAAAACTCACATCCATTTGCGTGTCTTTGTGATCAAAAGGATCAATTCCCTCAAGTGTCAACAAATAACTGGCACGTTCAAGAGGCGATTTTAGCGCATCATAAGCAGAGTTGATCAATGAGGTATTTTGTAAAGCCTGCAACTGCTCTGAAGGACTCTTTGAAGCAAATTTGTCCGGGTGGAACTTGGAAACTTGCGTCTGATAAGCGCTACTTAATGCTTGATCGTCGATTGCAAAGGTAGCCTCAAGATCAAACAATTCAAAATAATTTTGCATTGGCTTACTAAATTGGAAATTTAACGAAACTGTTTAAACAGTAAACGATTCACCGCAACCGCATTCGGCCTTGGAGTTTGGATTGTTGAACTCGAAGCCCTCGTTGAGACCTTCTTTTTGGTAATCCACTTCGGTACCATCAATGTAGATCAAACTTTTAGCATCAACAATAACTTGTACACCCTTGTCCTCAAAAACACTGTCGTCTTCGTTAAGGTCATCAACAAATTCCATATTGTAACCCAAACCAGAGCAACCCGTCGTTTGTACAGAAAGACGCACACCAATACCCGAGCCACGGTTGCTTAAATAATCAACCATGCGCGCTGCAGCTTTAGTGGTAAGGGAAATTGCCATAATTATCCAGCTTTTTCTTTTAGATCGTTAATCGCCGCTTTAATCGCATCTTCAGCCAAAACTGAGCAATGGATTTTCACCGGAGGGAGCTCTAACTCTTCAACAATTTCGGTATTTTTGATTTGTGCCGCTTCGTCCAATGTCTTGCCCTTAACCCACTCTGTTAATAGAGAAGATGAGGCAATGGCAGAACCGCAACCGTATGTTTTGAACTTTGCATCTTCAATAACGCCATTGGCGTCAACCTGAATTTGCAAGCGCATTACATCGCCACACGCCGGTGCACCAACCATACCAGTACCTACATTTTTAGCATCTTTATCTAAAACACCTACATTTCTAGGGTTTTCATAATGATCCAATACTTTTTTTCCATACGCCATAAATTACTCCTGTTTAACGCTTAAATTTCATTCTACACCGCTAAGGTGCCTATTAATATCACAAATATAGGTGTCTTTAGTGGGCAGCCCACTCAACAGTACTTAAATCAATACCGTCTTTAAACATATCCCATAAAGGCGACAAATCTCTCAATTTTTGAACTTTTTCTCTAACAAGTGTGATTGCCTCATCAACTTCACTTTCTGTCGTATAACGACCAATGGTGAAGCGAATTGAGCTATGTGCTAGCTCATCACTCAACCCCAGCGCACGAAGCACATATGACGGCTCCAAACTGGCTGAAGTACAAGCCGAACCAGAAGATACAGCAATATCAGAAATTGCCATCATCAATGATTCGCCTTCAACATAGTTAAAGCTGATGTTTAAGTTGCCAGGGATACGGCTTTCCATATCGCCATTAATCACAACTTCTTCCATGTCGGTAAATCCTGCCAACAGGCGATCACGCAATTTTTCAATTTTTTGGTTTTCTTCTTTCATTTCAGCTTCGGCAATAGCGAAAGCCTCACCCATACCAACAATTTGGTGCGTTGCCAAGGTGCCAGAACGCATACCGCGCTCATGACCACCACCGTGCATTTGCGCTTCGATACGCACACGTGGCTTACGTCTAACGTATAAAGCACCCATGCCTTTAGGGCCATAAATTTTGTGTGCAGAGAAACTCATTAAATCCACAGGAAGAGACTCTAAATCGATATCCACCTTGCCTGCAGACTGCGCTGCATCCACATGGAAAAATGTTTTGTTTGTTCGGCAAATATCACCAATTGTCTGAAGGTCTTGAATGACGCCAATTTCATTATTAACATGCATGATAGAGACCAAAATTGTGTCTTCGCGCAATGCTGCTTTAAAGACTTC
This sequence comes from uncultured Gammaproteobacteria bacterium, assembly GCA_913020715.1. Taxonomy (GTDB): domain Bacteria; phylum Pseudomonadota; class Gammaproteobacteria; order PS1; family Pseudothioglobaceae; genus Pseudothioglobus. The sequence continues at coordinate 14,496 of CAJVZH010000017.1, forward strand.
AATGTCCAATAAACCATTAGCCATTGGATCAAGATAAGTTACCTCAAAGCCTTCACGCTCCAATTGGCGACAAGTATCAAGCACCGCCTTGTGTTCAGTTTTAAGGGTAATAATATGCTTACCACGCTTGTGATAAAACTGCGCAATACCTTTAATTGCTAAATTATCCGACTCGGTTGCACCCGACGTCCAAACAATTTCTCTTGGATCGGCGCCCACTAAGCTTGCCACCTGATCTCTTGCAATGTCAATGGCTTTCTCAGCCTGCCAGCCGTAATAATGCGAGCGAGAGGCGGCGTTACCAAAATTACCTTCCATTGTTAGGCATTCGACCATCTTTTTAGCAACACGCTCATCTACTGGCGTGGTTGCTGAATAATCCATATAAGTTGGAGTTGACATTTCTATATTTCCTTATCTATTAAATTTTTATGGATGTTGTAATCATCCATTACTTGTTGAAGATTTTTATCGCTTAAAAAACTTCTTATTTGATCGCTCACTTCACACCACAAATGATGCGATACGCATTCGCGACCTCTCAAGCAATTTTTCAGTCCATGGCAACGTCGAAGATCAATATTCTCATCAACTGCCTCAATAATCTGGGTTAAAGTCACATCTTCCGCAGGTGGACTTAAAAGGTAACCACCACCAGGGCCACGAACGCTTTTTACCAATGATGCTTTACGTAATTTGGCAAACAGTTGCTCTAGGTATGAAAGCGAAATATTTTGCCTCTGCGAAATAATGTCAAGCGTTACAGGCCTGCCAGTATCGTTGGACGCAAGATCAAGCATTGCAGTTACAGCATAGCGGCCTTTTGTCGTCAGTTGCATTACATCTCCAGTGGAAATAAGTTGGCAATATTATACAATTGACCCAGTAAAACAGTCAAGTATTAAATTCACTTATTACTTAACTTTTTTCACTGTCTGCAGCGTCATCAATTTGTTTCTGCTCTTCAGAAACATAAAAAGCATTGGAGACCTTCTCTAACTGTTTATCGATATCCGCCAAATGTTCAATAATTGACTTCACCGCTTTGACGGTAGGATCACTTTCATTGGCACTGGTACTAACAGCATAAGAGTCAAACTTATCACTGTCACCCACCTTCTTATCGAGCACACGGCCAGGAATACCAACCACAGTGCAATTATCATCAATGGACTTAACCACAACCGAATTCGAGCCAACACGTACGTTGTTTCCAAGCGTGATTGGGCCTAAAATTTTAGCACCCGCACCAATCACCACCCCGTCTTTCAAGGTTGGATGGCGCTTCTCTTTATTCCAGGTTGTACCACCCAAAGTAACGCCGTGATACATCATGCAGTCGTCACCGATTTCAGCGGTTTCACCAATGACGACACCCATGCCGTGATCGATAAAAAAACGTCGGCCAATAACAGCCCCTGGATGGATCTCAATACCGGTCACCCAGCGCGCAAATGTCGAAATAAATCGTGCGAGCCAAAACAACTTCCAACCCCAAAGCATATGGGTGAAGCGGTAAAAAATAATGGCTTGCACGCCAGAATAACAAGTAATAATCTCAAACATATTACGAGCGGCTGGATCGCGCTTAAAAACGCTACGGATGTCTTCAATCATTTTCATGCGAAAAATTATACCATATTGGCTTTGAAGTGAGCTAATACGAAAGCCATTGTTGGCATACAAAATACAGGCTTATTCGTCGTAAGAGTGACTTGACTTAAACCGACGATAACTCCATAGATATTGCTCTGGACACTGACGAACAAGCGCCTCAATAGCGGCGTTCATTTTGCTTACTTGTGCGAGCACATCATCTGCACCTGTAAGAATATCAATTGGCTCGGCAATCAGATCAAATCCTTGACCCTTGTCAAGTCGCTTAGCCCAAAGCATAACCACCTTAGCATTATTCTTTTTGGCCAGCTTTGCCAGCAAGGTCATGGTGTTGACAGGGTGATTGAAAAACGGCGCCATGATGCCACCCTCATCCCCTGGATCTTGGTCTGGCAAAATGCCAATCAACTGCCCTTTCGCCATTGCTCGTTGCAATTTAAGAACGCCTGATTTATCGGCACTTGCCATCGTTAAATTACCCTGATTTCTACGCTCAAAAAGATAAGTATTTTGCTCTTGTTTGCTCAGTGGTTTGTAGAGAAAAGTAAGCGCCCTCTCGCATGCAATCACTCGTCCTGTTATCTCCCAGCAACCCATATGCGGCGTTAATAGAATTGTTTTTTCAGCGCCATCCAGATGTTCTTTTCCAATAAAACGACGAATATATTTTGCATTAACTTTAAAACTTTTATTCCACACCCAACCCGATTCTGAAAGACCTTTGCCTGTTTCAATCAGTGACTTCTTAAGAAGAGAATCGCGCTCTTGTTGAGACAATTCCGGAAAACAGAGTGCTATATTTTGAAACGTTACTCGCTTGGCATCAGAGCCAAAACGATACAACAACCTTCCAATTGTTGCACCAAGAAGGTGATTCAACCCAAGCGGCAGAATCGAACAAAAAAACAAAAAAAATCTAATCATTTTGCCGCTCCATAAAACCATTGTTTTTGGCGTTTTTTGGTTCTGACATCAAGATCATTCGTCAAACTCAAAGTGCAGTGAGACTTGTTGTTAAACGATAACTTTACAAGTACTTCTTTCATCAATTGATCTCGGGTTATTGTAAACTTAAGCACTGCACCTGAAGCCGACTTATTAATGAGCGACACAAGGCTCTCGTGTGCTACTTTAACGTCATCGACAGCAATGATCACATCGCCAACAAAAAGTCCGGCTGCTTGCGCACAACCGTCATCCAGAACCTGGGTTATCTTGGATGAGCCATTGTCGTTAGTCACTCTCACGCCAAAAGCAACCAAATCTTTTGCATTAACACCAAACTGGCAATCAACGCCAACATAGCTGAAGGCTTCTTGCAGCGGTAATTCGTCCACACCGTAAAGATATTTTTCGAAAAAATCCTCAAAAGATTGCTTGGTGAGTTTTTTTACAATGCTAGCCATATCATCATCCTCTAGACCGGAGTCTGAATAATGAGTGTATGCATAACGCAACACGTCGTCAAGTGTGACTGTGTCTTTCGTTGTCTTTCGTATTTCTACGTCAAGCACGAAGGCGAGTAACGCACCCTTACCGTAGTAACTAACAATGGAATTTGGCGCGTTTTCATCTTGCTGATAAAACTTTGTCCAGGCATCAAAGCTGGATTCGGCAATGGATTGCTTTAAACGCCCGCTACCACTGCAAACCCGAGTCACCGTTTTGGCAAATAAATTCAGGTACGAATCGGATGACAATATCTTAACTCTTAGTAAGGCCAATTCATCATAATACGAGGTAAAGCCTTCAAAGATCCACAACTGTTCGGTATAAGCCTCTTGATTCAAGCTCGGCTTTAAGAAAACCGAAGGTCTTAATTTTTTCACCCACCAAGCATGGAAATACTCATGACAGCAAAGTGATATAAAGCGCGTGTAATTTGAAGTCGGCTCTTCAATATGAGAATCTTGTAAATCCTCTCTTGAGCATATCAAACTGGTGGAATCAGCATGCTCAAGTCCACCAAAACCCTTCGTCATTACCAAGGTAAGAAACAGATAGCGATCAAAAGGCGTGTTGTTTCCAAAAAAATCAACATGGTGTTGGCAAATAAGTCTTAAATCGGATACTAATCGATCAGTGTCAGTATTATGCTCACCCGTCAATACCATTTGATGTGGAATGCCGGAAACAGAAAAATCAAACGACTGATAGTCCGCCATTTCCACCGGGTGATCAATGAGCTGATTGTAATTAGAGGCTTGATAAGTTGAATGTGTTTTGGATTCGTACAATTTTTCAAGCGTCGTCGCTATTTTCCAGCTACCTTTGCTTTGAGATTTTGGCGGTTGGTGAATTTCTATTTCACAAGGCTCATCTTCAAAGTCATGGGCTTTTAAGAAAATACTGGTGCCATTAAAAAAACCTCTTTCATCACTGAGGTAGGCGCTCCTTACCGATAAGTCGAAAGCGTAAACTTCATATTCAACCAGCAAAACCCCGCTACACGGATCGCACTGCCAATGATTTTTATCTAGCTTTTTTACTTTGATCCTGTCGCCATCACTGGATGCAGATAGAGAAACAACGTGTTTGGCAAAATTACGTACAAGGTAACTGCCAGGTATCCAGTTAGCAAGAGAGATTATTTGGCCAGAATCTTGAGGCTCTTTAATTTCAAGTTGTAGGCGAAAAATATGCGCAAAAGGCTTTTCTGGAAAGAGCTTATAGCGGAGCATACCTATAACAATAGATCGATTGCAGAACGATATTCAACAACAGTCTTTTGATAACTTGCAGCAACTTGGGCGTAAGCGAAGTTCGCCATATTAAGCGCTTTTTCAGCGCCAATCAGCCAGCTTTTCTGACCTCTAGCATTGTTGTATCTTAACTCCTCTTCGCCCAACTTATCCTCGGCAATTTGTATTTGCGCTAGGCTTGTCTGCATCATTTTACTCAAGAGGCTCATCTGGGAAACAAGGTTGCTAATTTGTTGCTTGGTATTCATCTCTACTTCGCGTTGTCGTGCATTTAAACGCGCAAGAGAAATATCAGAGCTCTGCAAATCAAGCTTGGCTTTGTTTTGACCCAGAGGATACGAAACATCAACACCCACTCGCCAAGATTGATCTTGATTGGAAAAACCATCCAAGTAGTCAGTGGCCTCGCCTTGAGCGCTCAATCCGATACTCAAATTAACAGAAGGTAGTAACTTATTATCAAGGCTTTGGCGCTGACGAAGTAATTTCTGCTTCTCTAGCTGTATTTGCTGTATTAATCTCAGCTGCGGTAAGGCCGTCCCAACGTCAATTCGAACAATATCATGGTGTTGATAAAGATCAAACTCTATAACCATTGCGCTTGGATGAATATTAATCTGCGCCGCAAGTTCTTGTCTTAACAAAGACAGTTCTTGTTGGGCTTGCAACCATTGTTGCTCTGCTCGTAATTTTGCATCCAACTCGCCCAACAATTCAGAGCGCTCAACAAGTCCACTGCTGAGCTTATTTTCAACCAGCTGAAGTTGTGTTATCGTTAAGTTGAGTTGTTGGCGATATACACTCTCTTTTTCCTGGGCCAACACCAAGTCAATCAATCTTTTAATCCTTAATGCAACAAAACTCTCGGACTGCTCTGCACGATTTAGACCCTGCGTGGTAACTTCAATCGCAGCTATATCGGCACCCAATCGGTCGTTAAGACCACCTTTATTCTGCAATAGTGGTTGGGAATAATCCACTCCAACTGCATTGGAGCCAGATACTGAACCATCCCGATTGCTGCGATTCCACGAATGGCTTAAGCTTATATTTCCGCCTGTTTTCTCGATATTCTTTCTGGCCGAAACTTCATATGCAGTGATACTTAAATCGCTGTATGGTCTAGAGGCAAGGTGGTCACCAGAAGTGTTACTGTTGTTGACAGAGCCCCTAATATTCCACTCTGTATAAGTGAGCGCCGCTTGCTGATCAATCAAACTCGCCTCTTCGGAGAGAGACAATTGTAAGAAATAAGGGTGTGTTTTAATCAGTACTGAGGTGTACTCATCAACCGATAGAGCGCTAGCCTCAGTGCAAAGTGCAACAAAGCAAAGTGTTAATATTCTATTTTTAGCGTTGTGCATATTGCTTAATGTCCTCGATAACCTCATACAGTTGCTTGCCCGTTGTGTCGATCTCCAGGACTGACACTTCCCGGTAATAAGCCTCTCTTTCGCTCAGAATGTCACGAATCGTCTTTTCACGGTCAAGACTCTTTTCAAGTATGGGTCTATTATTAGATTTTGACGTTCTTTTTAATAACTGCTCAATGGATGAGGCCAAATACACTACAACGCCAGATTGTTGCAATAAAGCCCTATTTTCAGGCATCAGAACAATACCGCCACCGGTAGCAATAACCGCCCCAGACTTTTGGCTTAGCTCAGAGAGCATTTGCGACTCTCGACTTCTAAAGCCTTTTTCGCCTTCAATATCGAAAATATGCTCTATGCTTACGCCTGTTTTATCAATTATTTCGTGATCAGAGTCAAAAAAATCACGACCAAGTTCGTCAGCCAAACGACGTCCAACGGTCGTTTTTCCAGAGCCCATTGGGCCAACTAATACGATATTTTCTAGCATTTTGGCCATTTGGTGTTTGCCGATTACTGTTCTAGTTCATAGCTGGCACCGCAATACGGACAGCTTGTTTTTCCTTGCTCGTCAAATAAAAGAAATACTTTTGGGTGCATATTCCACTTTTGAGATTCTTTGGGTGGGCAGTGAAGAGGCAAATCCTCCTTTGCAACCAAGCTAAAGCTTTTATGTTTTGTTTGATTACCACCCATTAACACTTACCTTTTGCTATCCAACTTTCATACTTCTTGTTTTTCCCGGCAACACAGTCAAAATAAAGAGCTTGTAATTTCTCTGTTATTGGACCACGAGTGCCGCTTCCAATTGTGTGCTCATCAAGCCCCCTAATTGGCGTTACTTCAGCCGCGGTACCTGTAAAGAACGCCTCATCCGCACTACTAACATCTTCACAAGTGAGTTGCTTTTCAATAACCTCATAACCCAAATCTCGAGCTAGCGTGAAGATGGTGTCGCGAGTAATTCCGGTCAAGGCCGATGTTAAGAAAGGTGTATAAATTTTACCTTCGCGTATAACAAAAATATTTTCCGCACTGCCTTCAGAAACAAAACCTTTGTCATCCAGCATTAATGCCTCATCAAAGCCTTTATCTAAAGCCTCCTTTAGGGCCATCATAGAGTTGACATAATTGCCGTTCATTTTTGCTTCCACCAATGCTGGATTACTGTGTTGGCGAACAAATGAAGATGTGCAAATACGAATACCTTTTGTCATATTTTCCTCACCTAAATAAGCATCCCACTCCCAAGCCGCAATCATAGTATGCACTTTTAGGTTATCAGCTCTAAGGCCCATGCCTTCAGAGCCGTAAAAACACATTGGGCGCATGTAGGCTGATTTCAAGTTGTTCCTTGTAATCACTTCGCGTTGGGCTTGGTTTAGTGTTTCTCTGTCAAATGGGATGGTCATTCCCAAAATTTTTGCTGAATTAAACCAGCGATCGGTATGTTCTTCTAATTTAAATATTGCCGTACCGTTTTTTGTCTCATAAGCACGCACACCTTCAAAGACTCCCATACCGTAATGCAGGGTATGAGTAAGCACATGTACCTTCGCTTCACGCCACTCTACCCACTCTCCATCCATCCAGATGAAACCATCTCTATCCGCCATTGTGCTCATAATTAATCCTAATTCTGTAAAAATATGGCCGCGCTAATAATCTCGCAGCCAATAATAATCTGTGTTTTCTTAACTCACATTGATAAAAGGATTATACCCATGTCGAGTTTTTATTCATCAAATATAACACCACTCTAAGACTGTTGAAATCAAGCAATTATCTACCAACCCGTAGCAAAGATAGATTGTTAATCACAACTGACTCTGAGCTCTATAGGCTGTAAAATACTTAGGATTCGTTACATTTTGTTAAAGACATGGAATTTAATTTATTTACCTTAATCTTTCTCCTGGCTATACTTGCCTCGGTCGTCGCCCTTCTATGGCTTAACTTTAGGCAAGATCGCGCCATTAAAGCAACATATAATGAAGTACCGGAAGGCTTTAAAAATGACATCTCTCTTGAGGACCATCAAAAAGCAGGTCGCTACACACAAGCCAAATTATTGGTAAGTCATTTTGAAGTTATTGCCTCAACAGTTGTCCTGCTATTGTGGACTATAGGTGGAGGAATCAACCAACTTGATTTGTTTTGGCGAGACATCATCACCGACTCCCCTTTAATTCAAGGCTCTGCTTTTATATTAAGCATTATGCTCATCGCCAGTTTGATTGACCTGCCCTTTAGTTTTTATAGAAACTTTGTTCTCGAGCAAAAATTTGGCTTTAATCGAATGTCACCTATCACCTTTATCGGTGACCTATTAAAAGAGTTAATACTAACCTTTATTGTTGGCATACCACTCATTTATGCTATCCTATTTTTAATGGGGGCAATGGGCAGCGCTTGGTGGATATACGTGTGGCTAACAATCAGTATTTTTAGCCTTATCATGATGTGGATTTATCCAACTTTCATCGCCCCAATTTTCAACAAATTCAAACCGCTAGAAAATAGCAACCTCAATGAACGAATAGACAATTTACTCCAAAGGACTGGCTTCAAAAATGATGGCATCTTTGTGATGGATGGCTCCAAAAGATCTTCTCATGGTAACGCTTACTTCACCGGCCTGGGCAAAAACAAAAGAATTGTATTCTTTGACACACTCCTTAACGGCATGGAAGATCGAGAAGTGGAGGCTATTCTTGCGCATGAATTAGGCCATTTTCATCACAAACACATCCGCCAACGTATGATTAGTTCTTTTGTTTTTAGCTTAATCAGTCTCGCCCTACTTGGCTACCTTATTGAACAGAGCTGGTTTTTCTTTGGCCTTGGCATTTCACAGGCCTCCAACCATACGGCACTCGTTATTTTCAGCCTAATCTTACCGGTATTTAGCTTTTTCATTACCCCGTTTAGCAACCTGATGTCACGCAAACACGAGTTTCAGGCGGACGCTTTTGCGGCAAGACACACGGATGCCAACGACTTAATATCTTCACTGGTAAAACTTTACAAAGAGAATTCATCGTCACTCTCTCCAGATAAATATTACTCGGCATTTCATGATACTCATCCAAGTGCCACGTTACGCATTGAGAGGCTCAAATAAACCTTATGTCAATTAAGCTCTTTATAGTAGGTATAAACACCAACTTCTTCGCAGGACAACCTTGGCGTTAAACAGGCGACAAAAGTGGCGCGCCGAGAAGGTTCAAGCCGAGCGTATTGCCAGAGCCAACAAAGCATCAGAAAAAGCCGAATCAGAGACAAGCACCAATGGCGAAGAGCAAAAAGGCAGAGTAGTCACTCGTTATGGCCAACGCCAACTTGTAGAATCCAGCAATGGTGAATTATTCCAGTGTACCAGTAGACGAAACATCGATCTTTCGGTCGCTGGAGATGAGGTAATATTCCAACCCACCGACAATGACAATGGCATTGTTACTGCTTTACTGCCACGCAAAAGTGAGCTCAAAAGACAAGAAAAGTTAATCGCCGCAAATGTTGATCAATTATGGTTAGTAGTAGCTGCAGAACCAAAGTATCAGCTAGACCTCATTGATCGTTACCTTGTCGTAGCCGAAAATGCCAATTTACCAATTGCTATTGTTGTCAATAAAATCGAGTTGCTCGACGACATGGAAAATCTTCATAAGGATTTCTTAGTCTATCAAAATCTTGGCTATGAACTGCACTTTATCAGTGTTAAAGATCGCCTAAATTTAGATGATTTAAAACAACAATTAGCCGATAAAACGCATATCTTTCTAGGTCAGTCTGGCGTTGGTAAATCTTCTCTCATTAATGAGCTTATTCCCGATTTAAACATTAGAGTGAATGAAATCAGTGAAAAAAGCAAGCTTGGAAAACACACGACAACCAACACTTGTATTTACAAAATCGCCAGTGGAGGTGACTTGATTGACTCACCTGGTATTCGAGAATTTCAGCTGGACAACCTTAGCACAAAGGACATTCTCAACGGCTTTATAGAATTTCAACCCCTGCTCGGTCATTGCCGCTTTAGAAATTGTCAGCACATCAACGAGCCCAACTGCGCGATCAAAGAGGCCTTGGAATCGGGTGATATTCACCCTTATCGATACAATAGCTACCTTCGCTTACTCGAAGATTAGGCGGCTCAATTATTTCTCGAAAATAACCACCCTGTCAGAGACGATAGTTAATTTTAACTGCCATAATTTAGCTAAATATAGAAACGTTTTTCGACTAAAAAATCCGATATGCGAAGGATCGTTCTTATAATACCAGTCCGTAAAACTCACACTATCTGACAGCATTTCAGTCATCACGCCAAGGACGCCACTAGGATTTAACATATCGCATAAGCGACTCAGTTCAAATGCAGGTTGAGATAAGTGTTCAACAACTTCGGTTGCTGTAATAAAATCGTATTTACAGTGAAAAACTGCGTCATTCTGAGCATAAAACTTATCGAATAAATCGACCGTATAGCCTTGCTCTTCAAACATAACCGATAGCGTTGGGCCTGGACCGCAGCCAAAATCAAGCCCTTTAGCTTGTTTAGGCAGCCTCTCTAACAAAGGTTTTGCTACTTGCGACAAAAACCGTCGGTAGTCAGTATCGTTTGGATCGTTATTATGTTGATCGTAGCGGGATTTTTCATCGACTTCACTTAGATGAAAAGCACTCGGAACAAAAACAAACTCACACACACAGCAAGCGTGGTATTGACGAGTATCGTCAGTGTGATAAAGTTGGGTTTTATTTGAAGAGCATAAAGGGCAATTATGTGACTTCATAATGCCCTTTTGTAAGGTGTTTTAGTGGACGTGACCGTGAGAGATTTCTTCCTCTTGCGCGTCACGGACAGACTCAATACTGACCGCAAAATGCAAGGTCTCACCAGCTAATGGGTGATTGGCGTCAACCGTAATCACTTCATCTTCAATTTTTGTCACAGTGACAACAAAGGGGTGACCCTCTTCGTCCTGTGATTGAAGCTGCATACCAACAGTCACATTATCAACACCCTGAAGTGCTGAGCTTGGAATTTCTTGAATAGCGTCCTGAAGTCTAAGACCGTAAGCCTCTTCTGGCTCAACTGAAACATCAAGCTTATCACCTACTTTACTGCCTTCCAATGCAGTTTCTAAGCCAGGAATAATGTTACCGTGGCCTTGTAAAAATGGCATCGGCTCTTTGCCTTCAGACGAATCAATCACATCACCAGCGTCATTCTTGAGCGTGTAGTGCATTGTTACTACTTTTCCATTTTCAACTTTCATATTTTCTCCTAGGGTTTGATACAAAAAAGGCCCCACATCTCTGTAAAGCTCTAACGCGATACTTCCTTGTCTTTTGTGTGTCCGAAATGTTAAACAAGAAAGCTAAATTTATAAGCAGTGGCTAATTTTACAGTAAAGATACTTGATAATCTACCCGCTGCTCAAATTGGAAAGAGAGAAACTTACCACGATGAAAAAGTAAAAGGCTTAACTTTGCGAGGCACTTCCAAAGGATTTAGGCAGGGACTGTTCGGGTATGCACTTTTTGATTAGTGCCAGAGTTTTTCTAGGGAGTAATAAAGATTCTAAGGCTAAAAATACTTGGCTCAAGTAAATAATAATAGTGTTATCCCCTAAAGCACGCAAGTCTGAAAGCATTGTTCGATGAGCGCAGCCTTCATAACCTCAACTACTAACAATGGCAAACAGAACCACTAGTAAGAAAGAAATATCATGAAAAAAATCCTAGCACTTAATCAGCTATCCAGCTCTATCATTAAGGCTCTGGTTGACAAAAGCGTCTCAATCAGAGCGTAGACGAGTGATGCCACCAATAACAACAAGCTAAAACCAAACAGGTAAACACCAAGTAACTCATAGTCTACAAATAGACCAAAGATGGAAAACACACAAAAAATAAAACTGATAATCCCGTAGGTTTGCATTTGTTTGATGTACTCAATGCGTTTTTTCAAAATTATCAGCTGCTCTTTAGTTTGCACACGACTAAGTTCATTTTTTTGTTTATTCATTTGACGAATTAACAACCCAAGTGTTTGAAATCGATTGGTATAGGCAAGCAAAAGCAAAGAAATCCCCGGAAAAAGAAGTGCGGGTGTTGTTAGATCCATAAGAATTCAACGCATATGGCAAGACTAGATTTGAGCACAATCAAATTCAAGATCTGCAAACTAAAAAATTCATGACTCATAAGACGACATGGTGTTTAAATTGCTTGAGGCGTATCTGGCCAAATCTTTTACGCCTGACCAATCACGCTTTTCAACCAAAGTTGGTGGTGTCAGCCAAGTTCCACCCACACACATTACATTTGGCAGTTGCAGATAATCACGCGCATTGTCGGCGGTAACTCCTCCAGTTGGACAAAACTCCAATTGAGGAAGTGGACCGTAGACTGACTTCAGAAAACTTGGCCCACCTACAATAGACGCAGGAAACAATTTGAGTTTGTAAAAGCCGAATTCCATAGCTGTCATAATTTCACTTACTGTGGATACGCCTGGCAAAAACGGCATATTGCTCTGAGCGCCAAAATCCAACAATTCAGATGTAGAGCCAGGACTAACAATAAAATCAGCACCCATATCAATACATGCTTTAAACTGGTCTACATTGGTTACTGTGCCAGCGCCGATGATTGCTTCGGGGTAGAGTTGTTTTAGTTGCTTAATGGCGCTGAGTCCATATTCACTTCGTAATGTAACCTCCAGTACTGTTAAACCCCCCTCGATGAGGGCCCGACCTATTCCTGCGGTTTGTTGCGCATCATTCAGCTTAAGAACTGGCATGACGCCGTTCATCTTACAAATTGAATCAATTGTTTTTGTGTGCATATATAGTTCGCTAATGAGTGGCGTTATTTATAATTTGAGCTGCGCCTAGCAGCCCCATGTATCGAGTTGTTGAGATAAAAATAGGTATGTCTGACATATAGGATTGCAGGCGACCCTTGTCCTCAAAACACTTTTTAAAGTCACTAGCCAAGAACAAGTCAAGAAAATTCCGAATGACGCCGCCAGTAATATAGACACCGCCCAAAGCGCCCATATTCAAAGCAGAATCTCCTGCAACACGGCCAAAAATTTGACAAAATAACTGCAATGTATCATAAGACAGTTGATCTGCATTAGAGCTTGTCGCAGCACTGGTTATCTCAGCAGGGGTTTTGAATTTTGCCTCTTGTCCACAAATTTCAGCCAGAGCTTGATACAAATTCAATATTCCTGGTCCAGATAAAATGCGCTCTACTGAAACATGTCCATATTTTTTCTGTAAGTGGGTCAATACTTTGAACTGCAGTTCGGAGTTTGGCGCAAAATCAACGTGGCCACCTTCGCCCGGAGTTGTCAACCAGCCTTTTGGCAATTTTAACAATCCACAAACGCCCAAACCAGTTCCAGCACCAATCGCCAATCTTTGTCTTTCAGGGCGCATACAGCCAGCATTAACAACCCGCAGATCATTAGGCGGAAGAGCTGTTGTGGCAAGCGCTTGAGCTGAAAAATCATTTAACCAATGAATAGGTATATCGTTTAATGCCGAAGTCACATCATTTTTGTTTATGTGCCAATGGTTATTGGCAAGTTTAAATGATTTCGAATGAACAGCTCCAGCTATCGCAAAACATGCTGAATTAATGGTTACATCCGTAAACTCACTTAAATAGCTTTTTATCGCTTGTTGAAAATTAGCAAACTCAGTACACGGCAAATATCGAATATTTTCCAAATCAGAGGTGCCAACCTTTACAACAGAGAAACGAGCATTTGTTGCGCCAATATCACCCACTAAATTATATTGTCCCATATGTTTTGTACCTTTCATAATCAACCTTACCGCCAAATCTTAAACGTCACAAGCCCTTACTTGGAAGGCCAAAAACAACTTGCGCCGAACTCTGCACTACTTACGCCTTGACGCATGTGCACAAACAACTCACGACCCATGCCATAAGCACTTGTTTTATCGCTCAGCTGAGCGAATGTTCTTTGGCCTAACTCATCTTCACTCACCAACAAATTCAGCTGGTTACTGCCACAATCCAGTGTTATCACATCACCATCTTGTATTTTTGCGATTATGCCACCGTCAAGGGCCTCAGGCCAAAGCTTCGTGGCAGCCGGAACCTTACCGGAAGCGCCAGACAAGCGCCCATCTGTAACCAGAGCAACCTTAAATCCCCGGTCCTGCAGGACACCGAGATAAGTTATCAGTTGGTGTAATTCTGGCATGCCGCACGCCTGTGGGCCCTGAAACCTCACCACTGCAATCAAATCCTTCTCCATTTTGCCAAGATCAAATGCATCTTTTAAAGCCTGTTGAGAATCAAACACCATTGCAGGAGCAGTTATTTGTTGACACTCCTTGGCTACCGCTGAAACTTTCATCACACTGCGACCTAGATTTCCAGTTAATAGAGTCAAACCACCTGTTGTAGCAAAAGGTGAACTTGCCGGTCGCAAGACATCCAATTGAGCGGAGCTTTTTGGTGCATCTTGCCAATCAATCTTATTATCTTTGAGGGTCGGCTCCTTGGTGAAATTAGCAAGACCAAAACCTAGTATTGTGTACACATCTTCATGCAACAGTCCAGCCTCTAACAGAGTTCGGATGACGAAAGGTACACCACCTGCCGCATGAAACACATTGATATCTGCTTCACCATTGGGGTATATGCGTGTTATGCTGGGAGTGATTTCTGATAATGCAGAAAAATCATCCCAATTGATGATGATGCCGGCGGCTCTGGCAATGGCCACAAGGTGCATAACATGGTTGCTGGATCCACCGGTTGCCAGCAGCGCAACAATTGCATTAACAATGGTTTTTTCACTGATGATTTTTGCCAGACTGGCCTTATCTTGCGAGCGGGTTAGCTTAACCGCCTGCTGCGCAGCGGCTTTTGTAAGAACATCTCTGAATTCACCTTCGGGTGGCACAAAGGACGAGCCCGGCAAGTGCAAGCCCATGACTTCCATTAACAGTTGATTGCTGTTGGCTGTACCATAAAAGGTGCAGGTTCCAGCGCCATGGTAAGAGGCCATTTCACATTCCAGTAACTCATCTCGAGTCGCCTTTCCCTCAGCATACAATTGCCGAATTCGAGCTTTTTCTTTATTGGGCAAGCCGGATGGCATCGGGCCCGCAGGGACAAATACAAAAGGCAGGTGGCCAAAGCTGAGTGCGCCAATTAATAAACCGGGTACTATCTTATCGCATACGCCTAAGCATAAGCCGGCATCAAATAAGTTATGAGACAAGGCAATGGCTGTTGACATGGCAATCACATCGCGACTGAATAAGCTTAAATCCATGCCGTCATGACCTTGGGTCACGCCGTCACACATAGCCGGAACACCAGCTGCAAACTGTGCAACACTGCCCATCTCTGCCACTGCTTCTTTAAGAATTTTTGGAAACCTCTGATAAGGCTGATGAGCAGACAAGATATCGTTATAAGCGGAGATAATGCCGATGTCTGATTGCAGCATGGATTTAAGTATGTCCTTCTCACCTTGACCACAAGCGGCTACGCCGTGTGCTAAATTACCACAAGATAACATCTCTCTGGAAGCCTTGCCGGTATCCATGACAGACATGCGTTGCAAATAGTCTGCGCGGCTTTGCTGGCTGCGCTTGACAATATTGGCCGTAATTTTATTTAATGATGGATTGATCAAGGAAGTCTTCATGACAGTAGGTTGAAATTTATTATGGACACCAGTAAATACTCATTGGTTGGGTTAAAAAAGCATAAATCGGCATTTGACTTGCGTCTTTGTTGTTCATAGCAAGCTCAAGAGTGCTGAGCTTGTCCTTGCCGGTGATATGCAAAATGATATTGTTGGCACGACTGATGGCACTGCGCGACAGACTCATGCGTTGATAAGGGGCGCTTGTCGGCGTGGTAGCAATGCAGGTATGCTGATAATCAGGATCCATTGCCAAAGTCAATTCTTCACTGCAGGGAAACAGGGACGCTGTGTGGCCATCGTTGCCCATGCCTAACACCACAACATCAAAAGGTTGTTTGATGTTTTGCAAAGCTTTTTCACATTCAGCTAAACCGTCGAATGCCGTTTTGGCCTCGTTTTTCATTGGTACAAAATTTGCTTTAGATGCATAATTTACAAGCAGATGAGTCCTAACTAAGTGCTCATTGCTGCCGTCACTTATACTTGACACCCAGCGCTCATCCACTAACGACAAGTCTATTTTGCTCCAATCCAGCTCAAATGTTGAGAGTTTTTCAAATAATGCGATAGGAGTGCGCCCGCCAGACACTGCCAAACTGGCACGCTGGTCTTGCGATAGCCCCTGAGAGAATAATTGCCCAATTGTCTGACTTAACTCTTCAGACAATTGCTCAGCACTATTCACGCCGTGCCAGTTAATATGCTCGGGTAAGTAATCCGGCTTATTGATCTTCATACCATTGATGCCCATATTTTTGAATCAGTTGTCGAGCCTCAATCGGCCCAGAACTTCCAGCTGGATAAGGGTGGAGTGGCTGAGAAGATTGGTCGCATGCACCTATCACCTGATCACACCACGCCCATGCCAGCTCAACTTCATTTCTGCCCACAAATAGACTTTGATCTCCCTTGAGAACCTCAAATAATAATCTTTCATAAGCATCAGGAATTCTAGATGCTTGTTGGGATTCAATAAAATCAAGATGCAATGGATCGCGTCTCAGGCGCATACCTTGTTCTATTCCTTGACTTTTAGTCAACATTTGCAGTGAAATTCCCTCTGTCGGTTGCAGTCGAATAATCAGAGTATTGCGCACAATACTTTTTTGATCGGTGTCGAAAACATGATGAGGATCGGGCTTAAAGTGGACAACAATCTCGGTGACTTTCTCCGCCATTCGCTTGCCGGTTCGCAAATAAAAAGGCGTGCCCGACCAGCGCCAATTGTCAATTTCTGCGCGAATACAAATAAATGTTTCTGTTTCACTTTGAAACTTAGCGCCAACTTCATTCAGATAACCCGGCACAAAACCGTCTGCGCACTGTCCATCACCATATTGACCTCGAATGACATTATCAGGGATGTTCCCTGAAGAAATCGGCCGCAAGGCTTGTAATACCTGTTCTTTTTCGTTACGGATACTTTGTGCATTTAACTGCGCAGGAGGCTCCATGGCAACAAGACACAACAGCTGCAGAAGATGGCCTTGTATCATGTCACGCATTTGGCCTACATCGTCATAATAACCCCATCGGTCTTCAATACCCACTGATTCAACAGCAGTTATCTCAACATAGTCAATATTTTTGTGACTCCACTGATTGGCTAAAATGGAATTGCCAAAACGCAGAGCAATAAGATTTTGCACCGTCTCTTTGCCCAGATAGTGGTCGATTCGATATATTTGTGACTCATCAAAATAATACGCTAATTTATCATTGATAGCCTTTGAAGATGCTAGATCACAACCAATAGGTTTTTCTGCAACAATTTTACTTGTGCTTATTACTGCGCCAACTTTGTTAAGATTCTCACATATTGGCTCAATAAGGCTCGGAGGTGTTGCTAAATAATAAGTGGCCACAGCCCCCGCAGATTCCACAGCACTTTTTAATTTAATGTAGTCACTTGACTCCAATAGCTCTAATTGAATATAATCAATTCGATCTATTAGAGATTGACAAGTGTCAATGTCTTTTTGACTTTGCGGCGCAAAGGTGGCGAGAGCACTTGATACCTTTTGTCTAAACTGCTCTGAAGTCGACTGATTCCTGCCGACAGCAAGTATTTTTAATGTTGGCGCCAGTAAACCGGCTCGTTGCAGCTGATACCAAGCAGGGAATATTTTCCGCAGAGATAAATCTCCGGTGGCTCCAAACAGAACAAATACTTGGGTATTGTTTGAGCAATTGTTTTTAAGACTATCAGACATAATTGTAAATTTTATTTAAATCAATTCCAACAGCGGTTGTAATAACTACTACCATTTTTGTTCTCAGAAATATAGACAATTTCCTACTCCAATCGAATCCACATAGTTTATCGCCACAATTATGTCAATGTGTATCAAAGCATTACAATTCGGCATGACAACTGCTAGCGGCTGATAAGTGTGTGATCGAAAAATCACTCTAATAGCTTATAAGGCTTACTGATCCCTGCGCAATAAACGCACGTTATCAACACGCAGTACCACGCCATTTTGATTTCCCCAGTCAGGGAATATCACCAGTGGCGTATTGACATCGGTCAGGTTCAAAGTGGAGC
>CAJVZH010000018.1 GCA_913020715.1 uncultured Gammaproteobacteria bacterium
AAAGCTCGTAATATCGCCCTTGTTTTTGATGATGATGGAAATGAAGAAGCTAAATATTCAAAACTACAGCCTTTTAATTATGCAAATGAAGGTAAATACTTTGCTTCTGGAGATAAAACTGTAACCTTTGGATTGGCCGGAGTTCCTTGCTCGGTTTTTATTTGTTATGATTTACGTTTTCCTGAAATTTTTCGTCAGGTTGCAAAAGAAGTTGAAGTTATTTTTGTTATAGCGAATTGGCCATACACTCGTGAGCTCCATTGGCAGAATTTATTAATAGCTCGTGCAATAGAGAATCAGTGCTTTATTGTTGGTGTTAATCGTATAGGCGATGATGGTGTTGGCCTAAAATTTCATGGAGCCTCGATGGTAATTGATCCGCTAGGCAAGATTTTGATGCAAACAGATGAAAAAACTGAATATGAAGTTTGTGAATTTGATACTAGTGAAGTAGTTAAGGTTAGAAAAAAATTTCCATTTTTAGATGATATTCGTTTTGTTTAGCTTAAGAAAATGAATAATTTAACTCGAGAAGACTTTATAAAGCTCGATACGCTTGACCCGATAAAAAAAGTTCGAGAAGAATTTGCCTTACCAAAAGATGTTATTTATTTTGATGGTAACTCTTTAGGCCCTCTCCCTAAAAATACCATTAAGTCACTAGACTCAGTAATTCAAAGAGAGTGGGGTAATGGTTTAATTAGAAGTTGGAATGACGAAAACTGGATTAATTTACCCCGTAATCTTGGTAACCAGATAGCGCCATTAATTGGCGCAAAAGAAGGTGAAGTAATCGTTGTTGATAGTACATCTGTTAACTTATTTAAGGTTCTTTCATCTGCACTGATGCTGAATAAGAATCGAAAAGTAATTGTTAGTGAGTCAGGAAATTTTCCATCAGATCTGTATATCCTAGAGGGCGTCAATAAGATGTTTGGTGAGAGTTATGAGCGATGCTTAATGGATGAGGGGGATGAAGAGATTGAAAAATATATCGACTCATCGACCGCCGTTGTAGTACTTTCACATATCAACTATAAGACAGGTCGCATAACTGATATAAAAAAAATTACAACTTTTGCACATGAAAAAGGTGCTCTAGTTGTTTGGGATATAAGTCATAGCGTCGGTGTTTTGCCGATGAATCTGCATGATCTTGGTGTTGACTTCGCTGTTGGTTGTACATATAAGCACTTAAATGGCGGCCCAGGCGCCCCTGGGTTTTTGTTTGTACATAGCTCTCTTATTGAAAAAGTTTCGCAGCCATTGACTGGCTGGTTAGGGCATATTAAGCCTTTTGACTTTGAAGTGGAATATCAGCCTGCAAATGACATTAACAAGTTTATTTGTGGAACGCCACCAATTATTGCTTATAAAGCAATAGAGAGTGGACTGGAAATATTTAAGGATCTATCAATAATAGAAATACGCGAAAAGAGCACTAAGCTATCTGAAATGTTTATTCAATTAATGAAACAAGAATGCACTGAATTTGGTTTTACGCTTTTTTCTCCAAAAAATTCAGAACAACGTGGAAGTCAGATTTCTTTTCTTCATGAAAATGCTTACTCCATTATTCAAGCTTTAATATCGCACGGCATTATCGGCGATTATCGTGAACCTAATGTCATGCGATTTGGGATATCCCCCCTTTATATGAGATTTGAAGATGTATGGAATGCGATAACTTGTTTACGGGAAATAATGCAAACTGGAGAATGGCAGTCTGAAAAATTTAAGAATAAAAATTATGTAACGTAATTATTAAAAGTGCATAAAACTCTTATATGGGTTTTGATAATTTACCAACTATACTAATCCCTAGTGCTACTGATGGGCCAATACCCAAAGCAAAGATAACCGTTCCAAGTCCAACCACTTCTCCTAATAATTTATCAATATTATTAAGCAGACAAATTGATCCCAAGACAACAACGCTTATTTCAATCACCGTTCGAATTGAATATATAGGTAGGTTACTTATTTTTTGTAAGCCAATCATTAAACCATCTCTTGGTCCAGCACCTAGATTTGATATTAAATAAAATCCACTCCCAAGTCCTATAGTAAGGACGCCAATTACGACCTGTAAAACTTGCATCGGGTAATATTCTGGATAAGGTAAATAATAAACTGAGAATTCAATTGTTAATGCTATTATGAAGGCATTTAGAATTGTTCCCATTCCAGGTTTTTGTTTAAGCGGAATCCACAGGAGCAATACAAAAATACTAATAACAAAAGTAGAAAGACCAATAGACCAGTCTGTGAGATTTGATATTCCTAGAGCTAATACAGTATATGGACCAACACCCGCACCACTGGTAATAAGAAGGCTCTCTCCTAGACCAAACAAAAATAGTCCAAATACTAAAAATAAAAAGGTCAATGGCTTAGGCTTTAGATTAAAAGAATCTTCAGAACTCCAAACAACTTTGGGAATTTTTTTGATAGTAAAGGTCTCAGAAAAAAGTTTCATAGATTGTTGTCGAAGTAAAAAATTATAGTAATAATACAGTTGTTTAAGATTATTCTATAGCTGTGTATAAATTATTGTATTTATCTTCTCAATTTAAGGCTTTAGTGATTATCATAGGTCTATTAAAAATGAACTCAAAATATGAAGTTGTTAATTAATCAAATATCATGACAGTGGCACTTAGTAAAACTGATATCCAAAGCTTTAATAATGATGGCGTTGTTGTATTACGAGGTGTTTTTAAAGAATGGATTGATACCTTAAGACAAGGTGCAGACTTTCATATTGATAACCCTAGCGAAAGCGCACTTACTCATAAAGCCGATAGCCATCAAGGGCAATTTTTGGAAGATTTTTGCAATTGGCAGAGGATTCCTGAGTACCAGGATTTTGTTCTAAATTCTCCTTTGGGTGCGGTGGCAGCAGAATTAATGCAATCTAAAACAGCTCAGTTTTTTCACGATCACTATCTACACAAAGAAGCCAGTTCTGGGGTGCCAACACCTTGGCATCAAGACATGCCATATTATTGTGTGCAAGGCTCTCAAACGGTAAGTTTTTGGCTTCCCCTTGAAGCAAGAAGTGTTGAACTTTCTTTAAGGTGTGCTACCGGAAGCCATAGGTTAGAAAAAGAAATTCGACCGACCAGTTGGTCAAGTAATGAAAGTTTTTACGAGGACGACGGCTTATTTATGGATATTCCAGACGTTGAACAATCGGGCTTTGAAATTAAACAATGGGCGATTGAGCCAGGTGATGTTGTCGCTTTTGATTTTAGAACGTTGCACGGCGCCAACGCCAACACAACAAACTCAATCAGTCGTACCATGTCCTTTAGATTGGTTGGTGATGACGTGAGGTATAGGCAACGCCCAGGCAGAACATCGCCTAACTTCCCAGGAATTGCTCAGCAAACAGGGGAGAGCCTCAGGGTCGATTGGTTTCCTATTATTTGGACAAATGAATAACGAATATGTTTGGTATTAATGATTTGTGGTTGTTTGTAGTATCTGGATTGTTGCTTAACATGACGCCAGGCGCCGACCTTCTTTATCTAATCGACCGCTCTATTTCTCAAGGTGTGCGTCATGGTATTGCCGCAGGATTTGGCGCAAGTGTGGGCTGCATTTTGCATATTTGCATTGCTGTTTTGGGATTAAGTGCAGTACTAGCAACTTCAGAATTTGCCTTCTCAGTTGTTAAGTACATAGGCGCAGCTTATCTGGTGTATTTGGGTTGTTCGTTATTAATAATTAAAACTAAAGTTGCAGTCCCTGCAGGTGACACCACTAAACAGGGTGGTTTTTTTGCTGTCATGGGCAAGGCCATATTGATTAATATTCTAAATCCAAAGGTGGCTTTATTTTTCATTGCTTTTTTTCCTCAATTTGTTGATGCCAGTTACGATAATTCAACCTTGACATTTTTAATACTTGGCGCAATATTTGTTATTAATGCCACTTTGTGGAATGTGTTTGTTGCTTGGTCGGCATCAAGTATCGCCAAAAAACTGAGTGCAAATTCAACCTTGGGAAAAATGTTAAAGAAGTTGATGGCGATCGTTTTTATAGGCTTTGGCGTGAGACTGGCGCTGAGCATAGCCCGTTAAGAAGGAGACATAATTATGGAATTAGCAAATGTCACATTGGAAATTCTTGGCTTTTTATTTGTCATTGGAGTACTTGCCGGGTTTTTAGACACTTTAGCTGGCGGCGGCGGGTTGCTTTCAATACCAGCATTAATGATTAGTGGTATGCCGCCTCTTTTAGCGTTGGGCACCAATAAACTGCAAGCCAGTGTTGGAATTGGCGCGGCAACTCTACTGCTTTTTAGAAAGAAAAAGTTTAGTTGGAGTGAAGTGAAAGCAGGTGTGTTGATCGCCTTTATCGGCTCCCTTATTGGTGCAATTATTGTCCAGTCTATCAATGCAGAGGTTCTTTCTTTTGTTATCCCTGTTGTTCTTGGCTTTATTGCGTTGTATTTTATTATTTCGCCCGGCGTTAAAAATAATACCAAAGCAAGCACGTCGAAGCGGAGTTATCAAAATATTGTGGTGTCAATAATAGGCTGTTATGACGGCATGTTTGGTCCGGGAGCGGGCTCGTTTTATGTGTTGACTGGGGTTGCCCTTAAACGGCTTGATTTGATTCGATCTGCTATTCAGGCGAAGCCGCTTAATTTTGCCTCTAACGTCGCCTCAATGGTGGTTTTCATAAGCTTCGGTCAAGTTGCTTGGCTAATTGGCTTATTGATGATGTCTGGCCAAGTGATTGGCGCCTCGATAGGTGCGCACTATTTAGTAAAAGCCAATCCAAAAGTAATTCGATTGCTTATTGTGAGTATGTCTTGCGCTATGTTGCTTCGATACAGTTATTCGATGGGATGGTTTTCATAAGCCACTTGGCAGCGTAAAGCTAGCATCAAAGTGTCGCCACTCGTAGCGCTCAGGGTAATAGCGTCGGTAATGTTCAAACTGCGCAAGATCTTTAATTGCTTTGTCGTCTTCAATAAACGGATAAATGGCATTAAGCGTGTCTTGTAATGAGGTGTGTTGAATGGCGATTCTTGGTGGATTGACAAGGTTGGCAATTTCAGTATTCTCAGTGATGTTGCAATAGTCGCACAAAGCTTGATAAATCATAAAACTGCCTTTAAATTTGGCGTCGATGGAGTGCCCTGCAATATGCGGTGTTGCCCAGTAGGCGGATTTCTGTAGCAATGGATTGATATGGGGTTCATTCTTCCAGCAGTCGATAATATTGGCTTTGGTCTGAGTTGCTTGCCAAATGCCTTCATCAATAATTTCGCCTCGAGCGGCATTAATCACAATAGTGTCTGTGCCGATCAAGTCAAAATTGTGAACACCTAATAAATTGGCGCTTGGATGATCACCTTTAAAAGTCAAGGGTGTGTGGAAGCTAACAATGTCTGCGCTTAAGGCCTCTTCTAATTCAACAAAACCATCATTCGACTCTCTAGCTTGCCGCGGCGGGTCGTTTAATAATGTTTTGATACCAAGTTGTTTGGCTAGTATATTGAGTCGAGAGCCAACATTGCCGACGCCAATAATGCCAAGCGTTTTTTTCGATAAATCAAAGCCATAATCCACTGCTAAATTAGCAAGCGCACTAATGACATACTCAGCAACCGAATTGGCATTACAGCCTTGGGCGGATGAAAACACAATGTTGTTTTGTTTGAGATAGTTCTCGTCAATATGATCCAAACCAGCCACAGTCGAGCCAACAAATTTTACTTGCGATCCCTGCAAAAGATCTTCATTAACTTGGGTGCGAGATCTAACGATAAGGATGTCACAATCTTGCACAGCATCTCGGCTAATATCGCGCCCGGGCAAAGTCACAACTTCTCCAAAGTCACCAAAGATTTCTTGATGGGCGTAAACAGCGTCGTCAATTAATAATCTCATAGTTGCCAGTCGATGGCTTGTTGATTGGTGGAGGAGAGATAATTGTTGGCTTGGGAGAAGTGTTGACAGCCAAAAAACCCTTTGTGTGCCGAAAAAGGTGAAGGGTGTGGCGCCCTCAGGATTAAGTGTTTATCCTCATCAATTAGTTCTGATTTTTTGCCAGCATAAGCGCCCCAAAGTAAAAAAACTAAATGTTGTTTTTTATCGCTTAATAATTTAATGACGGTATCTGTAAAAACTTCCCAGCCTTGATTGGCGTGCGAGGCGGGGCTATTTTTCTCAACGGTTAAAACACTGTTGAGTAATAGTACGCCTTGTTTTGCCCACGATACCAAATGACCGTGTTCAGGCGTGCTGGTATTTAAATCAGATGTAAGTTCTTTGTAAATATTTCTCAGAGAGGGTGGTATTTTGACGCCTTTAGGTACAGAGAAACTCATGCCTTCGGCCTGTCCTTCACCGTGGTAAGGGTCTTGCCCCAATATCACAACCTTTGTGTTTGCATAGCTGGAATGCTCAAAGGCTTTAAACCAAGATTCTTTGGGTGGATAAATGGTTTTTGAAAGTTTCGTCTGTCGGTTTAAAAAGCCGAGCAGGTTTTGAAAATAATCCTTTTCCGAAATACCGTCTAAGTGCGTTGACCAGTCACCAATACCGCTATTCATTATTAAATTATTATAGTTAAAATATGAGCAACTTATTATAACAAGGATTAAAGAGGATGGATTGGTTGGCGCGTTGGCAAAATAATAAAATTGGTTGGCATGTGGATGCGGTTAACCGATCGCTTATTGATTATTTTGAGCTGCTAGAGTTAGCACCTGGGGCGAGTGTGTTTGTGCCACTGTGTGGTAAAAGCCTCGACATGATTTACTTGTCAGAAATGGGCTACACAGTGATTGGCGTGGAATTAAGCGCCATTGGCGTTAAACAGTTTTTTGTTGATAACAGTCTGCCATACTCAGTTAACCAGATTAATGGGTTTGTGCTTTATGAATCTGAGCGTATTAAGATTTACTGTGGGGATTATTTCAGCTTGGGTGCCGAGCACTTGTCGAGTGTATCCGCTGTTTATGATCGGGCATCGCTGATAGCCCTAGACTTGGATTTAAGAGAAAAATACGCACAGCATTTAGCTGCTATAATACCGCTTGATGCGCGAATACTGTTGTTAACGCTTATTTATCCGCAGCATCAAATGAGCGGCCCACCTTTTTCCGTTAGTAATTCGGAGGTTGAGTCGCTTTTTAGTTCGGCTTTCCAATATCGACAATTGCATTGTTTTAATGATATTGATAATGAGCCTAAATTTCTGCGCGCTGGCGTAGATTATGTTGAAAATGCAGCTTATTTGCTGCAAAAAGGGAGAGAGTAATGGCAAAAAAAATGACGGGCATAGTCGCCCAATTCGGCACAAAAGGGTACGGCTTTATCACGGGTGATGATGGCGAGAAATACTTTGTGCATCAAAAGAACGTTTACAACAAATCACGCTTAAGAGGCGACACAAGAGTTGCGTTTAAAGTAGAAACCTCAGACAAGGGCTTGGTTGCGGTTAATGTTAAGCTTGAGAAGGGCGCCGAAGAAAAGAAGCCGCTTACAGATAGCACGATTAAGCTAATGTTTACCTTCTTGCTAGTGATGCAAATTATCACATCTTATTACGCATTTTTTAAATGAAGAAACTGATCGTTTTTGCTTTAGCGATCGTTTTATCGGGTTGTTTTTCAACCCCTGCAAGAGAGGTTGTTGATATTTGTCAGCTCCTCGATGAAAAGGTGAGTTGGTATCAGGCGGTTAAAAAAAGCGAACAGAAATATCAAGTACCAATGAATTTGCAGTTGGCTATTATTTATCAAGAGTCGCATTTTGCCTCTAGAGCGCAACCAGCAAGAACCACTTATCTTGGTTTTATACCAGGGCCAAGGCCAAGCTCTTCTTATGGTTATGCACAAGCAAAGACTGAAACTTGGGAGTGGTACCAGCTAAAAACCGGGAATAACGACGCCAGTCGTAGTAATTTTGCCGATTCAGTCGATTTTGTTGGTTGGTATGTCAATCAATCTAAAGTCCGCTCTAAAATTTCTAAATCGGACGCTTACAACCAATATTTAGCTTATCACGAAGGCCATAACGGTTTTAACAAAAAAAGCTATAAAGACAAAGCTTGGCTACTTAAGGTGGCCAAACAGGTTGAGAAGAAGTCTAACGATTTCAAACGACAACTTTCCAAGTGTCGTGCGCATTTAGACAGTAATAGGTTGTGGTCGTTCTTCTAAACAATGTGGTTTAAGGTATTAGAGAAATCACCTGAGCCGAACGCCATGACTGAGATCTCTGTTGGCGATAATCAACTTGTTTTAACAAATTACGATGGCAAGCTGTATTGTTTTAGTAATCGTTGCCCGCACGAAGATTTTCAGCTGAGCCTAGGATGCATTCAAAAAGGCAAAGTAAAGTGTTCTTTGCATGGCTTTTCTTTTGACCTTGAAAATGGTGAAAGCTCGGAAGAGGGTATTGAATTGTTAAACTTATTTCGCGTTAAAATAGAGGAAGAAGTTATTTACGTTGAGGTAACTCCCGACCAATGAGCTCGCAAAATTTAATCCGCTCTATTATTCAGAGAATTGCTACTGGGCCTGAGTTAAGTAAAAATATTGGGCTTGAAGAGGCTAGCACCGCAATGAGTGCCATTCTTGATGGTGAGATAGACGATGTTCAATCGGCCATTTTTCTGATAGCGCTGCGGATGAAGCGAGAAACGATCGAAGAAAACTTTGGAATACTGGATGCTTTATTACAAGCCACAGAGCGCCAGCAAGCCGATGTAGAGGATTTAGTTGATTTAGGCGACCCCTACAGTGGCTATAATCGATCAATTCCTATCTCAGCTTTTTTACCGCCGTTATTAGCGGAGCTTGGTTTGCCATGTATTATTCATGGTTTGGATGGTGTTACGCCAAAGTTCGGCCTTACCCATAAACACGTCAATCAGGCTTTGGGTAATAATACTGAACTAAGCATTGGAGAGGCAAAAGCACAACTGGAGGATAGCAATAAAGGCTGGGCTTATCTTGATCAAAGTTGTTATTGTGCACCACTGCATGATCTGGTTCCACTGAGAAATAAGATTGTTAAAAGAACGGTTGTGAACACCGTGGAAAGTCTTGTTGGCCCAATTAGAGCGAAGCGTACGCATTCGATTTTGGGCTTTGTGCATAAGCCTTACCCGCCCATTTATGCCTCTTTAACAGCGAGAGCGGGTTTTGACACCAGTTTGGTTATCCGAGGTGTTGAGGGGGGTGTTGTTCCTTCGTTGCGCCAAAAAGGCCTTATGATCTCTTATGTCGGCGAAGTCGAAAAATCTCGAGTAGAGATAGACCCTAAAGCAATGGGTATAGAGCAAGCGTTAAGAGCAATTGCATTTCCTAGTAATATGACCACCGAAAACAATAAGACAGTTCTCGCAGAGCACACGGTTACTTTGGGAACATCGGCCCTTTCGGGAGAGAGGGGTTTGTTTTATGATGGCTTGGTTTATGCAACAAGCCTCATTCTTTGGCATTTGGAAAAATTTACGGATTTATCGAACGCTGCAGATTATGTCAGAGAAGTGCTTGACTCTGGTAGGGCCGTTAGCCGACTCTAAATTTATTGAAATTGCTTGGCGTTTAATTTGGCGTATTCGCCTGACTGGTTTAACAAGTCTTGATGAGAGCCTTGTTCAATAATTTCACCATCCTTTAACACCACAATTCGATCAGCGTTTTGGATGGTACTAAGTCTATGGGCAATGACAATAGTAGTGCGACCCTCTTGCATTTTGTCAATTGCCGATTGGACCAATCTCTCGGTGGCTGAATCTAGTGCCGAAGTGGCTTCGTCTAAAATCAAAATAGGACTGTCTTTGGCAATCGCCCTGGCAATGGATAGTCGTTGGCGCTGTCCGCCCGAGAGCGTGGTGCCATCTTCGCCAATTTCTGTATCAAAGCGTTTGTCCAGTTTGTTAATAAACTGGACAGAATTGGAAACATCTGCAGCTTGTTCAATGATCTCAATCGACATTGTGTCGCCTTGACCAAGCGCGATATTGTTCTTAACGGTGTCGTTAAATAGGCGCACGTTTTGGTCAACAAATGAGATTTGAGATCGAAGCGCAGTGAGCTCTATATTATTAATATCTTGTTTATCAATTGAAATACTCCCCGAAGTGGGATTGTAAAAGCGCGCTATCAAGCTCACCAGTGTTGTCTTGCCACTGCCAGTGCTGCCGACAAGGGCGACGGTCTCGCCTTGCTTGATATCTAGGTTGATGTTGTTGAGCGAGGCTCTTTCGCCGTCATAGCTAAAGCAGACGTTTTTAAAGCTAATTTCACCCTTGATATCGTTAAGGGGTGTTGTGCCAGTGTTTGGTTCGGATTTTTCGTCAATAAGAGCAAAAACACTTTGACCTGCGGCAACCGCTTGTTGAAATGGCTTATTGATATTAATCAGATTTTTAGCGGGTTTAACCAGCATGCCCATAGCCATAAAAAACGCCAAAAAATCGCCGGCACTCATTTTAAAAGTGGTGGAAGAAAGGTAGACAACAGAAGCAAGAGATAAGCCAATTAGTGAGTTTACAAAGGCAGTATTGACAGCGGTTGACATGTCAACCTTAAAGCGTTGCTGGCGGACGATGTTGATGAGTGACCTAAATTTCCCGCTTTCTGCTTTTTGTGCATGATAGATTTTAACCAAGTCATTGCTTGAGATGTTTTCATCCAGCAGGTGAGTCATTTTCCCCATTGAAGTTTGCACCTTCTCAGAGGCAGCCCTCATACGAATACTGGAAGCCTTGACCGCAACATACACCAAAGGCAGAAGCACTAGTAAAATTAGGCTAAGGCGATAATCTTTGTAGAACAAATAGCCGGTTAATATTAACACCATTAAAGATGACTTGATAAATTCCAGCCAAATGGTAGAGGCTGCAAGGGCAATTTGCTCGACATCGAATGTTAGTTTTGACAGTGTACCGCCCGTGGTGTTTTTGTCAAAATACGATTTTGGTATTTTGAGTAATTTAGCAAACATGTCTACTCGAAGATCCATAATAACTTTATTAGAGACCCAAGAGCTTGCGCCAACCGAGGTAAGGGCGAAGAGCGAGCTTAAAATGATGAGCAAGAACAGCCCAACAGCGTAGTTGATGGAGGTGGTATCGGTGCGATTGTCGACAAACAATTTATCAACAATTTGACCGGTAATTTCTGGGATGATGGCTTCAAGAATGGTGGCACAAATCATCATTAAAGAAATAAACACAAGCTTGCCTATATGGGCTTTAATATAGGGATAAAGCCGCTTTATAAATTGTCTATAACCCATTGTGATTACTTTGATTTGATGTGTCCATATTCTACACAAATTTGTGTATCATAACTATTTCAAACTTGTTAGTTTTTCATGACAAAATTCATATTTATCACCGGCGGTGTTGTTTCTTCTTTAGGCAAGGGAATCGCCTCCGCATCTTTGGCCTCAATCCTTGAAACACGCGGGCTAAACCTTACTCTTCTTAAGCTAGACCCTTACATCAATGTTGATCCAGGAACGATGAGTCCGTTTCAACATGGCGAGGTATTTGTCACCAATGATGGCGCTGAAACGGATCTGGATTTAGGGCATTACGAAAGATTTGTTCGTCTTCAACTGGGTAAGAAAAACAACTTTACTGCGGGTCGAGTTTATGAGAATGTCATTGAGCGCGAACGTCGTGGTGATTATCTTGGTGCAACGGTGCAAATCATCCCTCATATTACGGATGAGATTAAGCGTTTAGCAAAAGCTGGCGCCGAGGGTGCAGATGTTGCTCTTGTTGAAATTGGCGGTACAGCGGGTGACATTGAGTCACTGCCTTTCTTGGAAGCCATTCGACAAATGAGTCTTGAGTTGGGTCGTGAAAATACCCTGTTTATTCATTTAACCCTTTTGCCATACATTAAAGTGGCGGGCGAGCTAAAGACAAAGCCAACTCAGCACTCGGTGAAAGAATTAAGAGGGATCGGCATTCAGCCAGATATTCTAATTTGTCGCTCAGAACACCCTTTGCCTGATGCAGAGCGCAAGAAAATTGCGTTGTTTACTAATGTCCCTGAGAATGCAGTATTCACATCACTGGATGTTGATACAATTTACAAGGTACCACAAAGCCTTCATGAGCAAGGTTTGGACGATATTGTTGTGTCAAAATTGGGTCTTGCATGTAAGGCGACCGACCTGAGTGAGTGGGATGCTGTAATTTCCAAGCTTGAGCGTCCAAATCACAGCGTTGATGTTGCCATGGTTGGTAAGTATATGGATTTGACAGAGTCTTACAAGTCCTTGTCTGAAGCCTTAATACACGCCGGTTTAAATACTCAAACTAAAGTTAATATTCATTATTTTGACTCTGAAGAGATTGAGAAAAGCGGCACCGAATGCTTAAGCGAAATGAGTGCCATTCTTGTTCCTGGTGGATTTGGCCTTCGTGGTATTGAGGGCAAGATTGAGGCGGTTCGCTATGCACGTGAAAACAATGTGCCGTATCTTGGTATTTGCCTCGGTATGCAAGTGGCAGTGATCGAATTTGCACGTCATGTAGCCGGTATGGATAATGCTAATAGTACCGAATTTGATATTGACACACCCAGCCCTGTCATTGGTTTAATTACCGAATGGAAAGATGAAGATGGCAGCGTGCAAACGCGTGATGACAAATCAAATATTGGCGGAACAATGCGCCTTGGTGGTCAAGAGTGCGCTTTAGTGCAAGGCTCCAAAGCTCGAGAAATTTACGGTGAAGATATGATCACTGAGCGCCATCGCCATCGTTATGAGGTTAACAACAAGCTGATAGGTGCAATTGAAAAAGCAGGTCTCAGTATCTCTGGTAGATCACAAGACGGGTCACTGGTTGAAATGGTTGAAATTTCTGATCACCCTTGGTTTGTGGCTTGTCAGTTCCACCCAGAATTTACCTCAACACCAAGAGACGGTCATCCACTATTTGAGAGTTTTATTAATGCCGCAAAAGAAGCGCATAACTTAATTCTCAGTTAGCAGTAGAATCCTTACTTCTTTTTCTTGGTAAACTTCATCATTCTTCTTCTTTTTTGAATCTGGCGCTCACTTAACTTGTTCTTCTTATCTTTGAACGGGTTTTCACCGCTTTTGAATTCAAATTTAATCGGTGTATTGGTAAGACCCAATGCGCTGGTGAAGAAATTTTGCAAGTAGCGACCATAAGCATTTGGAATGCTGTGTAGGTGGTTGCCATGCACGGTGAAGGTTGGTGGAAAAAACCCCGATTGGTGGATGTATTTTAGCTTTAAGCGCCTACCCGCTACCGGTGGTGGTTGGTGTCCTTCGTTGGCCTTAGCCAAAATCTCATTAAGCATTGGTGTGCCAAATTTTGCACCTGCATTTTCATAGGCTTTATTGATAGGGCCAAACAACTTGCCAACACCAGAGCCATGCAGTGCCGAGATGTAGTGAACTGAGGCGTAATTAACAAAAGACAGTTTAATATCGAGTTTTCGCTTGACTTCGTTTTTTTGATATTCGTCCAGACCATCCCATTTGTTATTGACAATCAGTAATGCTCGGCCTTTGTCTGCAACCATGCCTAATAAGGTGGCGTCTTGCTCAGTAACACCTTCACTAGCATCCAGTATAAGAATGACCACATGACAGTTTTCAATCGCTTCAATCGCTTTTAGAATACTAAATTTTTCAATTTTATGGTCCACACTGCGCTTGCGTCTAATGCCTGCAGTGTCTATTAAGGTGTAGAGTTGGTCGTTACGCTCAAAAGGTATGAAAATGGTATCACGTGTTGTGCCGGGTAGATCGAGGGCTAGAACACGATCTTCGCCTAAAATGCGGTTGATTAACGTTGATTTTCCTACATTTGGCCGCCCAAGAACAGCAACTGCAATACCTTCAATTTCTTGCTCAGCATCATCCGTTGGTTCGGGCAAAAGTGGCAATGTTAGGTCAACTAATTCTTCAATGCCTTTGCCATGTTCAGCGGATATGGGGACGGGCTCACCAAGTCCGAGTTCGTAAAATTCAGCCAAGGAAGTCGGTGTTGACCCTTCAGCCTTGTTGCAAACTAAAATCAGCGTAAGCTTAAGTCTTCTCAGTTGCTTTGCAAGCTCGTGATCAAGCGCAGTAACACCGTCTTTAGCGCTGACAATAAAGTAGACAACGTTGGACTCATCTAAAGCGCTTAGAACTTGTCCATGAATGCCCGAGTCAATCATGTTGTTTTCGTTGGTCAGTCCGCCAGTATCGATTATTGAGCACGGAACGCCATCGTCCAAGTTGATGGTTGCGTATTGCCTGTCGCGCGTCAAACCTTCAAAGTCAGAGACCAGCGCTTGTCGAGATTTGCTTAGGCGATTGAACAGGGTGGATTTGCCCACATTGGGGCGCCCAACGAGCGAGATAACGGGTAGGCTCACGATAAATTACCGGTTTGTTTAGAGTTTATTACAACAATCTCTATTAGTTAAGGTCGTCTAACTTAATTTGAATTAGCTGCGACAAAGTTGAATTTGCAGTGACACTGTTAAGCGCTAGAGTGTAATGTGTTTGTGCATCAGCAGTATTGCCAAGATCAACGTAAATATCACCTTTCATGTTGTTAACGAGGCCAGAAAAGCTGGTGTCGCTAAGTGAATCAAGTGTGGAGAGTGCGCTGTCATGTTGGCCTAGCTGTAAATAAACAGAGGCTGCACGAAGTGCTGCTGTTGAGTTAATTGCAATGTCATCACTTGAGATTAAGGGCTCTATTAAACTAAGCGCTCCATTGTAGCTCCCAGCATCGAATAATTGTTTTGCCATCACAAGTGTTGCCTGGTCAGCATACGAACTTGAGCCATAATCCGACAATAGTTGGTCGTAAGCGCCCGTGTTGCTTGTATCGGTAGCGTAGTTTAAATAAAGCGTTCTAGCATTTTCAGCCTCTTTATCTTGATAATCGCCGTATTGGCCCCAACCCCAAATAGCCGAAAGACCAATGACAATACCGGCAACTATTTGCAGGCCGTTGCTTTTTAGCCATTTTGAAATTTGTTCGACTTGCTCTTCTTCTGTGCCGCCGACATTGATAAAGTTTTTCATAAAATCTCCTGAAGATGGGCAATGATACCCTCTAGCGCAATTAATTGTTGTTCACCTTGGCCTTTCAACGGCTTGATGCTAATTTGATTGTTGTTGATTTCTTCTTCGCCAAGAATTAAAGCAAAGTCTGTATTCGATTTGTCCGCTTTTTTCATCTGCGACTTGAGGCTTCCCATGCCGATATCATTGATCACAACCACGTTCGGTAACTCCTGGTGAATGTCATTGCAGACTCTCATCGAGGCTTGTTGTGCCTGCTCGCCTAATGCCACGAAATACAGACTTGGTGCTTGCTGTGTAAGGGATTCTGATTGCTCACTGATAAGCAACATTAGGCGCTCTAGTCCCATCGCAAACCCAACACCCGGTGTGGGCTTGCCACCCATTTGCTCAACTAGGCCATCATAGCGTCCACCAGCACAAATGGTACCTTGTGCGCCGAGATCACTGGAGATCCATTCAAAAACGGTTCGGTTGTAATAGTCTAGACCTCTAACAAGTCTTGGGTTGACAGTGTAGCGAATACCCAAACAGTCAAGATAGCCCGTAAACTCTGCAAAATGCTTGGCAGAATCTTCATCTAAGTGGTCTATCATTTTTGGTGCATTGGCAATTAAGGTTGCCATGTCGCCATTCTTAGAATCTAAAATACGCAATGGGTTGGCTTCAAGACGGCGCAAGCTGTCTTCGTCCAATTCGCTTTTATGTTTAGAGAAGTAGGTATAAAGTAGCTCCCTGTATTCTTTTCTGGTTTCGTTTGAACCCAGTGAGTTGACTTCTAAAGTGACGTTTTTCAGCTCCAGCCTTTGCCAAAGTTGTGCTGTCATGGCAATCAATTCGGCATCAATTTTTGCCTCCGTTGCGCCAAATATTTCAACACCCACTTGGTGGAATTGACGATAACGACCCTTTTGCGGGCGTTCGTGTCTAAACATTGGTCCTTGGTAAAACACTTTTTGAATACCTTCTCTGGGCAAGTTGTGCTCAATCATCAGCCGTACACAGCCAGCAGTACCTTCTGGGCGCAAGGTGAGTGAGTCACCACCAAGATCTTGCCAAGTGTACATTTCTTTTTCGACAATGTCGGTAACCGCGCCAATTGCTCGAGTGAATGTTTCGGTTTTTTCGACGATAGGCGTGCGAATATTTTTGTAGCCGTAAGAGATTAACAGCTTGTTGATGACTCCTTCCATGGCCAGCCAAAGGTTGGAATCTTTGGGTAGAAGGTCGTTCATTCCTCTAATTGCTTGAATTTTCTTGCTCATGTTGCTGTCTGTTTTTGTATGAGGAGTATTTTACCTATGAAACACTTCCTCTTGTAGGGCCAATAAACAGCAGAGGTGCCAAGATTTTCTATTTCGAAAAACGTTTTTTAACGGAATCGTAAAACAACAGGATAAGACCGATAACAATGATGGCAAGAACCAGTCGAAAAGTAATCAACACAGTAAGATTTGCCCCAAAGAGTACAAATAACAAAGGATCTTCAATCATTGCGTGAGCGACCATTAGAAAACAACAAATGGATAAAATTTGTTTTCTTGATAAGTTCTGTGCTTCTTTTAGCAAAATTCCCGAGCCATAAAGAATGCCCAATAGAGCGCCGGAAACCAGAGCAATTACTGGGCT
This sequence comes from uncultured Gammaproteobacteria bacterium, assembly GCA_913020715.1. Taxonomy (GTDB): domain Bacteria; phylum Pseudomonadota; class Gammaproteobacteria; order PS1; family Pseudothioglobaceae; genus Pseudothioglobus. The sequence goes on from CAJVZH010000018.1 coordinate 16,689, forward strand.
TAAGTGTTTGTCAAAACTTTGCACAATACGAAACCCTTTAATGCCTTGGTTTACGAGCAATACCATGCTGACTAGAAAAACAATTTCTAATGTTAAGGTAAGACCATTGATCAGGGTTGTGTAGAAAAATACAAACACATCGCTGCCTTGAGTCAGTGTAAGTGGCTGCAGAATTTGCTGTACTCTGTCGGGGTCATCAAAGAGGATTTCTTTAGGAATGAACTGCAAAGGCAGTAGAACGATAAAGGCCATGGAAAGTCGAAACAGCGTTGAAAAGCGCCAGCCAATGCCGAGTTTTTTTAAAACAGCCGATTCAACAGGCATGGCATGCGCCACCCCTAAAAACAAACCAAGGACTGTCCACTCGTAAACACTAAGACCTAAGGATGCGCCAAGCGCAATAGCGCCGTACAGATTAAACAACATGCCTACAGCAATTGCTAACGCCGATTCTGGCGGGAGACTTAATGCTTGGCTGATAGGCTCAAAAATAAAAGCAAAGTATTTTAATAGATCAAAATAAAGCAACGTTTCTGCCAAGATAAAGTACGGCAAAATCGTTTTAATAATGATTTTTGAAGTGCTTGCCCACGCCTCAATATAGGCTTTAAAATCAAAAGAAAACATAGGGTTATTTATTTTTTATTCCGCTTGGAACGTGGCCTGTTGGTACGTATTTTGATGCCGAATGGCAGTGTTGATGTTGATCGTCAAAGAAAATATCTGCTGCAAATTCTCTCAAGAAAACACCCTTGTCTAAACCGCCTAGAAAAAATGCTTCATCAATACGAATCCCCCATTCACGCATGGTATGAATGACTCGCTTGTGAGATGGTGCCGAACGAGCAGTAACCAGCGCTGTGCGGATTGGGTTATTTTCCTCTGGAAAAGTGGATTGAATTTTTTGTAATGAGACCAAGAACGATTTGAACGGCCCCGCCTTTAACTCGATATTGGCTGATAGTTTTTCATTCTCTTCAAAGGCTTCAAGTCCTTGCTCCTGAAATATTTTCTCAGATTCGTCTGAGAAAATAACTGCATCGCCATCAAAGGCAATTCTAAGCTGAGAAGGGTGAACATTGTCCGACTTTGATTCAACAATAGAAGCTGCTGCAAAACCCGATTCGAGTGCTTTTTGTACGTCGTGATAACTGCTTGAAAGAAATAAATCAGCCTCAAAGGCGCCAACAAAAGGGTGCGTGCTTTCACCCCTGGTAAAGGCGGCTCTTGATATGTTTAGGCCGTAATGTTCGATTGAATTAAAGATTCGTAGACCGGTATCAGCGCTGTTGCGAGATAACAGAATAACGTCAATCGGCGTTTTGTCGCTGTTGAGCGCAAGGAGCTTTTTTACCAAAGTAAATCCGACGCCAGGCTCTAAGACAACTTCTTCGTTCTCTTGTTGATGTTTTGCGTAGGCTTCAACGCCTTTGTCTTTGTAAATTTGATGGGATTCGTCAAGATTAAATAGTGCTCTTGAGGAAATGGCAATGACCAATTTAGTGTTATCGTTTATTATTTGCTTTTCTGCCATGTTGCGCCATTGTACCTATCAATACAGTAGTCAAGCCACCTTAACATAAAGTGATTTAACTCCCACTGCAAAGCCAAATCAGAGCAATTACTTTTATTGGGGTGGTCGCTGTTAATCTTGGTTTCTTCACAAATAGAAATGACTTCTAATAGCTTTGCATCGAAATACAATTTAAAGCGAATATCCGGTCGATTAACACCCGTGCCATCCAGCTCATGTTTATGGGTCAGTGTGTAAGTGCCAGTATAAGGGGCTTTTTCATGGCAAATTAAATGCAGGTTATTGAGGTCGTCTTTAAGGGCGACGTAGTCGTCTTTGGTGCTGGGCAGTAATGGGATAAGACGGCAAATTTTTTGAAAATTGTTCTCAAATAGCTCGCAAATATTCGAATAATTGACAGTTCTTTCGGCGTCGTAAATGGCTTTTGTGAAATATTCGTCGCGCATTATAACCAGTGAGTTTTACATTCAATTTTACCGTTTGAATGCAGTGTGTAATGATTGTAGCCAATGTTATCCGGGCCGTTAAATTGCAGTGCAGTTGATGGACAGGAAAATAGTTTTACGTTTTTGCGTTCAAAGGTCTCGCTTTGATGGGCATGCCCCCATAATATTGCTTTAACTTGCGAATGTTGCTCAATGACTTCAAACAAATCCTCCGGGTTTTCCAACGATAATTCATCATTCCAGTCACTCTCCATTGAGACAACGGGGTGGTGTAGGCAGACAACAATGTGTTTTGCATTTGAGTGGCTGATGGTGTCATCCAGAAAGTGTAGTTGATCTTTGCCAAGATGGCCACTAACTTTGTTAATTTGTACCGAGTCCAAAGTGATAATTTGCCAATCACCCAATTGAAAAGTCTTTTGCAGTTTGGTGCTAAAGGTCTCTGATAAATTGTCTTTATCGTCATGATTGCCAGGCATAACGTGAATGTCGGATTGAATGAACGCTAGGCTTTTTTGTAATTTTTTGTATGAGCTTGGTGTGCCGTTGTGGGTTAAATCACCGCTAATCAATAGCGCGTCAAATTCTTGATTTTTTATATCACCAACAACGCGTGTAAGATTCGCAGTTGAATCAACACCCATAACCAATATTTTGTCATCAATATGACAATCACTGATTTGAATAAAAGAGGTATTCATAAAAAAAGGGTAATGCGTAGGCAGTGCCAAAAAACTTAGAAAGGCTCTTGGTCGAAGTGTGTCATATTGTTGAGATAGGCTGTGTCCATCTGGTCGTCGGAGACGTTTTGGAATTGATCTTCAAAAGCAAGATCTTCAAATCGTGCGTATTGACCAATAAAAGCAAGTTTTATATTGCCGGTCGCACCGTTACGGTGCTTGGATATTTTAAGGTCTGCTTTGCCAATTTCCTCGGGATTTGAATATGTGTCGTCATGATATTGTTCGTCACGATAGATAAAACCAATAATGTCAGCATCTTGCTCAATTGAACCAGACTCTCGCAAGTCGGCCATTTGCGGCATTCTTCCTTTGCCCGTTTTAGGTCGTGATTCGACACCGCGATTAAGTTGTGATAGAGCGATTACTGGCACACTAATTTCTTTCGCTAACGCTTTCAGTGAGCGCGAAATTTCAGAAATTTCTTGTACACGGTTTTCTGCCTTTCCGTGAACTGTCATCAGTTGCAGGTAGTCAACCATGATCAGCCCTAAGTCGGGATATTGGCGTTTTAGACGACGACATTTGGCGCGAATTTCGGTTGGTGTGATTGACGGTGTTTCGTCAATCAAAATGGTGTTTTCTTCAAAGGCACGAACCGCATGATTAAAGCTATTCCAATCCACTTCGGTCATATTGCCATCTCGTAATTTGCTTGCGTCGATACGGCCAAATGAAGAGATCATTCTTAATACTAATTGCTCGGTCGGCATTTCAAGACTGAAGACGGCAACTGGGATGGAATTATTAATTGCAACGTGCTCGACAATATTCATCGAAATTGCGGTTTTTCCCATACTTGGACGCCCTGCAATAATGACAAGGTCACCGTTTTGAAGGCCGGATGTAAGTTTGTCTAACTCGCTAAAGCCAGTCTCGACACCCTTAAAGCCGGTTGTTTCATGCATTTCATGGACGCGGTTAACGACGTCCTTAATAATGTCTTTGACGTTAACAACGTCTTGTTTGTTGCGCGAGACTTGCTCGGCAATTTCGAAAATCTTTTTCTCAGAGAGGTCGAGTAATTCGTTAACTTCAATGTCTTTTGGTTGGTAAGCGGTCTCAGCAATCTCGCGACCCGCGGCGATGAGTTGTCTGTACACAGAAAGCTCTCGCACATGTTTGGCATAAGCCTCAATATTAGAAACACTCGGTGTGTTATCTGCAATTTGCGCTAAATAGGCAAAACCACCAATAGAGTCTTCATCCTGAGTCTTGATGACTTGTTCTTTAACCGTCAAAATATCGGCAGGTTTATCGTGCTCTAAAAGCCGAACAATGGCATCATAAATAGTACGATGGGAGGCGTTGTAAAAATCACCCGTGCTTAGGATGTCGGCAACCCTGTCCCAGGCGTCATTGTGTAGCATAAGCCCGCCAAGCACCGATTGCTCTGAATCATTTGAGTGTGGTGGTAATTTGCTATTTTCGATATCCATTTGGTTTGCTATTAGACAATAAAAAACCCTCTCTCGAGGGCTTTTTATTTTAACTCACTTTATGAATCTTTATGAATTATTCGCTATCTGCAGTCGCCTCAACAATCACCTTAACGTTGACCGAAAGGTCTGTGTACAAAGACACGGATACTTCGTACTCACCAACGTGGCGAATGGATTCTGGGAGGTGAATATCACGCTTCTCAACTTCAAAGCCTTGAGCGGTTAAGCTCTCAAGGATATCAGCAGCACTTACAGAGCCGAATAACTTTCCTTCATCACCAGCGTTAGCGGTGATTGTGCAAGTCACATCGTTCATTGCAGCTTCTTTTGCTTGAGCGTCTGCTAATGCAGATGCCTCTTTAGCTAGTAGATCAGCTTTAATTAATTCAAACTCAGCAAGGTTAACTTTTGTAGCTGGTTTAGCTTTGCCTTGTGGGATTAAGAAATTACGTGCATAGCCAGCTTTGACGTTTGCCAAATCACCAATACCGCCTAATTTTTGAATTCTTTCTAATAAAATTACTTGCATGTCAAACTCCTATTTCTTGTGTTTGTCAGTGTAAGGAATCAACGCTAAGAATCTTGCTCTTTTAATAGCCGTTGTAAGTTGACGCTGAAATTTAGCACAAGTGCCAGTCATTCTTGATGGTGTGATTTTGCCACCTTCGTCAATGTTCTTTAATAGCGTGTCAACATCTTTGTAATCGACTTCAGTTACGCCTGCTTTAGTAAAGCGGCAAAAACGATTAACAGGAACCTGATGTCTGCGTTTTTTTCTTTTCATTTGCTTAGCCATATCAATCTCCTATTTTTTTTCTTCTGTTGCGGCCATCATGATTGATGGTTCAGTAATAGCTCCCGGCTTAGAAATAATTAGATTTCTAAGAATTGCGTCGTTAAAACGGAAGTTATAGTTAAGCTTATCAAGAGTCTCTTGATCGCACTCAATGTTCAACATTAAATAGTGTGCTTTATAGATTTTGTTGATTGGATAGGCTAGGTGTTTACGACCCCAGTCCTCTTGACGGTGAACGTTACCACCACCTGTAGTGATGATTTCTTTGTATTTGTCAATCATTGTTGACACCTGGGCACTCTGGTCCGGGTGAACAATGAGAGTTATTTCGTAATGTCTCATTAACATCTCCTTACGGTTAAAAAAAGCTTGCCAGCGTGCGCTGATCAAGCAAGGAAGTGCGTATTTTATACTAGTTGCCTCTTTATCACAATCCTTTGTAGGGTTTTGTTAGGTGCAGGGCCGATCAAGGTTTGAACTTGGATATGGGTGGTACTTTTTTGCACCAATTTATTAGAGCGTACCGCTTTGACGATGCGGCTATTTTGCAGGTCATTATTGATGCTAGTGAGAATATTAACGCCCTAGATGGTGGCAAAACAGCCTTGGACGTTGCAATTAGGCGCGGCCGCTTCACCATGGTTATTGATCTTCTAGAGGAAGCTGGCGGCGTTAGGAGTCAGTAAGAGAACTTTATTGGCTAAGCGCTTTTAACAGTGCATTTAAGTCATCTCGAAGGCGACCAACCCTTTCTAGCGGAAACTGATTCGTCATTCCCTCCAGTAGCTCGAGTGGTATGCACAGTGCGCTTTGTTTGAGTGCACCGCCTTTGTCGGCTAGTTTGACTATTACTCGACGCTCATCACTCTTCGAGCGCGTGCGCTTAACAATGCCTTTGACCTCCATTCTTTTTAACAAAGGTGTCAAAGTGTTGGTCTCTAGCATGAGTTTTTTGCCAATTTCGTTTACACTCAGTTCGTCATTTTCCCATAGCACAAGCAAAATCAGATATTGTGGATAGGTAATACCCAGCTTTTCAAGCAGTGGTTGATAGAGCTTGGTCACCATTCTTGAGGCGGCGTAGAGCGGAAAACAAAGCTGATTGTCGAGCTGTAACATGGCCTCGCCTTTCATTTAACCACCCTCACTTAATAGTGGCTTAATAAAAGCGGCAATTTTACTCGGTTCGGTTTTTGGACCAAATCGCTTGATCGGAGCGCCATCTGGGCCAATGAGAAATTTAGTGAAATTCCATTTAATATTGCTAGTCAAAAAGCCCTTGAGTTCTTTTTTGAGGTATTTGTAAAGAGGGTGAGCGTCATTACCATTTACATTAACTTTGGTTGACATCGGAAAAGTAACATCGTATTTGTCAGTACAGAAAAACTGAATGTCCTTTAACGTTCCAGGTTCCTGATTGGCGAATTGATCGCAGGGGCAGCCAAGTATTACAAGGCCCCTCTCTTTATGTTCTTTGTATAATTTTTCTAGCCCTTCGTATTGGGGGGTTAGTCCGCATTTGCTAGCTGTATTGACGATTAATAGCGTCTTTCCTTTAAAGTCTGTCATAGGAATTTTGTCACCGTTTATGCCGTCTATTATTAATTGGTAAAATTCTGTATTCATTGATTGATTGTCCATTATTCAAAATATACACGATTAAATCGTGTACGATGTATTGTACGCATTTTATGGAAGTATTCAAAATTAATTGACAGTTTTATGACAGAATGGACAGAGCGAAGCATTTCTTACAACGACAAGCGTAATCGTAATAGGGGTATGATTATCATTACAAAATCTTAGAGAGTGTTTATGATAAAAACCGCCGGAGAGTTGATAGCAGAAGCGCAATCTCAAATTAATTGTGTTGATGTGTCGTCAGCCAAAGTATTGTATGACGACTCAGATAGCGGCGTTATCATCGATTTACGGGAAGCCGAGAGTGTAGCAAAATCCAAATTGTCGAATTCCATTCATATTTCTCGAGGACTACTTGAGATGAAAATAACCAAATTTTGCCCTGATGTCGATACGCTAATTTTGACGCATTGCGCCGGCGGTGGCCGTGCATCGCTTGGCGCCCTTACTTTGCAACAAATGGGGTATACCAATGTGCATGCGATTACCGCAACTTTTGACGAAATACAAGAGTCTTTTGGTGAAGCTGCACACTAATTAGGAAATTAAAGATGGAAATAATCACAGCTAAGCACTCTATTGGTGACTTGATTCATCATAAATTGTTTGGTTATCGAGGGGTTGTTGTTGACATCGATCCCTGTTTTCAGCTGACGGATGAGTGGTACGATACGGTTGCGCGTAGTAGGCCACCAAAGAATGCGCCTTGGTATCACGTACTTGTGCATCAATCGACCAATTCAACTTATGTTGCTGAGCAAAACGTAGAACCGGATTCGAGCGGCGAGGAAATTGATCACCCGATGGTGGATTTATTTTTCTGTGAATTACGTGACGGTCATTATATTAATAATGAAAAAGTTAATTAATTCTTTGTTATCCAATAACTCATAAAAAATGAAGAGGTGGCTAAAGCGTTTAACGTTACTCAATCTCATTGTTGTGGTGATTTATCTTGCGTATTTAAATCACCTTGTGCAAGGTGTGTTTTCCGTACCCATTAAAACAACCGAGCAAGTCACTCAAATAGAATACTCGCTTGATAGCTATCCTAAAGAAATGATTAATATGCTATTGTTGGTTGAGGATCAATCTTTTTTTCAACACCCGGGTGTTGATGTAAGGGAAATTTCCAGAGTCTTTTCAGGTTATTTGTTGGACAATAATCCACTAAGGGGTGCCAGTACGATTAGCCAGCAATTGGTTAAAAACACCCTGCTTTCAAGAGAGCAAACGTTGGTTAGAAAGACCAAAGAAGTCATGATGGCTTTATTGATGGAGTTGTCTTATGATAAGAATTTCATTCTTGAGCGCTACATGAATACGGTATATTTGGCGCAAGACGGCGCTGTGGCAATTCATGGCTTTGCCTCTGCCGCTGAACATTATTTCGATAAATCGCCAGAACAATTAAACTTAGATGAAATGGCGACCTTGGTTGCCTTGTTAAAAGGGCCATCGTACTATAACCCAGTTAGGCGCCCAGAGCGCTTGGAAAAGCGTAAAAATTTAATCCTATCCATGCATTATAAATATAAGAAAATTGTGCAATGAATATACTTGCGATAGACACTTGTACTGAAACAGCCTCTGCCACACTTTGTGTTGGCGGCGATAAGTTCACTCGCGTATTGCGAGATGTGGCAAAAAGTTCCGGCCAAATTTTAAAACTTTGTGATGAGGTGTTTTCTGAGGCGGGTGTTAAACTGGATGACGTGGATGCTATCGCCTTCACTAAGGGCCCTGGCGCCTTCACTGGTGTGAGAATGTGTATCGGTGTTGTGCAAGGCTTGTCGCTCTCAGCTAATATTCCCAGCATTGGATTTTCCACGCTTGAGTTATTGGGCTATAGGGCGGCAAAGCATTTAAATTGCCAGGCTATCGCCGTGGCGTTTGATGCCAGAATGGGCGAAGTTTATTGGGGGGTCTATCTAGACGGCATACTCAGCGATGAGAAAATTTGTGAGCCAACGGCAGTGGGCAAACTTAAGGGTGAGTTTGTTGGTGTTGGCAGTGGATGGTCGGCTTATGCGGATGAGCTGAGAGTAGCGAGTGGTGTTGAGCATATCGATACTGACCTGTTTCCGAAATCTTCTAGCTTAATTGACTTGGCGTATGAGGCGCTTAAGAACGGAAGTAAGGCGAGTCTTGAGTTTGCTCAACCAACGTATTTACGCAATAATGTAGCGCAAAAGTCTCAAAAGGTTTCTCTTTAACACCAAGGCGCTTTCTTGTAAAATAGCGACCTTTAGCATTTATCGGATTCCGCTATGTGGAAATGGATTCAAAGGCAGGCCTCGCCAAAGGTTTTTTATCGAACATGCACTAAGTTAACCCCTTGGTTTTTAATACCGTTTATCGTCCTTGGTGTTGTTGGGCTTTATTGGGCTTTGGTGGTTTCACCTGCCGATTACCAACAGGGCGACGGTTATAGAATTATTTATATACACGTTCCAAG
>CAJVZH010000019.1 GCA_913020715.1 uncultured Gammaproteobacteria bacterium
ATGGCATCCGGTAGGGGAATCGAACCCCTCTTGCCAGGATGAAAACCTGGAGTCCTAACCGATAGACGAACCGGACATATTTTTTTTGCTGGTGGAGCTAAGCGGGATCGAACCGCTGACCTCTACACTGCCAGTGTAGCGCTCTCCCAGCTGAGCTATAGCCCCGAAATCAGGGTTAATCAGCAAAAACGTAAATTATAGTCTGTATCTTAATTCAGTCAAGTCAAAATTGGTAAAATATTTACTATTCTTTGCACTAAATAACTAATCATGGAAAAAACATTTGACGCCAAACGGTATTCTATCGAAGTACTTTACCATATCGGTGCTTACGAAAACTCAATCCACTTTATTGTCGATAAAAAAACCAAGCAATGTGCAATTGTTGATCCCGCATGGGAAGCAGACTTATTCATCCAAAGAATTGAAGAAAAAGGCTACACGCTTACCGATATTTGGATCACCCACTGGCATGGCGATCATACGAATGCTGTCGACGAAATGGCCAATAAAACCGGCGCTAAAATTACAGCAGGAATTAATGAGCTGCCTTTCCTGGATATTGAAAATACAGTCCATACGGTGAAGGACGGCGATGTTCTCAAACTGGGCAAAACTGAAATAAAAGTCATCGAAACTCCAGGTCATACAGCCGGTGGCGTATGCTACCTATTGGATGACCACTTGATTGCTGGTGACACGCTGTTTGTTTACGGTGTTGGTATTTGCTGCTTGTCAGGCTCTGACCCAGTGAAATTATTCCACTCGCTGAATAAATTAAAAACACAAGTTGCTGACGATATAACACTACTGTGTGGCCACGACTACGGAAGCGAAATTAGCACCACGCTTGCAGAGCAAAAAAAGGCCAACCCATTTTTATTGATTGAAGACCTAGAAACCTTTGTTCGTTACCGAATGGAAGTACACGACGTCACACGTGCTTACCCTATGTCGCCGATGACACTGAGCGAGGTAAATGCCCTGCTATGATAGGCATTTACGGCGGCTCGTTTGACCCTGTGCACCTGGGGCATTTAGCCACCGCTACATTTTTAAAAAGCGAGCTTAATCTTGAGAGATGTTTACTAATACCTTGCGCCATACCTGTTCACAAGACAGGCCTGCATTATTCCGACCATCAACGCCTTGAGATGCTTAACCTTGCTATTCAAGAGTACAGTGAATTAGAAATTGATGAGCGGGAAATCAACAGAGGTGGCGGCTCATTCACCATAGACACCCTTAAGGAATTAAAAAATGAACAACCCAGCGAAACATTTTGTCTTATTATCGGTATGGACAGCTTTATGCAGTTCAACAGCTGGAAGCAATGGGACGAATTCTACAATTATGCTCACATCGTTGTTTTGGCAAGGCCGGGCTACGAAATAGACAATCTCACCCTGACTTCTTTCGGAAAAACTCAAGACAAACAACTGCTTGCCAAGCATCAAAGTGGCCTCCTCTACTTTTCTAGCTGCCCAATGATAGATGTTTCATCAAGTGAGATTCGCGGTAAAATAGCCGCCAATAAAAATCTTGACGATTTTTTACCTAAAACCATTATTAATCACCTAAAACAGTATGACTCTTGATGAAGAAATAAAAGTAGTTGTCGATGTAATCGATGACATGAAAGGGGAAAACATCCTTACCTTTAACGTACTAAAGAAAAGTGCGGATATGGAGGCCATCGTCGTTGCCACTGGACGATCAGTACAACACGTACGCGGTATTGCCAATAACGTCAAAATTGAAGCAAAGCGATTAAGCATGACTTATCTTGGCCTGGAAGGCTCCGAAGTTGGTGAATGGGCGCTGGTCGATCTTGGATCAGTAGTTGCACATATCATGACTGAAAAAACGCGCGAGTATTACAATCTAGAAAAGCTCTGGTCATTCGAGGACGATGAGGATTAACCTTATCACCATTGGTAAAAAAATGCCAGAATGGATAAATTCTGGCATTAATCACTACAAAAAACAATTACCAAGCTCTTACAACTTTACCTTGACTGCCCTCGAGGCACAAAACCGAAAAGCAAAAAATATCGATCAAATCAAAAACCTAGAAAGCAAGATGCTGCTTGAGGCCGCTAGTGGTGCCTCGATACTGATAGCATTTGATGAGACAGGAAAACAACAATCTTCACAAGCGATTGCCAGTGCAATGAAGTCTTGGCAATTGGAGGGTGAGAATGTTGCACTACTAATTGGCGGCGCTGACGGCTTAACAGACGAATGCAAAGCCAAGTGCCAGCAACTTTGGGGCCTATCCAGGCTAACAATGACCCATTCAATGGCAAGATTGCTTGTTGTAGAGCAAGTTTATCGTGGCCACAGCTTACTGACCAACCACCCCTACCACCGCGAATAAATCCCTAGAGAATCGTCAGAACGTTTTCGGGAGGTCGGCCAATAACCACGCCTTTATCAGTTTTAACAATGGGGCGCTCAATAAGAATCGGTGTGGCAATCATTGCCTGAATTAAATCTTGTTCTGACAAAAATTCATCTGAGAGATTTTGCTCTCTATACTCGGCCTCACCCGTTCTAATGAGTTCACGCGCACTCAGGCCAAGACCGGATATCAATGAAGTGAGCTCTGCTTCAGTGGGTGGCGCCTCCAGATAGTTAACAACATCAAACTCAGCGTTGTTTTGCTCTAAAATAGCCAATGTTGCTCGCGATTTTGAACACCGTGCATTGTGATAAATCTTGGTTGCCATCGATTAATCCATGAAAAAAACTTTAATTATACCGGTTCGCTTAAGCAAGAAATTTACTCAACTTGCCTTAGTTTTCGCGCTATTATTACCATTTCAGACATGCAATGCGTCGATTTTTGATGACCTGCTAAACTGGTTAAGTCCGCTATGGGCAACGAGCGAAATAGAAGTGGCCGAGCCTATTGCCACAACCGCGAAGTTCAGTTTTGAGCTGGTTGATATGGACGGCAATGTCCACACCGAAAACAGTGCCCAAGACAAATATTTAATCGTTAACTTTTGGGCAACTTGGTGCCCGCCATGCCTCAAAGAAATCCCCGCTTTTGTAGAGTTTTATAACAACCATTCAGACACAGTGGAAATCCTTGGACTTAACTACGAAGGAGTGGATTTCGAAGCAGTTACTAACTTTAAAGAGCGTTTTAGCGTTAATTACCCTATCATCCTCTTCGCTGGCAGTAATGAAGTTGAATACGCAAAATTCGGCGATCTCGTGGGCATGCCAACAACACTTATTTATGACCCCAGTGGTGAACTCTTACATACCTTTATCGGTGAAATTGGCATTGAAGAATTGGCGCAATTTATACCACTAGAACTTGTTACAGAATAGTGTCATGCACTATTTTGTAACAACTTCGACAATTTATTAAACTGGGGAAAGGCATTAAGAGCAATAATGTATAAAACTTAACACGATCACCCTTCCCCAAACCCCATCCCAAAATTACTTTTATAGCGGGTGGACCAAACTCTTGGACTCACCACCCTCGTCGCGAACCAATTTTGGCAATAAATAACCGGACAAGTTGTTTTGTAATTCCCGGTAGATCTCTTTGGCTTTTGTATCACTAATCAAAAAGTGTTCAGCACCACTAACCCTATCAAGCAAATGCAAGTAATATGGCATGATAGAGCTTGCAAACAGCTTGTGTGATAGCGCGCCCAGCACATTGGCGTTGTCATTGACACCTTTTAATAACACTGACTGATTAAGAAGAGTTAAAAATTGTAGCTTTTTGACTTGATCTATAAAGTCAGCTGAAATCTCTCGGGGGTGATTAATATGAAAAACCATCACAACTTTTAAACGCGTCTTAATCAGTATTTCTGAGAGCTGCTCAGTGATGCGATTCGGTATAACCACAGCCGTTCTGCTATGAATTCTAAGGGTTTTAATGTGCTCAACACCCTCAACAGATTTCACTATTTTTTCAATCTTTCCATCACTAAGCGTTAGTGGATCACCACCACTCAAGATAACCTCATTAACCCCAGTATTTGCTTGTAAATACTGCCCAATCTGGCGCCAATTAGCAAGAATATCGTGCTCTTCATAATTAAAATTCTGTCTAAAACAATATTGACAATGGATTGCGCATACTTGACTAGCAATCAGCAAGACCCTTGAGGGGTATTTATGTACCACACCACGCATTGGTGAGTATTTCTCATCCTCAAGAGGAGAATCACTAAAACCCTCTTGCGCCTGACTTGTCGAAGGCAAAACTTGCAATAAAAGTGGATCTAAAGGATTCCCAACTTCAATTTTGTCAGCAAACTCTAGAGGGATTTTAATCGGAAATCGCCCCTCAGAAAAACACTCCGCATGCAATTTGCGATTGGCTTCATCAGCGGTTTTGATGCTATTTCTGACGCTTTGATTCCAAGTGCTGTTCATTAAAGATTTCCAGATTACAAAAAATAGGTAATTTACAAACAAGTCGAAATTTACACTGATTATAATTTACACACTAGCACCACTCTAGCGTTAGAATAGAATTATACCAAAAGGCTTATCAGTCCATCTTTTAAGCACCTAATTAATAACAAATTTAGCAATATGAATTCACCTGTAGGCCTTGATGGGCTTAATCAAGAACAGCGCCTCTCGGTCACCCTTGAAGATAATACAAACGCGCTTATTTTGGCTGGCGCTGGTAGCGGTAAAACACGTGTCCTAACCCATCGAATTCAATATTTGATTTCTGAAAAAAACTGCTATCTTGACTCTATTCTTGCCGTCACCTTTACTAATAAGGCCGCCAATGAAATGCGAGAGAGATTGGCTGATTTGCTATTAAGGCCTATCGGGCGAATGTGGGTAGGTACTTTTCACTCTCTTGCTCATCGTCTATTGCGAACGCACGCGATTGAAGCCAACCTATCGCCCACTTTTCAAATTCTAGATCAACAAGATCAATATCGAATCGTTAAGCGCTTAATGAAAGAAAACGGTGTTGATGAGACCAAATTTCCGATTCGAAAAGTGCAGTGGTTTATTAACCAACAAAAAGACGAGGGCATTAAGCCGAACGATATTGATGCTGGTTACAATTTCTTTGTCAAACAAAGTACCAAAGTTTTTACCCTTTATGAGGCGCATTGCCAAACCAATGACTTGGTGGATTTCGCCGGTCTTTTAGTTAAAAGCTACGAATTGCTAAAAAACAACGCCTCGTTGCTAGAGCATTATCAAAATCAGTTCAAACACATCCTAGTTGACGAGTTTCAAGACACCAATACTGTTCAATACCAATGGATTAAGTTGTTACGAACTAAAAACAATCACATTTTCTGTGTGGGCGATGACGACCAGTCGATTTATGGTTGGCGCGGTGCAAAAATTGAAAATATTCAAAAAATTGAACAGGATTTTAAGCCAATTAAAGTGATTAAATTAGAGCAAAATTATCGCTCTACTGGCAACATCCTTAGCGCTTCAAATGCGCTAATTGCTAACAACCAAAAGCGTATGGAGAAATCTCTATGGACGGAGTCGGGTGATGGTGATTTAATTGATGTCTATAACGCCCGCACCGAAAAAGAAGAGGCACAGCACGTGGTAGGCGTTATTAGTGACACCTTCAATCAGGGTCAAAACTTGGGTGAAAATGCCATTCTTTACCGATCCAATGCACAGTCTCGCGTTTTTGAAGAAGTGTTGATTAAGAAAAATATTGATTATCGAATTTATGGCGGCTTGCGATTTTTTGAACGCGCTGAAATCAAAGATGCAATGGGTTATGTGCGTTTAGTGGAAAATCAAAATGACAACATTGCTTTTGAGCGCGTTGTTAATTTTCCAGCCCGTGGTATCGGTCTTGCTACTGTAGAAAAAATTCGCACACACAGTGTTGAGAGTCATACCAACCTTTTCCAATCCGCCATTGAAATTGCCAATACGCTGCCCACGCGAGCCGCCAATGCATTAAAGTCATTTATTGAAATGATTGACTCTATAGCTGATGACACCAAAAACTTAACTCTAAGTGAAAAAGTGGACGGTATTTTAATCAAATCCTCGCTAATGAATCATTACGCCAATGATAAAACCGACAAAGCGGGTAGTAAAAAAGAAAATTTAGATGAATTGGTCAGTGCTGCTGAGCAATATACTCACGACGAAGAGAGTGAGATGAGTGAAACTCAAGGCTTTATTGCGCTCGCCACACTTGATACCAGTGGAGAATCTAATCAGCCTAACCGTGACTGCGTGCAATTACTAACCATTCACTCCGCCAAAGGCTTAGAGTTTCCGAGTGTTTTTTTAGTGGGCATGGAAGAAGATTTATTCCCTTCCAGACAGTCCAAAGATGAGCCGCATTTAATGGATGAGGAGCGTCGCTTATGTTACGTAGGCATGACAAGAGCGATGAAAAAACTTAATCTTTCTTATGCTGACAAGCGATTTCTTCACGGCCAATCCTTCTATTCAATGCCTTCACGCTTTCTAGACGAAGTGCCTAGTGCTTTTCTTAATCGTCTCAAAAGCCCCCACAAGGATTACAGCTACAGCGAGTCTAGCGAACCGTATAGCAACAGAAAAACAATGGTTGCCAGCACGAGTTCACCCTATTCAATAGGGCAAACGGTTAAGCATGCAAAATTTGGATTTGGAACGATACTAAACTACGAAGGCAGTGGCGACGGGGCCCGTGTGCAGGTCAAATTTAGCAAAGCCGGAACAAAGTGGCTAATCACTTCTTACGCAAACTTAGAGATCGCTTAGTTTTAACCTAGCTTTGTGTCCAAGGCATACCATCATGACGCCAACCGTTTAAATTACCGCGCTGATCATTCTCATCGAGATCGCCTTCAAAGCCACTCGCAACGTGCGAGACATGAGTAAAGCCACTGGCTTCAAGGCACTTAAGTGCCTCATTAGAACGGTATCCACTGCGACAAATTAAGATAATTTCTGTATCCAGAACATCATCACGCTCTGCAAGATTTTTTTTGACTTCATCGGAAAACCCTTGCGCATTAGGCTGCCAACTAGGTTCATCCGTCCACGGTATTAAAACAGAATTGTCGGGAAAGCCAACAAACTTGTGCTCAGCTTCACAGCGTACGTCAACAAATAGAGAATTGGGGTTATTTTCAAGCTTTTCAAAGGCTTGTTTGGGTAATAAATTACGCTTATAAGGCATTTTCACTCCGTAAGATTAGAACTCAATAATGGCATCAATATTATCATAATTCAAAGATCGAATCTGACGCTTACGCTAAAAAAATTACGATTTTTTAACAAACAAAGCAATCGATTCCACATGGGCTGTTTGTGGAAACATATCCATAACGCCTGCTTTTTCCAATTGATAACCCAATTCAAGCAATTTAGTCGCATCCCTAGCAAGCGTTGCTGGATTGCAAGACACATAGACCAAACGCTCAACACCGAGTTTCGGTAATAATTCGACAATTTCAATCGCACCTGTACGTGCAGGGTCAATTAAAGCTTTGTTGTAAGTTTGGCCTCTGAACCATTCAAAACCACTAACATCCTCAAATAAATCCGCTTTATAGAATAACGCGTTGTCGATACCGTTGCGCTCAGCATTTTCTTTTGCTCTTTCAATTAAGCCCTTGTCCCCTTCCACACCAACAACTTTTTTGGCTTGGCGCGCAATCGGCAAAGTGAAATTACCCAATCCGCAGAAAAGATCGATCACTTTATCCTCATCATTCAACTCCAATAACGACAAAGCTAAACTCATCATTTTTTGATTTAGCTCAAAATTAACTTGAGTGAAATCGGTTGGCAAAAAATTCATTTCAATATTGTGCTCTGGCAAGGAGTAGCTCAAATTTACAGCACTGTCCAACGGCTTTACCGTGTCCATGCCGCCGCTTTGTGTGTACCAAGTAATTGAAAGTCGCTCGGCATAATCTCTAAGCACCGCCTCGTCTTCAATGGTCAGCGGCTCAAGATGGCGAAGAATAAGAATGGTGTCATTCTCAGCAATGGCCACCTCAATTTGTGGGACTTGCGCCTTACAACTTAAGCCCTCAATGCACTCGGCTAATACCTCTAAATTATCGCCAAGAGATGGGTGTAGTACCTCACAACGCTCCATCACCGTAATAAAAGATGACTTGCGCTCTCTAAAACCAACCAACACTTTCTCTTTTTTATGGACGTAACGCACACCTAGCCTGGCTTTGCGACGATAACCCCAGCTTCTCACTTGCAAGGGATCTAACCACTCTTTAGGCTCGGTTTTTGCTTGACCCATAAAGGCGCTCTGCAGCCAAGTTTGTTTGGCGTTTATTTGATTTTCACTTGATAAATGCTGGAACGAGCAGCCGCCACAAATACCGTAAACTGCGCACTTTGGCTCAATTCTGTCTGGAGACGGTGTCAGGATTTCAACAACGTCCGCCTCCTCATACTTAGCCCTGGATAAAGACCGATTAGCAATTATCTTTTCACCTGGCAATGCGCCGCGAGTGAAAATAATCTTGTCGTCAAAATGAGAAATTCCTCTGCCTTCATGCGACAAAGTTTCAATATCTAACTCATACGTTTTGGCTTTGACTTTGCGCCTTCTACCCATCTAATAACTCCACCCAATGTTTAACAGGCACTGGGGATCCTTTTTGCAAATGCATCAAACAGCCAATGTTGCTGGTGACAATCATTTCTGGATTTGATTTAGTTAAATGTGCGATCTTATTTGATCTTAGTTCTTTCGCTAGCTTGGGATGAAATATCGAATAAGTACCCGCAGAACCACAGCACAGGTGCGAGTCTTTCACCGGGATTTGTGTGTATCCAAATTGATCCAATAACGATTCAACCAGGCCGCCCAGTTGCTGCCCGTGTTGCATTGTACAGGGCTCATGGTAAGAGATATTTTTTTCACTTAAATGCAATTGAGAAAGGTCTTCTTTTGATAAAAATTCGGCAATATCTTGCGTATGTGAGGCAATCAATAACGCCTTAGCGTGATACTCATCCTCTTTGTCAAAAAGTGTTGGGTAGTCCTTCACCATTACACCACAACCGCTTGCACTTGAAAGAATGACCTCAATACCACTTTCTAGTTGTCTCTGCCATGCGTCAATATTGTTCTTGGCCTTTCGAATCGCCTCCTCAGATGCCGCCAAATGCTGATCAATCGCGCCACAACACTGACTCTGAGAGCTCTCAACCACGGCAATATTCAGTTTGGCTAAAATGTTTTTAATACTGTGATTGATGTTAGGCGCCAAGGTTGGCTGTACGCAGCCACCCAACAGGAGAACTTTGCGCGTGCTATTGTCAACTTTTAGCTTGTTACCCACTTTGCCGGAATGGCAAAAAAAATAACCAATGGACTTAAACAACAAAGGCGTTGTTAAAAACTTACGAACAAACAAACGATAACTTTTTTGCCAAAAAGGACGCTTCGTTTCAAGAAAATTTCGCCCTATGTCTAGCAGCTGTGAATATTCAACGCCCGACGGACAAGTTGTCTCACACGAGCGGCAAGTGAGACAGCTATCTAAATGCTTCAAGGTGTCGAAACTTGCCTGATTGTCTTCAAGCGCCGATTGCATCAAATAAATACGCCCTCTTGGTGAATCGAGCTCATCGCCAAGCAACTGGTAGGTTGGACAAGTGGCTAGACAAAAACCACAATGCACACAAGCGCCAATCACCTTGTTGGCTTTTTGATTGGTAAAATTTGTGAGAGAAGCCTGTTGAACTGAAGAGTGCACTATGTGAAAACTCCATAAGGATCAAAGATTTGTTTTAACTTCTGAGTCAACAACAAATGTAGCGCAGAAGGATTTTGCTGTGGCTTGGGTTTTTTCTGAAATCTTTTTGCCGCATCTATTGGTAGTATTTTAAAACTCATCTGAGTAATAAGCGCCAACTGCCCTCTTGATCCAACCAGTAACCTTGAGACATCATAACCGGCGACGTTTTTCATGACTTGGCCACCAAAATTCAGCAACTGGCCTTTGCCATTAATGATTTGCACGCCCAAGATGGCGTCTGCAAAGTCGGCGCCAGCGCTCGCATACAGCGCGCCAATGGTTTTCTCTGGATTGTCTGTATAAAAAGTAAGAGCCTGGTTATTTTTCTTTAGAGTTTTCTCGATTTCCGCAATTGACGTGCCGGCCTTCACAGTAATAACAAGCTCTTCGGGGTGATATTCAACAATGCCAGAATAAGGTCTCATATCAATATTTTCAATCGATTCTGAGCACGCTTCGCCAATGTGAATTTGCTCACTCTCTTTAATGAGTTGTTGAAATTCTGCAATCGATTTCATTAAAGCCCTCTCAAAAACGATCCAATTCTGGATGCGGTAACTCGCCGTGATGCACGTGCATATTGCCCAACTCTGCACAACGATGAAGTTCTGGTACTGCTTTGCCTGGGTTAAGTAGCGACTGTGGATCAAACACGGCTTTAATTTGGTGAAAGACCTCAAGTTCGGCAGCGGTGTATTGTACACACATTGCATCTAGCTTTTCAATACCCACACCATGCTCTCCTGTAATCGAACCACCCACAGAAACACAATGCCTAAGAATGTCCATGCCAAAAGCTTCTGCTTTGTCAATCTCACCTGGCATGCCAGCATCGTATAGAATGAGTGGATGCAGATTGCCATCACCGGCGTGAAAAACATTGGCAACTCGCAGCTTGTAATGCTTTGATAATTCGCTGATCTTCTCCAACACACCAGCTAAATGGCGCTTAGGAATAGTGCCATCCATACAATAATAATCAGGTGAAAGACGCCCAACTGCCGGGAATGACGATTTGCGCCCTTGCCACAACAACAAGCGCTCTGCTTCGTTCTCAGAAACTTTAATAGTGGACGCACCCGTAAGAATATTTAATGCCGCCTCAAGTTCAACTTCTACCGATTCCACCTCACCGTCCAACTCACACAATAATAACGCCTCTGCGTCTAACGGATATCCGGCATGAGCAAAAGCTTCAGAGGCCTCAATGGCAAATTTGTCCATCATTTCCAAACCCGCAGGGATAATGCCAGCCTTGATAATATCCGACACTGCATTGGCGCACTCTCTAACTGTATCAAAACCCGCCATGACCAACTTAGCTAGCGCTGGCTTTTTGGTGAGTTTAACGGTAATTTCGGTAATGACGCCGAGCAATCCCTCAGAGCCATTCATCAGGGATAACAAGCCCAGACCCTTATCACGACGGCTCAAAATCAATTCTTCACCGTCTATGGTAAGCATTTTGATTGACTCAACATTATGCACGGTTAAGCCATATTTAAGGCAGTGGACACCGCCAGAATTTTCAGCAACATTGCCGCCAATAGTGCACGCTATTTGTGAAGATGGGTCCGGCGCATAGTACAAGTTCAATTCAGATACCGCCTCACTAATCGCTAAATTTCTAACACCCGGCTCGACAACAGCCAATTGATTTTCAACATCAATCGATAAAATTCGAGTCATTTTCGACAGCCCAAGAACAACACAGCCCTCCAGTGGTGTCGCACCACCAGATAGGCCCGTACCGGCCCCTCGAGTCACTACCGGAGTTTTTGTTTTGCGACAAATTTTAAGTACAGATTTAACTTGCTCGATATCTGTAGGTAACGCCACTGCCAATGGCTTTTGCTTGTAAAGGCCTAGCGCGTCACACTCAAATGCGCGTGTGTTTTCACTACCCAAAATAAGGGAGCCTTTCGGTAAAGCGTGAGATAATTGGCTGCTGACTGACATGAGAGTCATTATCCAGTGATTTGAATTCACGCTGTTATGAATTTTTTTACAATTGCCCAAGTTCAATTGTAAGATAATACGCACCAGACTCTTACTGTCTCCTTTTTTTTAATTACTTCAAAAACATATTATGCAATCATTTAATCCACCTGTAAGAACTCTCATGGGCCCGGGCCCATCAAATGTTCACCCTAGAATTCTTAGCGCAATGGCTAGACCAACAATTGGTCACCTAGATCCTGCCTTTGTTGGCATGATGGACGAAGTTAAAGAAATGCTGAAAATTGCGTTCAAAACTGAAAATGAATTAACAATGCCTGTATCTGCACCAGGTTCTGCAGGTATGGAAGCATGTTTTGCAAACTTAGTTGAGCCAGGCGATAAAGTTATCGTTTGTAGTAACGGTGTTTTTGGTGGTCGTATGAAAGAAAACGTTATTCGTTTTGGTGGTGTAGCTGTCATGGTCGAAGACGACTGGGGCACAGCCGTTAGTGCTGACAAATTAGAGCAAGCACTAAACGAAAACAAAGACGCAAAGATTGTTGCTTTTGTTCATGCTGAAACATCAACAGGTGCTATGTCTGATGCGAAAAAACTTTGCGAGATTGCACATAAACACGACTGCCTTACTATTGTTGACGCAGTAACATCACTTGCTGGTTCTGAACTGCGTGTTGACGAGTGGGAAATTGACGCCATTTATTCTGGCTCTCAAAAATGTCTTTCAGCAATGCCAGGTATTTCACCAATCAGTATGGGTGATCGTGCAATTCACAAACTAACCAACAGGGCAACACCTGTTGCAAGTTGGTTCCTTGATCTTAACTTGGTTATGGGTTACTGGGGCGAAGGTGCAAAACGCACTTACCACCATACAGCGCCTGTTAACACGCTTTACGGTATGCATGAGTCATTGGTTATGATGTGTGAAGAAGGTGTTGAGAACGCATGGGCAAGACACCAGTCAAACCACGAACTTCTTAGAGATGGCCTTGAAGCAATGGGTATGAACTACCTTGTGAAGAAAGAAGATCGCCTACCTCAACTGAACAGTGTTTTCATTCCTGATGGCGTTGATGAAGCAGCAGTTAGAACGACTCTTTTAAATGACTACAACTTAGAAATTGGTGCGGGCCTTGGTACATTGGCTGGCCAAGTTTGGCGCATCGGTTTGATGGGTCACACCTCTAGAAAAGAAAACATTACACTTTGTTTAGCTGCGTTGAAAGACGTCCTATAAACAGCAAGCGTAAGATACAAAAAAAGGCGACCGTTTGGTCGCCTTTTTTTGTATCTAAAAATTATTTAATCAATAATTTTTGCCAACAACTCTTCTTCCGTTTCCACACGTTCAGGATCAGGCAAACAGCAATCTACTGGGCAGACTTCCACACACTGCGGAGTGTCAAAATGGCCAACACACTCTGTGCATTTGTCGCCATCGATTTCATAAATTTCATCACCCATATAAATCGCTTCATTTGGGCATTCTGGCTCACATACATCGCAATTGATGCATTCATCGGTAATTAATAATGACATAGTCTACTCAACCTAATAAAATCTAATTAATACAACTTCTATAGCTGCACTTTCCTCGCTCCTGAGGCTGCATATTTTAACTTATCAGAGCTAATATATTAATGATTTTGGGTATCATTAATGGTTTTTATTTCAGGGTTATTTATGAGAGTTCTACTACTTACATTTTCGCTTCTTTTGTCTTCGCTCTCATTTGCAGCACAAGACGAGGGAATTTTTGCCCATATTCAAACCAACAAAGGTGAAATTGTTGTCGAACTTGCCTACAAAAAAGCGCCACTGACGGTCATTAACTTTATCTCTCTTGCAGAAGGAACCAAGGCAAGCAATAAAGAGCTTGGTGTGCCCTTCTACAATGGTATTGTTTTTCACCGTGTGATTGCTGATTTCATGATTCAAAGTGGCGACCCTAAAGGCACAGGAACGGGTGGCCCGGGTTACAAGTTTGCTGATGAGTTTAGTGATTTAAAGCACGATAAGCCCGGTGTTTTATCGATGGCTAATTCAGGCCCTACTACTAACGGCTCTCAGTTTTTCATCACTCACATACCAACGCCTTGGTTAGATGGCAAACACAGCGTTTTTGGCTCTGTTTCACTCGGTATGGATGTTGTCAATTCTATTGAGAAAGGTGATGTTATTGAGCGCATCACAATTGAAAGAGTCGGTGAGAATGCAAAAAACTTTGCCACTGGAGAAGAGGCTTTTAACGTCGAACTTGCTCTCAAATCTTTGGAACTAAAGGAGACACAAGCCAAGCAAAACCAAGCTTTCAAAGAAATTATTACAACAACCTTTCCAAATGCTCAACAAAATTCCTTGGGTTATTTTTCTGTTACCACTCAAGCGGGCGCCGGAAAGGAGGCAAAATCTGGCAACAACATCGCCATTGAATTATCAATTGAGCTGATTGACGGTACAGTACTGCAAGCACCAGGCGCGCCTGTTCGATTTAGATTGGGCGAGGGTGAAATGCTAGGCATTATCGACACCACCGCCCTAAGTATGACGATTGGCGAAATGCGACTTGCTATCGCCACTTACCAACAAGCATTTGGTAGTAGGGATATGGGAATTCCCAGAGATTCTATCTTAGTGTTCAGACTAAAACGCCTTTCTGACGGAGAATAGGCATCTATGTTCCTCGAACTGATTAGCTTTTTAGCATCACTTGATACAGGCTTTAATGTTCTTAACTATCTAACTGTCAGGGCGGTTTTCTCGATGATGAGCGCCTTGTTAATCAGTCTATTTCTAGGCAAGTATATCATTGCCAAGTTGCAACACTACCAAATAGGCCAAGTGATTAGAGGCGATGGCCCAGAATCACATCACGCCAAAGCTGGCACACCAACAATGGGCGGCGTTTTGATTTTATTCTCTTTTATCGTCAGCATGATTGTCTGGGGTGACTGGCAAAATAACTACTTATGGATTGTGCTTTTCACGGCTTTCTCTTTTGGCGGCATTGGCTTTTTTGACGACTACCTTAAGTTAAAACACCAATCATCGGATGGACTTAGTAGCAAGCAAAAACTTGTCTTTCAGTCAATTGCCGCGATTATTATCGCCGCCTGCTTGCTTAACAATGCCGAAGCAGCTATTGACACTCAGCTGCTTATTCCTTTTTTCAAAGAAGTCAGTTTCGAGCTAGGTGTTGCTGGTTTTTTAATTTTGAGTTATTTTGTCATTGTCGGCAGTTCAAACGCCGTCAACTTGACCGATGGACTTGATGGACTTGCCGTTATGCCGGTGATTTTAATCAGTGGCGCGTTAGCTATCTTTGCCTATATTGGTGGCAACTATAACTTTTCAAACTACCTCAACATGCCATTCATGCCCGGCACAGGCGAGCTATTTGTGGTTTGTGCGGCTTTGATTGGTGCCGGTTTTGGGTTTTTGTGGTTTAACACCTATCCTGCTGAAATCTTCATGGGCGATGTTGGCTCACTTGCCCTTGGTGCTATTTTGGCGGTTGTTGCTATTATCGTTCGTCAAGAAATATTGTTTTTCTTGATGGGCGGCGTTTTTGTTGCCGAAACTCTTTCGGTAATTCTCCAGGTTGGTTATTACAAACGCACCAAAAAACGGTTGTTTTTAATGGCGCCACTTCACCATCACTTTGAAAAGATGGGTTTATCAGAGCCCAAAATAATTGTGCGCTTCTGGATGATCACATTAATTCTTATTCTTATTAGTTTGGCAAGTATTAAGATCCGCTAATAACCATAGTAAAATGCTCGACTTATGAACACACTAGACAAATGGGATAACCGCTACTTATCTCTAGCAAAAGAAGTTGCCACCTGGTCCAAAGACCCATCAACTCAAGTTGGTGCAGTGACCGTTGGAACCAAGAAAGAAGTCCTGTCACAAGGCTTTAATGGCTTTCCGAGAGGAATTGAAGATACAGACGAGCGATACAATCATCGAGAAACCAAATATAAGTTTGTTGTGCACGCCGAAATGAATGCCATTTACAACGCAACTTATTCAGGCACCTCCCTTGATGGCGCAACACTCTACATTTACGGATTACCTATCTGTTCGGAATGCGCCAAAGGCATTATCCAAGTTGGCATTAAAAAAGTGGTTATTGAAAAATCAAAAGAACTTGATAACTGGAACGAAAGCCTAAGACTCTCTCGAG
The DNA here is from genome assembly GCA_913020715.1 of uncultured Gammaproteobacteria bacterium. Lineage (GTDB taxonomy): Bacteria > Pseudomonadota > Gammaproteobacteria > PS1 > Pseudothioglobaceae > Pseudothioglobus. The sequence continues at coordinate 15,913 of CAJVZH010000019.1, forward strand.
AAATGTTTTCTGAGGCGGGCGTTGAAATGGTTATTAAAGGAGAGTGAGGTTGTGAGTGAAGTATCCAAGCGTCGCACCTTTGCGATTATTTCTCACCCTGACGCCGGCAAAACAACCGTAACCGAGAAACTATTACTCTACGCTGGTGCGATTAAATCTGCGGGCAGTGTTAAGGCAAGAAAGGCTAGCACGCACGCGACCTCTGACTGGATGGAGATGGAAAAAGAAAGAGGAATCTCCATTACATCGTCCATCATGCAGTTCTCTTATGACAACCACATGATCAACTTGCTTGATACACCGGGACATGAGGATTTCTCCGAGGATACTTATCGCACTTTAACGGCGGTCGACTCTGCACTAATGGTGATAGACGTTGCAAAGGGTGTTGAGCAGCGCACGATTAAACTAATGGAAGTGTGTCGACTGCGTGACACACCAATCTTGACGTTCATTAACAAGCTAGATCGCGAGGGCAAAGAGCCAATCGATCTACTCGACGAAGTAGAAACCGTACTCAATATTGAATGCGCACCAATTACCTGGCCGATTGGCATGGGAAAGCGCTTTAAAGGCGTTGTGCACTTATTGGAAGACAAAATATACTTATACGAAGCTGGAAAAAACTCTGAAATTGGCGAGCACACCATTATTGAGGGCATCAATAACCCAGAATTAGACATCGTATTAGGCGACGAGCTCGCTGAAGAAGTTCGAGAAGAAATTGAATTGATTATCGGCACAAGTACACCATTTGACCTAGATGGCTTTTTGCGAGGCAAACAAACTCCTGTATTTTTTGGCTCAGCTATTAGTAATTTTGGCATCCAAAACTTGCTCGACGGCTTTCTTGAGTATGCACCAACACCTCGGTCTCGCGAGAGTGACATGAGAATGGTCAATCCAGACGAAGACAAGCTTACTGGCTTTGTTTTCAAAATTCAAGCGAATATGGATCCTAAGCACCACGATAGACTTGCCTTTATGCGCATAGTTAGTGGCGAGTACAACAAGGGCATGAAAGTGTTGCAAGTTTCAACGGGAAAACAAATAAAAATTGCCAATGCAGTTACCTTTATGTCGCGCGAGAGAAGTTCCGCAGACATTGCTTTTGCTGGCGATGTAATTGGCATTCACAACCATGGTGGTATTAGTATTGGCGACACTTTTACTCAAGGCGAGAAGCTTAACTTTCAAGGGATTCCGAATTTCGCTCCGGAGCTTTTTCGCCGCGCTCAACTTAAAGACCCCCTTAAAGCCAAAGCACTACAAAAAGGCCTAAATCAACTGTCTGAAGAAGGTGCGACACAAGTCTTCCGCCCTATTATCAACAGCTCTCAAATATTAGGCGCGGTCGGTGTTCTGCAGTTTGATGTGGTTGCTCACCGGTTAAAACATGAATACGGTGTCGATTGTCAATTTGAAGCAATTGCAATAGCCACAGCTCGCTGGGTCACTGGTAGCGACAAAGACATCGAGCAACTAAAAATCAAAGCGGGTAACAATGTCGCAATAGACAGTGCTGGAATGTTGTCTTATTTGGCGCCCAGCATGGTAAACCTACAGCTGACCATGGAGCGTCATCCGAATCTTGTATTTAGCGCCACTCGAGAGCATTAAACCGTTCCGCAATTGATAAAAAACCCGGCTAGTGCCGGGTTTTTTGATCTGAAAAACAAATGACTTGCTAGTCAGCAGCCAATGGTTTAACCACATGTGCAATACAGCGCTTAGTCAAGTAGCCTGTATCCACACCACTATCATTTCTGACTACTGCGTAGTCTGCATCAGCACGTAATAATTCACACAAGACGTTATCAATAGAATCACTTTCTTTAACCACAACGCTAGTGTGTTCATCACTCGGCTTGGCATCAATCATGACAGATTCCGCATGAAGAACATGAGAACGGTTAACTTTCTTAACAAAGTCGGTCACGTATTGATCTGCAGGGCTCATCAAGATATCTTGAGGAGAACCATGCTGAACCAGCTCGCCGCCATTAAGAATGGCAATCTGATCACCAATCTTTAGCGCCTCATCTAGATCATGAGTGATGAAAACAATAGTCTTGTGCAGCTCATCTTGCAATTGCAGGAGTAAGTCTTGCATATCGCTTCGAATAAGTGGGTCAAGCGCACTAAATGCCTCATCCATCATCAAGATTTCAGTGTCGCAAGTTAGAGCACGCGCAAGTCCCACACGCTGCTGCATACCACCAGAAAGTTGCGTAGGGTAGCGATCTTCATAACCCGTTAAGCCCACGCGATCAATCCACCTTTGCGCACGACTAACGGCCTCTTCTCCTGCAATGCCTTGTAGATGAACGCCGTAGCAAACATTGTCCAAGACTGTTTTGTGTGGCAGCAAAGCAAAGCTTTGGAAAACCATTGCTGTTTTTTGCTGTCTAAACTTACGAAGACTTTCAGGCGCCATCTGAATGACATCCTCACCACCAATCATAATCGAGCCAGAAGTTGGCTCGATTAAGCGGTTAATATGGCGAATCAAGGTAGATTTACCCGAGCCCGAAAGCCCCATGATAACCTCAATGTTTTTGTTTTTAAGATCGAGGTTAATATTACTCAAACCTAACACATGCTTATGCTCTTTAAGCAAGTCATCCTTACCCATGCCATTTTCGACATGCTTTAGTACCGATTTTGCATGAGGGCCAAAAACCTTTGTTAGGTTTGAGATTTTAATTTTTACATCTTGTGTCATAGTATGTCTCCAGAACGATGTTTTTGAATACGAGCACCAAAGGCTTGAGACACCCTGTCAAAGACAATAGCCAAAACAACAATCGCAAGACCATTAAGCATACCCATCGATAGATACTGATTTTGTACCGCTTGCAATACAGGCAGTCCAAGTCCAGCAACACCAATCATTGATGCGATTACTACCATTGCTAATGCCATCATAATTGTCTGGTTCACACCAGCAAAGATGTTTGGCAAGGCTAGCGGTATTTGAACCGTAAACAAGCGCTGTTTGTATGTCGCACCAAATGCATCTGCAGCTTCCATTGCTTCTTTATCAACCAAGCGCAAACCAAGGTTGGTTAAGCGAACAATCGGCGGCATTGCGTAAATCATTACCGCAATCAATCCTGGCACCTCACCAATGCCGAGCAGCATAACTACTGGAATCAAGTATACAAAGGATGGAATCGTTTGCATAATATCCAGCACTGGGGTAATCATCGATTGCACTCGTTCGGATCGAGACATCCAAACACCGAGCGGTATTCCAATAGCCAAGCAGAGTAATGTTGCTACTGCGATCATAGTAATGGTGGAGATCATTGGGTTCCACATGTCGAAAACACCCACCATAAAGATAGCCAGCATCGATCCTATTGTCACTTTATAGCTATGAGAGCCCAAGTAAGCTAGGGCACCGATAATCAATAAGAAAAT
>CAJVZH010000020.1 GCA_913020715.1 uncultured Gammaproteobacteria bacterium
TGTCCGGTTCGTCTATCGGTTAGGACTCCAGGTTTTCATCCTGGCAAGAGGGGTTCGATTCCCCTACCGGATGCCATATTCAACATCATGGCTTGCAACAACATTGCAAGCCATGATGTTAACAAAAATCATTTTTGTCCCGTTCGTCTAGCGGCCCAGGACATCAGGATTTCATCCTGAAGACAGGTAGTTCGAATCTCCTACGGGACGCCACCCCCCCGATAAACACGCCTATTACAGAAGGAGTTGCTTGCTCCTTCACTGGTTTGCATACGAGTAAACATTATACAAAGTACCGGTGAGTGGATTGAAAGCCCATCCAATATTATGGGAACTCTCTTTCTGTTTTTCAGCATCCCGAGAGATTATAAAAAATATTGCTTGACACTATCTTTGTAATCAACACTCCACTTCGTGATATAGTGAACTTCTGACTACATATACTCGTATAGGTTGTATGACTGAATCGTTTCGAGTAGCACAAAAAATTGGCCTATTATTTCGACCCGAGGATGATATTCCTCGTGACATTAAAGACTGGGCGATTGGTCAGCTAAACACTGAGTCTAAATCAATTGGAATTAGGTCAATATCAAATAGTCAGAAAATTGAGCCCTGGCCTGAAGAATACCTCCCCAACCTTAGCGAACGCGCTGAAATGCTACGCCAACTTCGATTGGATGAAGATTTGATTCAAAAAGACAAAACACTTTCAAAGATTGAAATGGATCGCTTGTTATGGATCAGTGAGAAAAAGAACAATATAAGATTTTTAGATGAATTGCGATTTTCACATCGCAATGTGTACGCAGAAGATCAGGTGAAGCAGCGTTTTAGTCTTTTTTGGAGTAATCATTTTACTGTCGGTATTTCGGGAACAACCAGAGGTTTGATTGGGCATTTTATGGATGCTGCAATATTGGCTAATTTAAATGGCTCTTTTGCTAATATGCTCTACAAGGTAACAACACACCCAGCAATGTTGACCTATTTGGATAATATTTATAGCGTTGGCGAAAACTCAGAAAGAGCGGTTCAATGCCGTAAAAATAACAAATGCAAAGTTGGCCTTAATGATAATTTGGGTCGAGAACTTTTAGAGTTACACACTGTATCTCCAGCAGCGGATTACACAGAGTCGGATATTAGAGCTGCTGCTCAAGTGTTGGCAGGATGGGGCACTATCGTTGATAAACCTCAATTGGAGAAATTTGGCCTATTTAACCATTGGGATGCATTTGTTGTTAACAGGGCGGAGCCGGGGACAAAGGTCATTCTAGGGAAGGTGATTTATGCCGGAAAAGATGGATTAAAAAATTTAACAGACCACCTTGCATCCCATGAAAACACTAAGTTATATTTGGCTCGTAAACTTTGCCAGCATTTTGTTAGTGACGATGTTCAGAATGCTGATGTTGAATATATAGTAAAGGTTTGGGGGCAAAGTAATGGTGATTTGCATAAGATTCACCAGGCGGTTATAGAGCGGGCAATTGCCTCAAAAGCGCCAAAATTTCAATGGCCAGCAACTTGGCTTTTTCAAGTGTTGCGAATAAGTGATTCTACTTATTTTCTTGGTTGGGATGATATGCATAAAGACTTAAATGATAAGCGCATGTCTGCAAAAAAAGTGTTTCAAGAGCTTGGCCAACCATTCTGGGCAAAAAGACAGCCCAATGGTTACTCTAGTAGTAAATCATATTGGATTTCAGGGGAATTTTTGGAGCGTCGTTTACGTTTTTCTGAGGCTATTTATAATACTGCCCATCCACAATTCACCCCCAAGGAAATGATGGATAGAATTGGAGTGAATTCAACCACACGCAATTTGGTTGAAGGGCTTACTGGTCGTAAGAGAAAGTTTATTGCACTTATGTGTAGTCCTGAATTAATGGGGGTGTAGAGTGACTAAAGTGGAAATGACTAGACGAGAGTTTCTTAAGCTTACAGGGGCATCGTTATTTCTATCCGCTGTTCCAGTATCCGGCTTTACTAAGGACCTTCCTCAAGGCAACATATCGGTTATTTTATTACAAGGAGGTATGGATGGCCTAACTGCTGTTCCTCCAATTGGAGATCCTGCGTTAGCCTCTTTGCGTCAGGAGATTGGTCTTTCTAATCCAATTAAGATAAACCCATTTTTTGGACTGCATCCAAAGTTACAATATTTTTCTAAGCTGATGGCGAAAGGGGAGGCGTCTGTTGTTCATGCCACCTCTTTTCCTTATACAAAAAGATCTCACTTTGAGGGGCAGAACTACATGCAGGGAGGGGGTTCTGGTCCATTCTCAACAACCACTGGTTGGCTGGGTAGGGCTCTAGATTTGGCGTTATTACCAGGTCGTGCTATGTCTCTTGAGTTGCCGTTAATTCTGAGAGGTAGCCTAGATGTTGATAATTTTTATCCGGCCAGAGTAAGCGGCTCAAGTAAGCCTGAAAAGTGGCTAATAGAGCAAATTACTATGGCACACCAGGCTGAAGAGGCCAAGGCTTTTGCGGCAGTTGGTCAGAAAGTTGCTGATCAAGAAAAATCCAATATTCCGAGAGACCCGGTTAGTTTGGCTCAATATGCTGGCGAGCAAATGTCTAAAAAAGGCGGTCCTGTGGCTTCTGTAATTCGGGTAAACCAATTTGATACCCACGCCCTTCAGGGGGCGGATGATGGCAATCATGGTGATCGATTAGAGCTGCTTGATGAAGTTATAAAGGCGTACAGAAAGGGTCTTGGAAGCGCCTGGAATAATAGCATTATTTTAACTTTGACGGAGTTTGGCAGAACTGCATCAGTGAATGGTACGAGTGGCACAGATCATGGCTATGGTAGTGTTGGCCTGCTTGCCGGAGGCTTGATTAACAAAAGCCGAATTATTTCTGAGTGGCCAGGACTCGGTAGTGCTGATTTGTTTGAAGATAGAGATTTGTATGCATCGATTGATTATCGCTCAGTCTGCGCGGCATGTATAGAGAGAGCTTTAGGTCTTGATCATGATTTGATTACACAGAAGGTTTTCTTAACATCAAAGTTAAAGCGCACTTATGATTATATTTTTTCATAACCTTCTAGGTATCCAGTAAGGCAATGATAAAAACTCTTTTTTGCTGTACAAGTCTTTTGTTGTCAAATATGGCGGTATCACTGTCATCTGATCAGGATCTGAACGTTCTTCTAAAAGAAAATTCTATAAAAATTTATGAAGTTGATTTGGTGTTAGAAGATACTTCTAATTCATTTGGAAAGACTGATTTTGATTTTAGTGTGTTTGATATTAAGTACGAACATGACAAAATTAGGTGTGGGTTTGGAATTTATCGTGCAATTTACGAAACTGGCGTAATTGAGGAGTGGTCATTAGTTAACGGCGACCTCTTAATACAAAATGGATTGGTTAAATTTCTTAGTCATCGATGGAGAACAAAAGGCTTATCTAACTCAAGTTATTTGATCAATGAGGCAAACCTTAAACTAACAAAAGAAGGCTACATTGTTGGAAAAATGCCATATTTTCATTTATTTGTTGATGCGGGTGAGCCACCAATGCTACCGCTTTATGTTTCTTTTAAAAAACATAAAAAATCAAAGCCAATTGATATTAATTCCTCTATTGGGGTGTCGGCAGAAATGTGGGTTGAGGTCGATGGCTGGGCTGATGGTGTTATGTATTTGAGATGTCACAAAGTATAAGTTAACGTAAAAAAGATTTGATTTTATGAAAAATTTCAGAATCTGAAGTTGCCAACCTTTCAACAAGGCCCATATGACCAACATCTGGCTCAGCAAAGTATTCAATTTGAGGTTGATAGCGTTGCCATTCTTTGACAAATTCATTTGTTTGCCAGTGAAATGCATCTGTTTCTCCACCACCCAAGGCAGCCAAGATAGGTGTATTGGTATTTGGTCTAAGAAACTGAGGGCTAAGAGCATGACTTTCTTTGTCATCTAAGCGCAGCGCCTCACCAATAGTGGTTTTCCTTATTGGATCTAGTTGATAAAGACCGCTCAATGGTATTGCTGCTTTAATGATATCAATTGGCAACGATTGATCAAGTTCACTCCAGTTAGTTGTCAGTAGCATTGCTGTGATATGTCCACCAGCGGAATGCCCAGAAAAATTAATTCTATCTTGGGAGATGGATTGAGCTTTTGCGTTTTTCCACAACCAAATCAAAGCCTGACGAGTTTTATCTACTATGTTAGTCATGCTTGCGTTAGGACAAAGCTGGTATCCAATTAAAGCAACATCGATACCCGACTTAATAAATGGTTCTGAAATATAACTGTAGATAGATTTGTCCCCGCGTTGCCAATAGCCGCCATGAACGAAAACAAATAATGGGGCGTTTAAACGACCACAGCGAAAGATATCCAATTTGTCTTTCTCTCCATCGCTATATGGCAAGTCAAGGCTGCAGTTGGCATTTTCTCTGAAAGATTTACTGCGCGCTTCCCATGAAGAGATTAAGCCATCAAAATCATTATGAAGAAGGCGAATGTTGTAGCCTTTTTCTAGCTCTGGATCAATTGTCGGAGTTGCTTTCATACTATTGTTAGACTCTATTTTTGAAGTAGGTGTCTTTATGGATAATGAGTCCATCTCTAAAGGTTAATACATCAACACTCAGAAAGTCCTGAATCTCTCCACTTTTTAGTTCTGCTTTTCGGTGGAATTCACAATAGGCCTTATTGCCAACAATGCGTGTATCCAAAGACTCCCACTGAACATAGTTGACATTGTTAAAAAGTCCAGAGAATACCTCGGTGAGTCGCGCTTTACCTACAAATCGCGTACCATGAATATCACCACCGGCACCATGGTCAAATATTGCGTCATCGGCAAAATACCGCATCACATCATCAATGTTGTTGTCGTTATATGCCTGGGTTATTGCATCAAGCAATTCTGCTGTAATTCCAGCTTCGTTTGTCGAGTTTAAATTCATTATGTATTGTTTGTTGGTTTAATCATATTCGCCGGATTTTTCAAAAGCCAGCCATTCACTCGGTGAGTTGCCAAATGGCGCCATGGCGTTTTTTTGAAAAGCTGCACGATTGCATAGTCGTTGATACCAGGCCTCAATTCCTGGAAAAGGAGGGCGTTCGATATCTAGAACAAAGTATTTATGCAGTAGAACACCGAGAGGTATGTCGCCAAAAGTAAGCTCGCTGCCAGCGACAAAGTGGTTGTTGAGCAGGTGATCTTCTAGAACACTGAGAATAGTTGCACTTTTCTTTGCCATTTCGGAGATTTGTTCATAATCCCTCTCGGATTCTTCAGTTCTCACCAGCTGCCAAAAGACCGGGAAAAAAGTGCCCATCAAGCCATCGGTTGACCAAGTCATCCATTGATCTGAAATAGCGGCTTTTTTTGGGTCATTTGGCCACAAAGTGCCTTGGCCATACTCTCTTGCAAGGTAGCGAATAATAGCGTGCGACTCCCATAAAACAAAATTATTGTCGCGTATGGTTGGAATTTTAGAGTTTGGGTTTAAGGCTTTATACTCATTAGTATCTAAGCCGCCAAAACTGCCGCCGACTGTATAGCGCTTGTAATCCAAATTGAGTTCGTCAAGCGTCCAAAGGACCTGGATAACTTGATTGCCGTTTTTTCTCCCCCAAATTTCTAACATAGTCTCCTCGGTGTTTATTGTTTGACGCCGTCTGCGCCGAACTTTGGCATTACCTTTTCTGAGAAAAGCGTCATGCTTTTTAGTATTTTTTGGTATTCAATTCCCGGAAATTGTTGCAATAGCATGATGTGCTTTAAGCCGATTAACTCTTGGTATTTGGCAATTTTTTCAGCCACATAGTCGGCGGTCCCCACCCAAATAAGCTCGTATTTCATTAAAAAGTCAAACCATTCGCCATTAAGATCTTCATTCGTCGGTTCGGCGTCATCGTCGAGGTAGGCTCGTCTTCCCCATTCGCCTGCTGGGCGAGAGCCGCCCAAGTATTCGTAATAGCCATTAATTGCTGGGCGAATCGTTTTGTCGGCCTCTTCCATGGTTTCGGCGACATAAATAACCACGCAAACACCTGTGTTGTCACCACGTTGGTGAACAGCGCCATTTTTGGCGTCGGCACCACAATAGGCGTCCCAACAGCTGAGTAACTTGCTAGGCGGACTAGACATACCAATGACGTTGAAGCCCCGTTCGGCCGCCATTTTATAAGTGTGCGGCGCATTTGACATTAACCAAACTGGCGGGTGTGGGTCTTGATAAGGTCTAGGATGTACATACATTGCTTTATATTCACCATCCTCGTGGTGATACTCCTCTTCAAGTGGCATAAGAAAGCGGTTGGTTTCTTTCCAGCCAGGCATCGGAAATTGGTAAAACTCACCTTTATGAGTGAAGGCGGTCTGCGTCCATGCTTTCAGAATAATTTCAAGTGACTCTATGAATAAGCGGTAGCTTTTTTCATTATCTCTTCTGTCCGCCTCTGGGTTGAACTGAAGCGTGCATCGCTCATTGATACCCTTGGCGACACCAAAATCGACTCGACCCTCAGTCATGTTGTCAAGAAGGGCAATATCTTCAGCGACTCGAAGCGGATGCCAGTCTGGCAAGACAATTGGTGCTTGGCCCACGCGAATTTTGTCAGAATGAGCTGCCAAGTCACACGACACCATGATTGGGTTGGGTGGTGCGTTCAGGTAGCCGTTGTGAGCAAAGTGATGCTCCGTTAACCAGACAGTTGTAAAGTCTGCCGCATCGGCTAGACGTGTTTGTTCGCGCATCATTTTAATGACACGGTCCCATGGTAGGTTCTCACCAGGATTGAAAAATGGTACGAAATCAAAACGCATACATACACTCCCACACATCTATAGACTTGCAGTATAGTTAAATCTTATTTCAGTTGCATTATTTTTTTTTGATTTTGATAAATAGTTTCCTTTGCCTATGAAAAACCCCGGCTTATTTTTGATTATTTTTTTTCTTTGGCCTGTTTGCGCTCTTGCCAACACCTTTCAACTTGTCAAGATTGCTTCAGGCTTAGGTGTGCCATGGGGGATGACGTTTATCTCAGATGATAAAATGTTATTTACAGAGCGGCAAGGCAATCTGGGGGTTTTGAATGTTAACTCTGGATCGTTAGAGTACATAGAAGGATTGCCAGAAATTCATGTGGCAGGGCAAGGTGGTCTTATGGATGTAGCGGCATCACCCGATTACGACTCTGAGGGTTGGCTTTACTTTACTTACGTCAAACCCATGAATAATTATGGTGAAACTACTCTTGCTAGAGCGCGTTTAATTGATCTGCATTTAACGGATTGGCAAGACCTTCTTGTGAGTCACTCTACTGAGGGGAGCAACAAGCATTTTGGCAGTCGGATTGCTTTTGATGGTGAATTTGTTTATTTCTCAGTTGGTGAGAGGGGTTATCGCCCTAATGCGCAAGATTTGAACACACATGCCGGCTCGATTATTAGACTTAATTTGGATGGTAGTACTCCAGTAGACAACCCATTTGTTAACAACAATCAAGCTCTCGACGAGATTTGGAGTTATGGGCATCGCAATCCACAGGGACTGGTTTGGGATGATCTAGAGCAGCGTTTGTGGTCTATTGAACACGGCCCAAGAGGTGGGGACGAGATTAATTTAATTGTGAAAGGGAAAAACTACGGATGGCCTGTTATTTCTTATGGCAAAGAATACTGGCTACCGCTCAGTGTTGGCGAAGGGACACAAAAAGTAGGCATGGAGCAACCGCTTAAAGTTTATACCCCCTCAATTGCGCCCAGCAGTTTGTTACTTTACACAGGTGAAGCATTTCCTCAATGGCATGGCAATTTATTTGCTGGCTCTTTAAAACTAAAGCACATCAATAGAGTTGTATTCGATAAAGCCGGGCACGCGCTAGCAGAGGAGCGCTTTCTTGAAGGTTTAAACGAGCGCATTAGAGCGCTTAGTCAAAGCTCCGAAGGTTGGTTATATTTCTCAACCGACAAGGGCAATATTTATGCTGTCAAGCCCGAATAATTACCCTCATTAACCCAGTGTGGTTTTGATTTAGATTAAAATGTTGCTATGGAAAAACTAAAAATCATTATTCCCGAGCGTATGACTGGTGAGCGTATTGATGCTGCTATTGCGCGAATGTTGCCAGAGTATTCTCGTTCGAAAATAAGCACTTGGATAAAAGCTGGCGATGTGCTGATTAATCAGCATAAATTTAAGCCAAAAGACAGATCGAAGGGCGATGAAATTGTTGAGGTGAATCTTAAACAGAGTGAAAGTATTAGTTGGGTTGCTGAAGATATTCCACTCGAAGTTGTGTTTGAGGATGACGATATTATTATCATTAACAAGCCAGTTGGCCTGGTAACACACCCCGGCGCTGGAAATTGGAAAGGTACATTGGCCAATGGTTTGCTTGGCTATGACCCAGAATTGTTCAAATTGGATAGGGCGGGTATTGTTCATCGTTTGGATAAAAATACTTCGGGTTTGATGGTGGTGGCGCGTAGTGAGAGGGCACAGAAAAACTTGGTTGAACAGCTACAAACCCACACCGTTTCGCGTGAATATTCAGCAATCGTTTATGGTCATATGATTTCTGGTGGCTCAGTTGACAAGCCGATTGGCCGTGATAGTAGAGACAGAATCAAACAAGCAGTTACCGAATCTGGCAAACACGCACTAACACATTACCGAGTTATTGATCGATTTGCTCATCACACACACGTCAAAGCTATTCTAGAGACGGGCAGAACGCATCAGATTCGTGTGCACTTATCTCACATTGGTTATTCGTTAATTGGCGATCCGATGTATGGCGGAAAAATACGATTTCCAAAAAAAGCAGACGAAGCATTAAAAGATGCACTGAAGGGCTTTAAGCGTCAAGCGTTACACGCAAAAAAGCTGACGATTGTCCATCCTGTTAGTGGTGAAACAATGTCTTGGAAGGCGCCTCTGCCAGACGATATGCTTGCTTTGCTCGATGTTTTGAGTGAGTTTGATTCTGAGTAATAGGCGCATTGGATAATGTTTCCGGCAAACGTTAAATTTTTTAGTACGTCAAGATTTATTGAAAATGGCGTGAGTAACAATAACTACGCTAACTTTAATCTTGCCAATCATGTTGGCGATGAGCCAAACGCTGTTTTGGCGAATCGTCAATTACTAGTCAGCCACTACAATCTACCGGCTGAGCCCAAATGGCTTGATCAATGCCATTCCAATATTTGTGTTAATGTTGATTCGCCTTTTTCTCTTAAAGCAGACGCCAGTATTAGTCAAACGCCTGGTGTGGTTTGTGCTGTGTTGACGGCCGATTGTTTGCCTGTGTTTTTATGCAGGAAAGACGGTAGCGCTGTAGGCGTTGTGCATGCAGGGTGGAGAGGTTTGCTTGGTGGTGTGATTGAGTCTAGCATTAAGGCACTGGATGCAAGTAAAGGTGGAATATTGGCGCACTTAGGCCCCGGGATTTCCCAAGATGCTTTTGAAGTGGGCGCAGAGGTGCGAGAGGCCTTTGTGGATAGTAACCCAGATTTTGAAAGCGCCTTTATTCAGTTTAATAATAAATATAGGCTTGATTTATACAATGCCGCTCAAATCGTTCTTGTAGGGCAAGGTGTCAAGTCAATCACAGGTGGCGCTAATTGTACTTATTCAGAAAAAAATCGGTATTTTTCCTATCGACGTGACGGTGAAAAATCTGGGCGAATGGCTCACTTGATTTGGATAGCCTAACGTCGACTCTATTTTTTCGCTCTACCTTTTTCGCTAAAAACCATTTGTTTGTTTTTTTCGTCTAAATGGTAGTAGTGCAGGGCAGTTTGCTTTCGCTGTTTTTGTTGCACCACACAGCCTTTTACGTTGTAATCATCAATCAATTCGATATCTTTATAGGTGTTATTTAAGCAGCGCAATAATGGCTTATTGTTAATATTGATAAATTGACGAAAGTAAAGTTCGTCTTGGTAATCAATGATAGCGTAGGCTCGATCATGAATTCTCATGCCAGGGTCAACAACAATAATGCAATTTTCACTAAATTCTGGTGCCATCATATCGCCCAGATTTTGCAAAGCAAAAGATTCAGAATTGGTAGAGCAAGTGCTCTCAAATAAGGCTTTGGGGTTTTCTATTTCTGACATTTTGGGCAGTAATACGTAGCGCGTTGATTTTGGGTGAGTTTCTTGATTGTACCACTGCAACGCACGCAAGGCTTATCAACACAGCCGTAGACCGAGAGTTCTTGGGTGAAATAGCCCGGCTTGCCATCAACCCCGGAGAAATCCTTTAGTGTGGTGCCGCCTTTTTCTATTGCCCCCGAAAGAATTAACTTAATACTTTCAACGAGTGCTTGGTAACGTTTGAGTGATATTTTTCCTGCAAGAATTTTTGGTGAAATTTTTGCCAAAAATAGACTTTCAGAAGCGTATATATTGCCAACCCCAACAACGATAAGGCCGCTCATAATAAAAGTTTTGATATTTTGGGCTCTGCCTCTTGAGCGTTGAAAGAGATAATTGGCGTCAAAGTCATCTGAAAGTGGCTCCGGTCCAAGCGACTCAAACAAAGGAAGTGTTTCATCTTTGTTTTGCCATAGAACGGCGCCAAATCGCCTCGGGTCATCAAAGCGCAAGCTGGTGTTGTTGTCAAAAGTCAGCTCAAAGTGCTCGTGTTTTTTTAGCGGCAATTCTGTGGCAACAACACGTATCGAACCGGACATGCCCAAATGCAATATCAGCGTGCCGTGTTCAAAATGAACAAGCAAGTATTTTGCCCTTCGCCCAACACCTTGAATAATTCGATCTTTCAGCGTTGTCGATAAATGTTTGGGAATCTCCCAGCGTAATTTTGGCCGGTAAATGCCAATGCTAACAATATTTTGGTTAACAATAAGCGGCTTTAAGCCTCGAGCGGTTGTTTCTACCTCGGGTAATTCTGGCATGATATTTTCTTTATTCTATGTGCGCTAGGGCAATTTTTTTAGTCGCACCGAAGTCAATTTTACCACTACCAAGTTTAGGAATTTCTTTAACAGAGTAGACCTTAGCTGGGTGATACAGAGGATTAACTTTTGCATCAATAAGTGCTTTTTGCAATACCTCTTTGGTTACCCCTTCGGTTGCAAGTAGCACGATTCGCTCGCCTTTGCGTTGATCTGGAAGGCATGTTGCGGCAACCTCAACGTTGGCATTCTTTAGGGCTTCCAGTATTTGCTCTTCAACCGTCGTTAGACTGACCATTTCTCCACCAATTTTGGCAAAGCGAGAGTAGCGATCAACAATGGTTAAGTAACCATCTTCATCTAAGTGGCCCTTGTCGCCACTGCGATACCACCGATAACCATCGATTATCTCAATCGCTTCGGCCGTTTTTTCGGGCATATTTAAATAGCCCTTCATGAGTTGTGGTCCGCCAATCAAAATCAAGCCATCTTCGCCTATTGCTAGCTCGTCTAGAGAGTCGGGATCAACAATCTTAAAGTCAGTACCTTCCAGTGTGCGCCCAACAGTGCCAATCTTGGCTCTTGGACCGCTGGTGTTTGGCGGTAGGTTGATAGAGACTGCAGGCGATGTTTCAGTGGTGCCATAGCCCTCACATATTTCTTTATTAAATTTTTCTTCAAAGGTATTTCGAACCTCATTTCGCAGTTTTTCAGCACCGGCAAAAATGAGCCTAAGTGATTGCATGGATTCAGAGCTCACTTTTTTATTAATGCTATACAATCTGAGAAAAGTGGGTGTGCCAACTAAGATAGTGCCGTGATATTTTTCAATACCGGTGGCAATGGTGGCGACATCGGTAGGATCTGGGTGACAAACGATAGGGACACCTTCTGTAAGAGGCATAAGGGTGGTAACCGCAAAACCAAAGGCGTGAAAGGTGGGTAGTGTCGACATCACAACATCGGTACTGATGGCCTCCATGGCAATCGCCGCCTGCTTTGCATTCGCGGCAATATTGCTGTGTGTGAGCTCCACGCCCTTTGGCGCACCTTCGCTGCCGCTTGAGAAAAGTATGGCCGCCGTATCGTTTGGTGCCACTTTTTTGAAGAACAGTTTGCGGATCATACTTACTGGCATGAGTTTGGCGCTTAGCAAGCACCCTATTTTGCTTAAGCCGGAAATCTCTTCTTTAATGTCTTCCAAGAACAACACTTTGACACCAGGAAAGAACGATGCTAAGTCCACGCCTTTTTCATGCATTTTGTCAAAAAATTTACTTGAGCTATATATATGTTTAATCTGAGCTTGCTCGACCGCCGATTGCAGGGCCTTTTTGCCTGCGGTAAAGTTAAGGTTAACAATGGTTTTACCAAGTGCAAGAGCCGCCATTGTTGTGATTGCACCACCGGCACTGCTTGGTAGTAATAGGCCAATATTTTGTTCGGGGCTAATGGCTTTAATTTTTTTGGAAAATAAAAGAACACCCGTTAAAAATCTATCGTGTGGTATTTCCACACCAACAATATCAGCAACAGCAAATTTTGTTTTTGAGGTTTTTGCTTGCTTAAGCCACGATACATGTACAGGGTCGAGTGTTTGCGCATAGCTTTGCCATTCTGAAAATGATTTTGTTACAGTGGTCATAATTATTCTCCCATTAATTAATACATAATAAATATGTATAACAGATTTGAATGTCGCAATCTGGCGTCGTCAAGAAGGCAAATTAACGGCTGACTAATGCCATAGGCTATATTGCTAAATTCCAGTATAACCCAAAATAATAATATAAGACAAAAAAGAGCCATAAAGTCGCAATTAGTCAATTACTCTAAATATATGTATATAATGGTGGCGATTAAATAACTATAGGAAATCCTATGAACCCATTAACTTCCATTAAAGGCACAATTGCCTTAGGTTTTGTACTTGCCATTCTTGCAGCTTTCTTTATTTTTCCAAACAATGGTTTTAACTCTGCTGAGCTAGTCGTTTGGTTGCACGTTATTTTTGGCATTACTTGGATTGGTCTTCTTTACTACTTTAACTTTGTTCAAGTGCCAGCAATGGGCGAGGCGTTAGCTGACGAAGGCGGTCCTGGTCCTGCAGCGATTGGTAAGTATGTTGCACCACGCGCTCTTCTTTGGTTCCGTATGTCAGCAGCAATGACTTGGTTAACCGGTGCGGCTGCTCTTGAGAATACAGTTGGCTTGGTTAGTGCCTTTACTTTCTCTGCTGGTTCAGAAGTGATTGGTCTTGGTGCTTGGTTAGGTACGATTATGTTGTTTAACGTATGGGCAATCATCTGGCCTTGTCAGAAAAAGATTTTAGGTATCGTTAAAGCGAGCGCTGAAGAAATCGCCAAAGCGAAATTTACAGCAGCAATGGCTTCACGCACAAATGTTGCCTTGTCAGTGCCGATGCTTTTAGCAATGACAGCCTTTGGTCACGGTGGCAATCTGTTTTAAATAGAAAACAACCGATAGTAATAAAAAACCGGGCTCGTCCCGGTTTTTTATTGCTTGATGATAAGTAAAATGAAATTATCCAAAGAAAAAGCAAAACAACAATGACGGTAGTGACTGCAAGGATGCAGTTCAAAAATATCCACAAATTGAAAAAAAACAACAATAATCCATTAGAAAGACGGATAAATGGGTTAAATAAGGCCTAAATAGGATGTGTATTGTATTTTAAATAAAAATGACACACATCATGAAGGGTGACTGTACTGAGGTTAATTGGGTAGTTTTCGGGTGATTGTTGAAAAAAAACAACGAATTGTATTTATTTTGCAAAACAGTTGACATAATGAAAACCAATGCGGTATGATGTGTCCATTGTTGATCGAAAGAGAGGCAAAAAGATATCAAAAATGATTTTGATATTATCTATTCTTAAAAGGAGAATACTATTATGAACAAACTAATCGCTCTAAGTGCAGCTGCACTAATGGCTTCTTCAGCGTCAATTGCTGCTGTATCTCTAACGGGTACTGCTTCAGTAACGTTTGATGACAACGGCGCTTCTGCTAACACTACTGTTGGTGCTGCTTCAGTAACAATCAGTGGTTCTAACGGTGCTTCATCAGCCTCAGCTTCACTGAACTTATCAACTGAGTCCGTGAATGACCTTACAGGACAACAATTAACCCAAATAGAGGCTCTGGCCGAATCTGAAGCAGCAATAAGCAGTATGGCAAGCGAGTTAAACGATTCACAAGCACAAGTTGGCCTTTTGATTAATCAACTCGCCAGCAAAAATAGCGAATTAGCAAAGGACAAAATACGAGAACGCACTCTCAATACTCAACTTAAAGAAATGAAAGATGAATTAACCAATCAACTAACTTTGATGAGTGTGACATTGCTTTTTTTGCTCGCGTTCACAGTTATCTTTGGCTTTATGATTACCGATGCCATCAAAAAATCCATTAAATATATTTACTAAATCTTGTTTTTCAGAAATTATTTTTCTACATTGTCCAATTGCTTGGGAATGACTTCTTACTGTTTTTATATCTTTTAGATTGGAGCCTTTAACTCCAAGCAAATTATGGTTAACTTTTTGAAAGTGTTCTGCATGAATTTGGAGTTTATATTTGGGAATTAAATAGTGTATATCCGCTACTCTCCCCGCTAAAGAATTTTCTATAGGAATTACAATTTTATATTCGGAATTATCTTTTGCCAATTGAAAAGCTTCCTCAAAAGTGGAACAAGCTATTGCATCTGCACTAGGAAAAACCTCCAAACAAGCTAAATGAGAATATGCTCCTTTTTCACCCTGAAAAGCTACTTTTAATTTGTTATTCATAACAATTTCATTTCTTTGCTTATTTTTTCTAAATCTTCTTCTGTATCAACACCTAAGGGTAAAGAGTCGCTTAATCCAACTTTAATAATTAAATTATTTTCTAAAGCTCTCATCTGTTCTAGGTTTCTCTGTATTTCCAGCTTAGATCTAGCAAGCTTTACGTACTTTGTTAAAGCAATATTTGTAAAGGCATAAATTCCTATGTGATGATAGATTTTTTCATGATTAGAATCTTTTTTCATACGAAAAAAATCTTTTGCCTTAAAAAAATCATCATCTTTCAATATTTCATCCATTTCAACTTTAACAACATTCGTGTCAGTAATATCATTTTTGTCTACAATATAGGAAGCTAATGTCCCAATGTCACAATCATTGCTTCTCATAAATTTTTCAAGCTTTGAAATAGAATGTGGTTTTATATTAGGCATATCACCTTGTAGATTAATAATTAAATCTACATTATTTTTCAGTTCTTTTATGTATGCTTCATAAATACGATCACTACCTGAGGGGTGTTCTGGTTTGGTCAAAATCGCTTTTCCTCCGTTTTTTTTAACAACTTGAATAATTTCA
>CAJVZH010000021.1 GCA_913020715.1 uncultured Gammaproteobacteria bacterium
CGTTAAGGGCGGATATATTAAACGATTTTCCTTTGTAACCAATGGATTCTAGTAATTGACTAGTGCACTCTTCGCGCCTTTCTTCGGCAATTAAGTCAACTTTATTGATGGCCAATATTCTTGGTTTTTGGAAAAGGCCTTCGTCAAATTTTGCAAGCTCTTGCTCGATGGTTAAATAATTGTCAACCGGATTAGAACCATCTGCCGGCAAAATATCAACAACATGAAGCAGCACTCTTGCTCTTGATAGATGCTTTAAGAATTCAAAACCAAGGCCTGCGCCCTCGCTAGCCCTTTCGATTAAGCCAGGAATGTCCGCCATGACAAAATGTTTCGTGCCCGCCCTAACAACACCCAAATTCGGATGCAGGGTTGTAAAAGGATAATCGGCAACTTTAGGTCTTGCGCCGGATATTTGTCTAATTAAACTTGACTTGCCAGCATTTGGCATCCCAAGAAGGCCAACATCTGCCATTACACTCATTTCTAAACCAATTTCTCTCACCTCACCCGGTGTGCCAGGTGAGGTTTGTCGTGGTGCGCGATTAATAGAAGACTTAAAGCGAGCGTTACCTAGTCCATGAAAGCCGCCCTTTGCAACCAACAAATTCTGGCCCTCCATAGTGATTTCACCAATCAACTCGTCGGTTTCAAGATCAAATATTTGCGTGCCAAGAGGAACCTCAACGTAAAGATCCACAGCTGACTTGCCGCGCTTATCTCGACCCGAGCCAGGTTGACCATTTTTAGCCCTAAATAGGCGCTTATAGCGAAACTCACTTAAGGTGTTTAAGCCTTCTTGACCGCAAAAAAAGACACTGCCGCCGTCACCGCCGTCACCGCCGTCAGGGCCACCGTCGGGAATATATTTTTCTCTGCGAAAACTAAGGCAACCACTGCCACCTTTACCTGCTTCAATTCGAATAGTTGCTGAGTCTACAAACTTCATAAAATAACGCTAAAATAGTATCTAAACTATTATACCTTTTCCGACAATCTTTAGCCACACTGATGAATAGAACTCTTTACTCTTTACTGCTTTGGCTGCGCTTACCTTTTGAAATATTCAAACTCTACAAACTTGAGAAGAATACAGGTACATGGAAAGCCAATTTTACTCAACGAATTGGCGTAGTTAAAGACACCCCTAAAGGGTTAGTTTGGTTTCATTGCTCATCTCTTGGCGAGTTCAATACTGCTAGCACCCTTATATCGGAACTTCTCAAAGATCACAAGCTACTGGTAACAACGACAACAGCGACAGGCGCCGAGGCTGTGAAACAAGCCTTTGCTGACAATGTTGTGCATTGTTATTTTCCTTTTGACTGCAGATCTTTTGTTAAACGTTTTTTAGCCAATATCAAGCCAAAAGTTTGTATTTTGATGGAAACCGAGATTTGGCCAAACCTAGTTCATGAGTTAGCCAAACAGAAAACACCTATAGTTTTGATTAACGCGCGACTCTCACAAAGATCAGTGGATGGTTACTTAAAATACGCTCCTAAACTTATTCGCAATACTCTCTCGCATTACGCGTTTATTGCCACACAAGACCAAATAGCCCACGAAAGGTTTTTATCAATTGGTGCGCCAAAAAAATCTCTATACCTTGCCGGCAACATTAAATACGGTATCGGCCAAACACCTTCGATAAACACCATCCATGAAATAAAGAGCGTGATTAACAACAGAACATCTGTGGTTTTTGCCAGTACGCACCTAAAAGAAGAGCTTGAAATAATTACAAGCTTTATCAAATACCAAGATCAACTTAACGGGCTAATTATCATTGTGCCAAGAAAGCCTGAACGTTTTGACGAAGTTTATGCCAGAATAAAAAAAATAGGCCTCGCAGTCACTAGGCGCTCCTACAATCAACCTTGTTCTGATGAAACACAAATTCTTCTTGGTGATAGTATGGGCGAATTATCAGTCTATCTTGAAGAATCGAGTGTTGCATTTATTGGCGGCAGTTTGGATAATACGGGAGGCCACAACATGCTGGAGGCTGCCGAGCATTCAAAACCTATTATTTTCGGACCCAACGTTGATAATTTTGCAGAAATCTCTCAATCTTTATTGAATGATAACGCCGCAATACAGGTTCAAAATGCCGATGAACTGTTTGAAAAAATTATCGATTTACTCGGGGATAAGGAAAGGCGCAATCAACTAGGTGAAAACGCCCATACAAACCTTACGAAATACAGAGGTACCGTAGATAGATTACTGAAATTATTAAGTCAACTTAATCATTGGTGGGGGCGCATTTTATTAAGCACCCTCTTTCATATATATCTCACTGTCATTCTCAAGGAATTGCTCGGATTTTTTATCCATTTCAATCTGAATTTCTTGAATCTTGGCCACTTGCACATCATCAAGGCTATTGATTTCTTGAGAGATTTTCATTGAACAAAACTTTGGCCCGCACATTGAACAAAAATGCGCAGTTTTTGCAGCTTGTTTTGGCAGTGTTTCATCGTGAAACTTTCTCGCCGTATCCGGGTCAAGTGACAGATTAAATTGATCCTCCCAGCGAAATTCAAAACGCGCCTTAGAAAGCGCGTTGTCACGAATTTGCGCCCCTGGATGACCCTTTGCAAGATCAGCAGCATGAGCGGCAATCTTGTAAGTAATAATGCCCGTTTTAACATCGTCTTGATTGGGTAGGCCTAAGTGCTCCTTCGGTGTCACGTAGCACAGCATCGCACAACCGTACCAACCTATTTGAGCAGCACCAATCGCAGAAGTAATGTGATCATAACCCGGTGCAATGTCGGTGGTTAAAGGACCCAATGTATAAAATGGCGCCTCTCCACATTCTTCAAGCTGCTTTTCCATATTGTGTTTAATCATGTGCATCGGTACGTGGCCAGGACCTTCAATAAAAGTCTGTACATCATGTTTCCAAGCAATTTTTGTGAGTTCGCCTAATGTCTCAAGCTCGCCAAATTGTGCCGCATCGTTAGCATCAGCAATGCAACCTGGACGCAGACCATCACCCAAAGAAAAGGTGACATCGTATTGCTTCATTATGAGACAAATATCTTCAAAGTGCGTGTAGATAAAACTCTCTGTATGGTGAGCTAGACACCACTTTGCCATAATTGATCCACCACGAGAAACAATTCCTGTTACTCTGTTTATTGTCAATGGCACATGCTTTAAACGCACACCTGCATGAATAGTAAAGTAGTCCACACCCTGCTCAGCTTGCTCAATTAACGTATCTCTAAATACTTCCCAAGTTAGGTCCTCTGCCACACCATTTACTTTTTCAAGAGCTTGATAAATTGGTACCGTACCAACTGGCACCGGTGAGTTTCTAATAATCCATTCGCGGGTTTCGTGGATATTTTTACCGGTAGATAAATCCATGATGGTGTCAGCACCCCAACGGATACCCCAAACCATTTTTCCTACCTCTTCGTCAATTGAAGAGCCTAGGGCTGAATTACCAATATTACCATTAATTTTTACTAAGAAATTTCGACCGACAATCATCGGTTCAGTTTCTGGGTGATTAATATTATTAGGAATAATTGCACGTCCTCGTGCCACTTCATCTCTAACAAATTCAGGTGTAATTATAGGAGGGATTGAGGCGCCAAAATCCTCACCTTTGTGTTGGCCGATTTGATCTTTGTATTCTTGCCAAAGGCAATTTTCTCGAATCGCAATAAATTCCATTTCAGGCGTAATAATGCCTTGTTTTGCATAATGCATTTGAGTAACGTTTTGCCCTGTTTTGGCTCGCCTTGGTGCGCGTGTATGTTCAAATCTTAATTCGTCAAGACTTTTATCCTGCAAACGCTGATTACAAAAACTTGAGCTAAAATTTTCAAGCTCTTCGGTGTCTCCACGTTCTGCTATCCACTCAGATCTAATTCGTTCAACACCCTTTCTCAAGTTGATGGATTTGCTTGGGTCAGTGTAAGGCCCCGAGGTGTCATAGACATGAATGGGATCATTCACTTCAGCTAAGTCACCAATGGTATTGGTGAGCTTTATTTCGCGCATCGGTACTTGGATATCGGGGCGAGGGCCTTCAACAAAAATTTTGGTCGAATTAGGTAACGGCTCTATAAAAGCTTGGTTAACATTGGACAAACGAGTATGAGTTTCGGAAGTTTGGTTCATTATTGTATAATTTAGGTTAAATTGTTAGGATAAATCGAAATGCCCATTTTAACGCATAGACCGCGCAGAATGAGAAAAGACAGCAGCACTCGCTCATTGATGCGCGAAAATATACTGACGGTTGATGACCTCATTTACCCAATGTTTATTATTGAAGGAAAAAACACTCGAGAGGGCATTAACTCAATGCCGGGAATTGAGAGGTTAAGTATTGACCAATTACTTAGTGAGGCAAGTGAAATAGAGGCATTGGGTATTTCAGCAATCGCCCTTTTTCCTGTCATTTCTGATGAAAAAAAATCACTGGAAGCCGAAGAATCGTATAATTCAGATGGCCTTGTACAAAGAGCTGTCCGTGAATTAAAACGTAATTTTCCGAAACTCTGTGTTATCACTGATGTAGCACTGGACCCATTTACAAGTCATGGTCAAGATGGCCTTATTAATGACAAGGGCTATGTTATCAATGACGAAACAGTAGAGGTACTGGTAAAGCAAGCACTTTCTCACGCTAAGGCTGGCGCAGATATTGTCGCACCGTCCGACATGATGGATGGCAGAATTGTTGCAATTAGAGAGGCTCTAGAGAATGAAAGATATATTCATACTAAAATTCTTGCCTATTCAGCAAAATACGCGTCATCGTTCTACGGCCCGTTCAGGGAGGCTGTGGGATCTGGGGGCAATCTTGGTTCGGCCGATAAAAACACTTATCAAATGGATCCTGCCAATAGTAATGAGGCTATTAGAGAAGTAGAAATGGACATCTTGGAGGGTGCCGACATAGTGATGATCAAGCCAGGACTACCATACCTTGACATTGTATCAAGCATTAAACAAACCTTCGGCATGCCAACTTTTGCCTACCACGTTAGTGGCGAATACGCGATGTTAAAAGCTGCTGGAAAAAACGGCTGGATTGACGAAAAAGCAGTCACTTTAGAAACACTGCTTTGCTTTAAAAGAGCAGGTGCTGACGCCATCCTTACCTATTGCGCCAAGGAAATTGCACAATGGCTTAAAACAGACTAATATGTCGTATAAAATAAGCACAGATTAAAATTTTTAAATCTCATTACACAATCGGAGAAACTAAATGGAACAAAAAGCAAACATTGCTTCAGTGGTACTAATCATTGCACTAATTGCAAGCTATTTTTTCTTTCAGAATAAAATTGATACACTTGAGTCACAATTAGGTTCGCCAGATGTTGAAGAAGTTGATGGCTCTAGTTACTCCTCTTCAGATGACAGTCCTCTTGAGTCACAACTTGATGACTTGAACAGCCAGCTAATTGCCACTAGAGGCGAGTTGCAAGCCGTTCAACAAAAATTAATTCTTTCAACAAGTAAATCTCAGGTGTTAGAAGATGAAGTAGCACAAATGAAAGACGCCCGCCCAGAGGTCCAGACCCTTAAAACACAACTTGCAGCCACAGAGGAGCAATTAGTAACGGAAGGTAAAGTGGCACAAGTTAGCCAAGAAAAGTATGATGCATTAGCTGCCGCCCTAGCTAAACAAAATCTTAATGTTGCCGTTCGAAACACAAATCGAATTGCCAACCTTAAAGAAACTACAAGTGCATCTTCAATTACTGCCGTAGCTGTACCATTGCTTAGTATTGCCACCTTAATTGACTACACGCGAAGTGAGATAAAAAATTACTGTTCAGATATTGAAGAAATGCTTACCCTTGAAAACGAAGCACTCGGTGAAATCAGATCAATTACTGGTATGGTTATGGAGAAATTTGAGGCGCAATGTCGCTAATTAACCTCTACTAATACAAAAAAAAGAGCGGCAATAGCCGCTCTTTTTTTGACTTCTGTTAAATTCGATTATCGATTAAATCTTCAATTACAGAAGGGTCAGCTAGGGTAGAGGTGTCGCCTAAGTTCGAAAAGTCATTTTCAGCAATCTTCCTCAATATTCGACGCATGATTTTTCCAGAACGTGTTTTTGGCAATCCGAGGGAAAATTGAATCTTATCAATGGTTGCAATAGGTCCAATTTCTTTACGCACCAAAGCCACTAACGCATCGCGTAAAGAGTTGTCACTTTCAACACCACTCATTAAAGAAACATAAGCGTAAATACCCTGCCCTTTGACGTCATGCGGCATACCAACAACGGCCGCCTCACTAACCGATTCGTGCAACACCAGCGCTGACTCTATCTCAGCCGTACCCAAACGATGACCTGAAATATTCAATACATCATCCACTCTACCGGTTATCCAATAATAACCATCGGCGTCCCTCTTAACACCATCACCCGCAAAATATTTACCGGGATAAGTTAAAAAATAAGCCTCCATAAAACGCTTGTGATTATTGTATAAGGTGCGCATCTGTCCAGGCCAAGAACGCGCCAGAACCAATACACCTTCTGCCTCGCCCTCCATCACCTCGCCCTTTTCGTTTAAAACTTGTGGCACAATGCCAAAAAAAGGCTTTGAGGCCGATCCTGGTTTTAATTCGGTTGCAAAGGGCATCGGAGTAATCATATGACCGCCGGTTTCTGTTTGCCACCATGTATCAACGACCGGGCATTTACCCTTACCAATAACATTGAAATACCACTCCCAAGCCTCGGGGTTAATCGGCTCACCAACAGTGCCTAAAATCTTTAAACTTGATCTGTCCGTTTTCTCAACAAATTCATCACCTGCACCCATCAATGCTCGTATCGCCGTTGGTGCTGTATAAAAAGTATTCACTTGATGTTTGTCGACAATTTGCCAAAAACGGGAAGCGTCGGGGTAATTTGGCACGCCTTCAAACATTAGCGTGGTTGCGCCATTTGCCAAGGGGCCGTAAACAATATACGAGTGGCCTGTTACCCAGCCTACATCGGCAGTACACCAATACACATCGCCTTGTTGATAATCGAAGGTATATTTGTGCGTTATTGCCGCGTAAAGCAAGTAGCCACCCGAGGTGTGTAACAC
Organism: uncultured Gammaproteobacteria bacterium; assembly: GCA_913020715.1. Taxonomy (GTDB): domain Bacteria; phylum Pseudomonadota; class Gammaproteobacteria; order PS1; family Pseudothioglobaceae; genus Pseudothioglobus. The sequence continues at coordinate 7,095 of CAJVZH010000021.1, forward strand.
ACCCTTTGGTTTGCCAGTTGAGCCTGAGGTGTAGAGAATAAATAAAGGTGTTTCAGCATCAAACATTTCACACGGACAATCAATTGATGCGTCCGCCACCAAAGAGTGATACCAAACATCGCGCCCACCCCAAGACACTTGGCCGCCTGTTCGTTCAATTACTACAATTGCACTAACGCAATCACACTGAGCAACAGCCTCGTCAACATTAGCTTTTAGTGGAATAGGCTTGCCACCTCGAATACCTTCATCGGCGGTAATAACAATCTTGCACTCAGAATCCAGGATTCGGTCTCTTAGGGCGTCGGGGGAAAATCCACCAAAAACAACAGAGTGAATGGCGCCAATTCTCGCACAAGCCAACATCGCAATAGAGGCCTCAACAATCATTGGCATATACAGGCAAACTCGGTCACCCCTGACAACGCCGAGACTTTTCAAGCCATTGGCAAACTTGCAAACCTTTTCATGCAGCTCGTTGTAAGTAATCGACTCACTATCATTAGGATCATCACCTTCCCAAATAATCGCCACCTTCTGACCACGTTCAGCCAAGTGTCGATCTAGACAGTTGTAAGCAACATTCAAGCTTGCCCCTTCAAACCAAGCAATCTTACCCTGAGAGTAATCGACATTAGAAACGCAATCCCACTCCTTTTCCCAATCAAGGAAAACTCTGGCCTGCTCCGCCCAAAATGCATCCGGCTCCTCAATGGATTGCTGATACATTAACTCATATTTCTCTGGCGTTATAAGAGGCGCTCTATCTGATGGAATAATCGAGTAAGTCATTACTGTTTGCTGATAATATTCAATTTAGATTCATGTTACCAAAATCACTCGCGTAAACCTTGATAATACGGAATTTTCGTTGGACGAAAAAAAATGACGCTTTCGCGTCATTTTGATTATGAATGACTAATGAAACCTATTCTTCGTCAACAGCTAAGTCATCACTTTCGGTGTCAAGCGCTGTTACAGAAAGCTCTTCTGCAACTTCACCCATTTTTTCCTCAGAGATGCGTTTGTCATGGGCCGTTAACTCTTCTTCCATTGCGTACTCTTCAGTCAAGATAGAGGCGTCAATCAAACCTGCTTCAATCTCTCTCAAAGCCAATACTGTTGGCTTGTCTTTAGCACTATCCAACGTAGATCTATAACCACCCGAATTCAACTGATGGGCGCGCTTTGCCGCAACCAAAACCAATTCAAATCTATTCTCGACATGCTCTAAGCATTCTTCAACTGTTACTCTTGCCATAATCTTAAAAAACCTTAATTACTGAGATGATAAAATGAAGCAATTTTACGCGAAATCACCTAATATGGAAAGGCTTATTGTTCTTGATACCGAGACCACTGGTATCGAACCCTCAGAAGGTCATCGAATCATCGAAGTCGGCGCTGTGCAAATTCTTGATAGAGAAATTACCGAACTAGAGTTTCACCGCTATTTACAACCCAATCGTAATGTTGGTGAATCCGTCAATATTCATGGCATTAGTGATAAATTTTTGAAAGACAAACCACAATTTAGTGCCATTGCCGAAGACTTTATCACTTTTGTTGAGGGTGCTACTTTAGTTATTCATAACGCCCCTTTTGACCTCGGATTTCTCAATAACGAGCTAAGATTGATTGGCTTTAAGAAAAAGATCGAAGATATTTGTGACATTATTGACACATTGGAGCTGTCTAAAGAGCAGCGCCCTGGAACAATGCATAATTTAGATGCGCTTTGTCGTCGCTTTGAAATTGACGCAAGCGCCCGCACTATCCACGGTGCTTTGCTCGACGCGCAAATTCTTGCTCAGGTTTACTTGGCAATGACGGGTGGACAATCAAACTTATTCCAAGAGGCCAACCCTGCCGAAACAGAAGGAAAAATTGCCGCACCGATAAAAACAATGAGTGCCGACAAAAATAAAATCAAAATCGTTTATGCGAATGATGATGAAATCAAAGCACACGAAAATTACTTCCAACACTCATAGGCTGGAGCCACAATGCAATATCAAGATTTAAGAGAATTTATTGACGCGCTTGAAATTCAGGGCGAACTTGTAAGAATCAAGACACCAGTCGATGCCAATCTAGAAATAACGGAAATTTGCAGACGCACTTTAGATAAAGAAGGTCCTGCGTTATTGTTCGAGAATGTCAACGGCGCCACCATGCCCGTTCTTGCTAATCTTTTTGGTACTACAAAAAGAGTGGCGATGGCGATGGGTCAAGCCGACCTAGGCGCATTACGTGAATTGGGAAAAGTGCTTGCACAACTGAAGCAACCCGAGCCCCCTAAAGGCCTTAAAGACGCCTTAGATAAGCTCCCTTTATTTAAACAGGCCCTTAATATGCCAGTTAAGGTTTTGAATAAAGGCCAATGCCAAAAAAACATCATTGAGGGTGACGATGTTGATCTCAACAAACTCCCAATACAAACCTGCTGGCCCAAAGATATTGCGCCGCTCATTACTTGGGGCTTGGTAATTACCAGAGGCCCAAATCGAGACAGGCAAAATCTTGGTATTTACAGACAACAATTACTTGGCAAAAATAAACTGATTATGCGCTGGCTTTCTCAACGCGGCGGTGCGTTGGACTTCAAAGACTGGTGTGAACAAAATCCTGGCAAACCTTTCCCAATTTCTGTTGCTCTTGGCGCGGATCCCGCAACAACACTGGCGGCAGTTACCCCTATTCCTGATAGCTTAAGTGAATACGCTTTTGCAGGCCTTCTAAGGGGTAAGAAAACTAAAGTGTGTAAATGCCTAGGTAATGATTTACAAGTACCAGAAAACGCCGAAATTATTCTAGAGGGTGTTATCCATCCTGGCGAGATTGCTGAGGAAGGGCCTTACGGTGATCATACTGGGTACTACAACGAAGTTGAAACCTTCCCAGTATTTACTGTGGAAAAAATCACCCATAGAAATAACCCAATTTATCACTCCACTTATACTGGCAAACCAATTGATGAGCCAGCCATATTAGGAGTCGCCTTAAACGAAGTCTTTGTACCTTTATTACAGCAGCAATTCAGTGAAATTGTTGACTTTTACCTGCCGCCAGAGGCCTGCTCCTATCGCATGGCGATTGTTAGCATGAAGAAACAATACCCCGGTCACGCTAAACGCGTGATGATGGGCGTTTGGTCATTCTTACGGCAGTTTATGTACACTAAATTTGTAATTGTTGTTGACGACGATATAAACATCAGAGACTGGAAAGAAGTTATTTGGGCACTCTCAACGCGAGTCGACCCATCGCGCGACACCTCTCTTATTAACAACACGCCAATCGACTATTTAGACTTTGCCTCCCCCGTCTCTGGGCTTGGCTCAAAGATGGGTATTGACGCCACAAACAAGCATCTTGGAGAGACCGACAGAGAATGGGGTGACCCCATTGTGATGAGTGATGAAGTAATTGCCAAAATTGATAGCATCTGGAGTGAATTAGGCATTGACTAGGCAGACTATCAAAGTATAATTGTGCCTTTTTCGGAGTGTAGCGCAGTTTGGTAGCGTATCTGGTTTGGGACCAGAGGGTCGGGGGTTCAAGTCCCTCCACTCCGACCAAAATTTTGTAAAGTGTTACTAGCCTTGATTTAGAACACAGTTTTTTGCGCCCATAGCTCAGCTGGATAGAGCAACGGCCTTCTAAGCCGTAGGTCATACGTTCGAATCGTATTGGGCGCAC
>CAJVZH010000022.1 GCA_913020715.1 uncultured Gammaproteobacteria bacterium
CTATGCTCTGCTCGAACAAATCGATTGGCAGGGCTCATACTACCGTACCGATATTGGCTTTAAGGCACTCTAAAGTTCTCAGCTGGTGATCATCATCGGCGTTGATGAGGCGGGTCGCGGGCCATTGGCGGGCGGCGTTCTGGCCGCAGCTGTGATTCTGCCGGTCGAATTTGAACTTCCTGACCTCACAGACTCGAAAAAGCTTAGCGCAAAAAAACGCGAGACACTCTATCAACAAATCACTCAGAGTTGCGAGTGGGCAGTAGGCGAGGCGAGTTGTGCTGAAATTGACCAAATAAACATCTTGCAAGCGACCCTATTGGCGATGCGTCGAGCTATTTTGAATTTACAGAGTAGTCATGCAGAAAAAACAATAGTTACCGATTATGAAGTGCTTGTTGATGGCAATCGTTGCCCCGATGTTGACAACTGCCGAGCGATTATTAAGGGTGACTTGACTGAGCCAGCAATCTCTGCCGCCTCTATTATTGCAAAAGTCACTCGGGATAGGCAAATGATGGAATTAGATGCCCTCTACCCTCAATACGGCTTTGCTAAGCACAAAGGTTATGGCACCAAGGTGCATATGGGGGCTTTGACGGAATACGGACCGATAGTAGGCGTACATCGCTATTCTTTTGCGCCTGTCCGCAGGGCGAGCCGTTAGTTTATGTGATTAGTTGAGTGCGTCGATTTGCTCTTGAAGCGCCGCTTGGGCGGCTGCAAGCTCAGCCTTTTTTGCCTCAAGCGCAGCCCGGCTAGCAGCCTCGGCTTGTTTCAGATTGTCACGCTCGATTTCGTTTGTAGGTCTCTTGCTGAGATAACTGAAGAGCTTAACCACTTTGCCAACATTCTTTGCTTTTGCTGCTTGATTGGTGGCACTTTCTGCCTCTCGTTTGGTCACAGCGCCCATCAGGTATACGGTTTTTCGCTCAGTCAGCACTCTGACATGGGTTGGATGAAACACCTCTTGATCTTGGAAAAGAGTCTCAACCTGAATGCTGATAAGATTGTCTTTGGCTCTTGATAAGTAGCTGCTGGAAGGCATTACCACAACTTCGTTAACCAGTTGCTTCATGTTGAGTGCTTTTGCTTTTAATTGGGTAGCGAGACGCGTTTTTGCGTCTTGACTTGGTGCCTCGCCCGTCATTAAAACAACGCCATCGTAAATCATAAAGTTGATATGAGCATCGTCAAGCATCACATCTTCTTCAACAATATTGCTAATCCTGAGGTAGAGTGTTTTGTCGTCGAGGATGGTGCCGGCACTACGTCGATCGTTAGACATGGTGGCAACTGAGGTAACGGCCGCAACACCTTGGACTATTGTTGAGCATGCAGAGAGCAGTGTGGATAAGATTAACAAGGTGCTCAGTAGTATGGCTTTTTTCACTATCACTCCTGGCGCTCAAAGGCGCTCTGTATCCATGTAATTGTAGGATATTTTAAATCAGATTCTACGCCAACAACGTCAAAGCGACAGAGAAAATGTTGATATGTTGGGTGTTTGTGTAAATATTGTTGTGCGGTTCGTATTAATTTTTGCTGTTTTGTGTGAGTCACCGTTTCGATAGAAGTGCCATGCGAGGTATTTTTTCGATAGCGAACCTCAACAAAAACCAACGTGTCCGTGGTTTTATCAAGCATAATAATGTCTATTTCACCTAACTTGGTTAGGTAATTTTTCTCAATCAGCGACAAGCCTTGTTGTTTTAGGTGATCCAACGCCAAAGCTTCCGCCCTGTTGCCAATTCTACGTTTAAAACTAAACATTTATGTCAGCTACACTTTTCATTGTTGCAACCCCCATCGGGAATTTAGATGATATCACTTATAGAGCGGTTTCTGTTCTTAAAAGTGTCGACCTTATTCTCGCGGAAGACACGCGTCACAGCAAAAAACTCTTAAATCATCTCGACATTTCAACCCCTCTGCGTGCTTTTCACGATCATAATGAGCGCGAAAAAACCCAGTCGGTTATTGATGAGCTGAGCGCGGGAAAGTCTATTGCGTTGATTAGTGATGCGGGTACGCCACTCATTAGTGATCCTGGCTATGTTTTGGTTTCAGAGGCAAAAAAAGCCGGCCTAAAAGTTGTTCCTTTGCCAGGGCCCAGCGCACTCATAGCAGCATTGTCTGGCGCTGGTTTGGCGAGTGATAATTTCACATTTTTTGGCTTTTTACCAAGCAAACAAGCGGCGCGCGTAAAAGTGTTGCAAGGTCTTGTTAGTCGCACCGAGACAAGTATTTTTTACGAATCTCCCAAGCGCATATTGGCAACAATGTCAGATATACTCTCTGTTTTGGGCAAGAGTCGAGAGGTGTGCTTGGCCAAGGAGCTTACTAAGGCGTTCGAGACCATTAACACCGGCACAATCCCAAGCTTGATTGAGTACTTAACCGTTGATGCCAATCATCAAAAAGGCGAGTTTGTGATTTTGATTTCTGGCGCCGATAAAACCGATAATTCTGCGGCAGAGGCGGAGCTTGATACGCTGCTGCCAATTCTCTGTGCTGAGATGGGTGCGTCAAAAGCGGCCAAACTTGCTGCTAAAATAACAGGCATTGACAAAAAACATTGCTATCAAAGGGCGATTGATCTATGAGTAATTTTTACCAACACCACATTTTCTTTTGTAACAACATTCGCAAAGACGGCAAACAATGTTGTTCGGAAAACGGCGCAAAAGAGTTGTATCGATATGCCAAAGACAAATGTCGTGAAACCTCAATGCTCGGTGAAGGGCGCTTTGGCGTTAGTGAGTCACGTTGTCTCGGTCGCTGTGAGCACGGCCCTGTGGCTGTTGTCTATCCTGATAACGTTTGGTATCAATACATCGATGAAGAAGATATCGACGAGATCCTCGAATCACACCTAGAGGGCGGTAAAGTCGTTGAGCGCTTAAAAATCAAATAATTTCGTTTAGTTATTGACCTGTCGAGCCGCTACACCCTGGACAAGGTAAGGGTATAAGTTATTAGCGATGATTTTGATGCCCAAAGCATTTGGGTGTTTGTAGTCGCGCTGTAAATACTGCATTTCAAGAGCGACACCTTCGAGCAAAAACGGCATAAAAATTAAATCGTGCTGTTCGGCAAGGTCGAAGTACAGTTGGTCAAATTGACTTTGATAATCCTCGCCCATGCTCTCAGGTGAGCGCATGCCTGAAAATACTACTGTAGCACCATTTTCTTTGATTTTGACAATCATTGTGTTGAGGTTGTTTTTGGTGAGGGCGGGGTCTATACCACGCAACATATCATTAGCACCGAGGCACAATACCACAACATCTGGATTATCGCCAAGCGACCAATCAAGTCTAGCCTGACCATTATTAGACGTGTTGCCAGAGACGCTAGCATTAATTATCTTAACTGTTATGTCGTCTTTATCAAACTTAGCACGCAGCACTGAGGTCATATTTTCGCTTTGAGTCAAGCCGTAACCTGCTATTAGGCTGTCACCAAACAACATAATCTTTATAGGGCCCTCGCCAAAGCTTGCGCTGGATACTGCAAGGAGTAGGAGGCAAGAAAGCGCCCTTATTGGCCTAATTAGTGAAATAAACATATTGGACTATTATATGATATGACCATGAATAAATCAGCAATACAATTTAGTGACGTTACGCTAAGCTACGGCCAGAATATAAATCGTGTTGATGTGTTAAAAGGCATCAGTTTTTCGATAAATACAGATGAAATTGTTTCTATTGTTGGCCCCAGCGGTTCGGGCAAAACATCAATCATCATGCTTGCCGCCGGCCTAGAAAAGACCTCTTCAGGCGCTATTAAAATCAACAATGAGGATATTACAAGCCTCAATGAAAACGCACTCTCAGCGGTCAGACGGCAGCATGTTGGCATTGTTTTTCAGTCGTTCTATCTAATCCCGAATCTTACCGCCCTAGAGAATGTGCTGTTGTCTTTGGAGGCTAATCAAAAATACAACAAGGACGAAGATGCCATTGCCCTATTGACTGAGTTTGGTTTGGCGCACCGTGTCCACCATTTGCCCAGCGAGCTTTCGGGTGGCGAGCAGCAACGCGTTGCTATCGCTCGAGCTTTAATCAATAAGCCCGCTATTATTTTAGCCGACGAACCAACCGGTAATCTGGATGAGGTCACTTCCAAAAATATGATGCAACTGCTGTTTGACTACACCAGGAAGCAACAAACAGCCCTTGTACTGGTGACACATGACAACGACCTTGCACAACAGTGCGATCGTATCATTGAGATCAAGGATGGCACTATTGTTTAACTATCAGCAATGGCTTTTTATACATCGCTACGCTGTCAGAGACATACGCCGTAGTTATAAAAAACTATGGATTATTGCACTGACTCTGTTTATCAGTCTGCTGCTTTTGTCCCTAACTTTTTCTATTAAACAATCTCTGAATGATGAAATACAAGCCAACTCAAAAGAGTTATTGGGTGGCGACATGCAGATCAGCAGTGGTATTAAGCCTCTTTCAGGTGAACAGCTGCAAAAGCTTTCAAATATAGCCGAGGTTAGCCAAACGGTTAATTTTTTCACCATGCTGTCAAAACCAGATGGAGGTGCTGTTTTTACCGATCTAAGATCGATTGATGAGCATTATCCCCTCTACGGCGTTGTGCAAACAGAGCCAGCGGGCGCGAGGGAAAAATTGCTTATCGAGACGGGCGCACCAGCCGTACTGATTAACGAAAATATTCAAAACCAATTGCAGCTCAAGATTGGCGATGAGCTAAAAATCATGAACACTATTTTCGTTGTTGGTGGGGTGATAGCCTCAGTCCCCGATTTGACTAACAGCGCCGCTTTTGGTGAGTTTGCTATTATTAGTAAACGGGAGTTTGCTAAGTTTGATTTAAGAGCGGCCAGCAGTTTTATGAAACACGACACACGACTGAAAATTGCTAAATCCGATGACTATCAACGCAAGATAGAGACGGTGCAAGCGTTACTAGAGGACGATAAAAGCATTAGGATGCGACTGCCTCAGGACAGCGCACAAAGTCTACGGCGCATTATCGATAATTTTTCTAACTTCCTTAACTTGGTTTCAGTTAGTGCGATGATTATTGCCGGTATTGGTATTAGTAATACTTTACTATCCTTCATCAACCAAAGAAACACCAGTATTGCCATTAAGAAATCACTGGGTTTTTCTGCAAAAACGATTCAACTTATCTATTTCTATGAAATATTGATAGTGTTATTTGCCTCTTCCATTTTGGCTTATGCGGTGGGCGTATTAAGCCCGTTGGCGGCGAACGCCGCCATACCTGAGTCCTTTGGTATTTCACTGCAGCCGAGTTTTAGTTTATTAGATTATGCCAATGTCGCTTTTATTGGCTTGTTGGTAGTACTGATCTTTTCCATTCCTTCTTTGTATTCAATCCCATCCATTAAGGCTGCGGCCTTATTTCGCAATACATTCCAAAGTGTCAATCTGCATTTCTCGGTGAAAAATATCGCTTATCTAGTGATTTTAACCACTATCTTGGTAGCTTATTTTGTCTTGCAAACGAGAGTTCAGTTATTAACCCTGTACTACTTTTTGGCATTTTTCATCAGCATTGGTATTTTTTACAGCGTGGCGAAGCTCCTTATTTTTGCTTTAAGACGCCTTCCAGCTTTTTCAAATAATACTTATAAAATCGCCTATCGCAATATTGCCAGTAAAAAATCTTTGGCACCGATTATTACCATCTCATTAGGTATTGGTTTGACGCTGCTGTTGATCTTGAGTTTTGTTGCTGATAACTTAAAAAGAGAAGTTGTCGATAGCATTCCTTCGATGGCGCCTGACATTTTCTTTGTCAGCGTCAATAAGAGTGAGAAAGAGCCACTAGAAGCGTTTATAAAGAATCTAGATGTTGATGCGGTAATGGAATTTAACCCAATGGTAAGTGCGGCATTTGTCTCGATCAATGGGCAATCCGTTGAGAGCCGTGTTTCGCGTGATAATCGCTCCCATTGGGCAATTGAGGGTGATAGGCGTATTTCTTGGTCGGAGTTTCCGCCTGAAGACAACCCTATTGTTAGCGGCGAGTGGTGGGCGCCTGGCAACAGCGATCAAATGCTGGTGTCGATGGACGCTCGAATCGCTAAGGATCTTAATGTTGGTGTCAATGATGAAATAACACTGAGCATCTTGGGCAGAGAGGTGGCCGGCACTATTATGAATTTACGCCAAGTCGATTACCAGGGCATGGGCACCAACTTTGCTATTATGATTAACAGCGCATTTGCCGATCAATTGCCTTATGAGTATGTCGGAACGCTTAAATCTGAAATTCCAAGCGGCGAAATTCAAGCGCAAGTGGTGCGCCAATTCCCTAATATATCGGCCATTAAGGTTGACCGACTGGTGTCGAAAGTTGGTGCAATTATGAATAAAATTCTTATTGCAGTAACCAGTATTTCTCTGATTGTAATAGTTATTGGCATGATCGTCATCGTCAGCGCAGTGTTGGTACAAACCAGTTTACGTAAATACAATAACTTGATTTATAAAATATTGGGGGTTGATTTTGCCACTATCCTCAAAGCAATGACCTTGGAGTTCGCGATTATTTATTTCACTCTACTGTCTTTTTCGGTGAGTGCCGCCGCGTTGGCTTCGTATTTTGTTGTTGAGAGTATATTTACCCTACAGTGGCAATTTGACTTGGGCCTAACGTTGATGCTAACCGTTTCAACAGGTGTGGTGACGTTTGCGCTGATATTGCTGGCGAACAAAAATATGTTTAGCCCTGCGGTTTATCCACTGATTCGCAACGAGTGATTAATTTATAGAAGCTTGCTGAGTTTGTGGTGAAGCGCGGTCACTTTTTCGTCCAAATCAATAATTTCTGAATTATTTTCGATAATATCGGTCGGTAGGCTTTCACCCAGTTTTAAGCGTTGTTCGCGACTGGTTTGTGCCAATAACATCGCTTCTGCCTTGCTTTGGTCGATGTTTTCACGATTTTTGAGGCGAATTAGCTGATTTTCAGTCGTTGAGTCCACTACAATCGCTCTATCGAAGGGTTGCCAGAGGTTTTTTTCGACTAAAAGCGGTACAACGACAATCATTACGCCGTTTTTGTGGCCTTCCATTGCCATTTGCATTTTTTCCAATATTTTTGGATGCAATATTTGCTCAATCAGCGCACGATTTCGTCCTTTCTTGTAAAGCTTGTCTCTTAAGTGCGCGCGATTAAGTGTGCCATCTTCGTTGAGTATTTCATCGCTAAAGGCGCTGATCAGTTCATTCAAGCCGTCGGTGCCAGGCTCTACTACTTCGCGTGCGAGAATATCGAGATCAACAACAGGGTTGCCGTGCGCCTCGAACAAGTTGCTAACGTGGCTTTTGCCTGAGGCAATGCCGCCGGTGAGTGCCACTTTTAGGTTGGATGTTGCCATTTACAAAATACAAGATTTGATCTTAATGCCCAAATTTTATAATGAATGCGGGCGGATAATCAGACAATACACCACAGACTTGTTATAAATGCTCGAATTCACTTGACATTTGGCTCAATTCTTTCGATAATATCGGCTCTTTTGGTTATGTAGCTCAGCTGGTTAGAGCACAGCATTCATAATGCTGGGGTCGGTGGTTCAAGTCCACCCAT
>CAJVZH010000023.1 GCA_913020715.1 uncultured Gammaproteobacteria bacterium
GGTTAAGCGTAAGAGTAACTATGGATAACAGTACAGAATCGAATCAGAAGCAGTTGCTTGAACTTAGGTTAAAGCTTGCTGATACAGGTTTTTTTGCTAAAAAAACAAAGGCGTATTTTTCCCGATTTGTCATAGCAAGCACACTTCTTGTAGTTGCATATTTCTACACTATTCAATTAAATTCTTGGGTGCTATTGATCCTTGCCTCGCTTGTTCTAGCTTTGCTTTCACTGCAAGTGGGGTTCGTAGCTCATGATGCGGGTCACGGCGCAACAAGCCGTAAAAAGTGGGTTAATGTTGCTTTTGGGCACGTATGCTTCACAATCGTTAACGGACTTGGCTTTACCTACTGGAGAGAGACGCATTTGGCTCATCACCAAAACTGCCAAGACGAGGAGAACGATCCAGACATGCTTTCTGATGGCATTATTTCGTTGACGGCAGCCCAGGCAAAAAAGAAGAAAGGATTTGTGCAGCATGTTCTGCCTTTTCAGGCGTACTACTTTTGGTTTGTGATCGTGCTTTATCCGTACAAGCTGCGCTACCAAGGCTTTGAGCATTTGTGTAAAAACTTTCGCAATTCTAAAGCCGACTTGATGATGATATTGCATTATGCTTTATGGTTGTTGTTGCCCACGCTCATTCCTGGTGTTGGCTTTTTAGATACTTTGTTGGTTTACGTGCTTACCGCTTCTTTTTTAGGTGTTCTTTTGATGGGTGTCTTTTCGGTGAATCATTTGGGCATGCCTATCATTTTTGATGGTGAAAAGCTGGGCTATTTCAACCAACAAGCAGGGCTAACCCGTAATATTCGTAATCACCCAATTTTTGATTTTTTCTTTGGCGGGCTTAATTCACAAATAGAGCATCATCTATTTCCCAATGCACCCTCCATGAATCTCAGAAAGGGTCGTGCAACGGTTAAAGAGTTCTGCGCAGAAAACGACGTTAATTATCACGAAGAATCATATTTTAGCTCGCTTAAATCGGTTACTCGACATCTGGCGCGTATTGCTGGACTTGAGAGGGAGAATTTGAAGAATAGAAGGGTGTCCTAGTGAAGCGCGTTAGCTTCTCTCATCGAGCTCTTGAGGTTGCTGGCATTGGTTTGTTTGCTGTTGCTTTTGTCTTCCTTTCTTCTAATGCGCTGCGAGTGGGATTAAACATAAGCGGTGAAGTTAGCATTGGCTTTATTGCCTTACTCTTTGTACTGTCAGTTATGGCTGCGGATTTCTTTTCGGGCTTTGTTCATTTTTTGTGCGATAACTTTGGCAGTGCTGAAACGCCATTCCTGGGGCCGAATTTTATAAAAGCTTTTTTGGATCACCATGATCACCCACAAGACATGGTAGCGCATGATTTTGTCGAGCTGTTGGGTAATTCTTGTTTAGGCAGCATTCCATTGCTTGTGGGGCTCTATTATCTTCTGCCATTGGACGGGTCGACCCCTAGCTTGTATGGGAATATTTTCACATTGATGCTTATATTGGTTATGGTGTTGACCAATCAATTTCATCAATGGGCACACAACCCGCAGTCGCCAAAATTTGTGAAGAAACTTCAGCGACTCAATTTGATATTGTCACCTGAAAATCATAACCGGCACCACAAACCCCCTTATGATAAGAACTATTGCATGACGTCTGGCTGGCTCAATCCCTTTCTCAATCGAATTCGGTTTTTTGACATTGTCGCAAAATTTCTAGGCAAGTCCAGTTCAAAAAGCTAATAATATAGCTAAGGGCGCACAGGAGAAATTGAAATGGTAGTTAAAGGTGGGTGCTTATGCGCCAAGGTTCATTACGAAGTTACGGAGCCGCTGTTTAATGCAGATCACTGCCATTGCTCTATGTGTAGGCGTCAACATGGCGCGGCATTTGCTACTTATGCAGAGTTTAAATCGGGCAATTTCAAATGGACATCAGGAGAAAAATTTGTAAAAGTATTCGAACCGTTAGCGGATGTTGGGTGGTGTTTTTGTGGTGAATGTGGTTCGACATTGGCAGGGACGGACAAAGGCAAGATCAGGACGATAACACTCGGCACGGTTGAGGGGGATCCAGGCACAAGGCCAGAGTCGCATATCTTTGTAGGCTCCAAGGCCGAGTGGCACGATATATGTGATAATCTCCCACAATTCGAAGAGCGACCCCCAAAGACTTGAGCGTCGTGAATATCAATATAATAAAAATTAAGGAAATAAAATGAAATTTAATATCTACCTTTCAGGCGAGATTCATTCAGACTGGAGAGAGCAAATTATCCAAGGGTGTTCGAAAGAAAATCTTGAAGTCTCCTTCTCTTCACCAGTAACCAATCATGAAGCCAGTGATGCGGCAGGGGATTGTCTGGGTGAAGAGAATGATTCTTTTTGGCGTGATCATAAATCATCTAAAGTCAATGCTATTCGTACCAAGACGCAAATCGAAAAATGTGATTTAGCCATCATCCGTTTTGGTGAAAAGTACAAACAATGGAATGCAGCTTTTGATGCGGGCTATTGTGCTGCACTCGGTAAGCCATATATTACGTTGCACGATAAATCAATAATCCATCCATTGAAAGAGGTGAACTCTTCGGCTCAAGCTTGGGCTGAAACACCAGGGCAGATCATAGAAATTCTCAAGTATCTCCTGCTTCAAAAATAAGATTTAATCAAGCATTGTTAATTTTGTCATTTTTCTCTGAGAATTAAGCCAGGTCAATGAAACAACCAATTATTGATTACCACAAGGATGAAAAGGGTGATTGGGTAGCTGAATTATCTTGCGGTCATTCCCAGCATGTAAGGCACAATCCACCTTTCGTAAGCCGACCTTGGGTGGCAACACAGAAAGGTCGTGATTCAATGCTTAATACTGAATTAAGTTGTAAAAAATGCGATTCGGGCGAATTACGAGATATATTGGGTTAGAGCTGCGTCTGACTGCGTAATTAGAGGCTGTGTAGATTAAATTGCAGTATTGCCATTGTGGCCACCAAGGGTAGCAATATAGAAACCCTATTCAGCGCTGGGAAGGAGGAAAGTTTAGGTTGGGAGTTTATAGTCTATAAACGGACAATTTTCACTTTCCGACAACAAGCATATTGGAATAATCTTACACTACTGGTGGTAATTTGGCGCTTCTTTGGTTATGGTGACGTCGTGAACGTGCGACTCCGTCATTCCCGCCGAAGTCACTTGCACAAACTCCGCATCATTACGCATCTTCTCTAAAGTTACACAACCCGTGTAACCCATTGAAGAGCGAATGCCGCCAACAATTTGGTGAACGATAGGGCGGATGGAGCCTTTAAATGGCACGCGGCCCTCAACCCCTTCTGGTACCAATTTATCAGCTGCTAATTCGGCTTGGAAATAACGATCTGATGAGCCGTGTGCTTGACCCATAGCACCCAACGAGCCCATACCTCGGTAAGATTTATAAGAGCGCCCTTGGAACAACTCTACTTCACCGGGTGATTCTTCGGTGCCTGCAAGCATAGAGCCAAGCATAATACTGTAAGCGCCAGCTGCAAAAGCTTTAGCTGCATCACCTGAGAAGCGAACGCCACCGTCAGCAATGAGAGGAATACCAGACCCCTTAAGGGCGGTTGCAACATCGGAGATGGCACTGATTTGCGGGACACCCACACCAGCAACAATTCGAGTGGTGCAAATGCTGCCGGGGCCGATACCAACTTTAACACAGTCTGCGCCTGCCTTAACAAGATCAAGTGCCGCTTTAGCGGTGGCAATATTACCAGCAATAATATCAAGATTTGGGTGTGTTTTCTTGGTTTTTTTAACGCGGTCTAGAACACCTTGAGAGTGACCGTGCGCTGTATCAATAACCACTACATCGACGCCTGCTTCAACAAGTGCGGCAATGCGTTCACCCGTGCCAGGGCCAACACCAACAGCAGCACCAACAATCAATCTTTCTTGATCGTCTTTTGCGGCAAGAGGGAAATCGCTGGTTTTCTTAATGTCGCTGACGGTAATCATGCCACCAAGCTTGAAGTTTTTATCTGTTACCAAAACACGCTCAATTCTGTGTTTTTGTAAAAGCGCACGAACATCTTCCATCGAAGCGCCCTCACGAACGGTAATGAGGTTTTGTTGCGGGGTCATGATGCTTGCAACTAAGGCATCTAGGCGCGTTTCGAAGCGCACGTCTCGACTGGTGATAAGGCCAACAACAACATTGTTGGAAACAACTGGAAGGGCAGAAATGCCGTGATGCGCCTGGAGGTCAAAGACATCTTTAATGGTTGCCTTTGGGTCAATGCTAATTGGGTCCCTAATAATGCCAGATTCGAATCGTTTGACTTTCCATACCTCTTTCGCTTGAGCGGCGACTGACATGTTTTTGTGAATAATACCAATACCACCCTCTTGCGCTATAGCGATGGCTAGATTGGCCTCTGTTACCGTATCCATTGCTGCCGATAAGATTGGCGTGTTGAGCCTGATGTTTTTGGTTAACTGCGTTGTTAGATCAACCTCTTTAGGCATGATGGTGGAATGTGCCGGCACCAATAATACATCATCAAAAGTGAGTGCTTGTTTTAACAAATTCATAGTTTTCTCCTAGTAACGCTTACGCTTTAATAAATTTGGCAGAATAAATCCAATTATCATGCCAAAGAATAATACCAATGCGCCAACTATAAACCAATTTCTCGAGCTTGTGTCTTGTTCGATTTGGCTGTTATTGTTGGCGAGTTGTAATTCGGCTTTGAGCTGCAATGACTCTTGCATGAGTTTTTCATTTTCGTGCTCAAGCTTTAACGCATCTTGGTAAATTTGCTCAATATGTTCTTTTTCAGCCTTGGCCTTTGAGCTTTGGATAACCAGTGTAGCGTTGTCATCCTTAAGGCTTAATAGTTCATTTTCGAGTTGTTCTTTTTCGCCTTGTAATTTCGACACCATTAATTTATTGGCGCTGTTTTCAATGCTGAGTTTTTCCAGTTGTTGCCGTGCTGGCGGACTGTTGCTTAGGTATCTTGAGATAATCCAACCGATCGTATCTTCGTATCGCACTTGTGTCCAGCCATCTTCTGTTGCTTGCAATATCGACAGCTTGGCGCCCGATGGCAGGGTGCGAATGAGATTATTTCCTTGCGTAGTAGCCTCGGAGCGAATCGGAATCTCTACTTGATCGGTAATGTAGACAAAGGATTCGGCACTAACCATCGTCGTTACCATTATTAAGCCTAATGATAAGAGTTTGATTAGCTTCATAGTGTCGATATTTTATCCAATTGTTGACCTAAATCACTGATTGCTTGCTCTACCGATTGTAGCTTTTGTCGCTCCTTTTCAACAACCGCTTCTGGTGCGCCAGAAACAAACTTTTCATTATTGAGTTTGCCTGAGAATTGCTGCTGCTGCTTGGTTAGTTTTTCAATTTCTTTGTTAAGTCGCGCAATTTCTTGCTCTTTGTCAACAAGGCCTGCCAATGGGATTAGAATTTTCATCTCTCCCACCAATGCAGTAGCAGATTCGGCGGCTTCGTCTGAATCCGATAACTGGGTGATGCTTTCAAGATTGGCAAGTGCCGTTAGTATTGCGTGATTGCTTTTAAGATAATCTTTATCCGTGTCGTTGCTATTTTGAACAAAGCAAGGCAATGGCTTGCCAGGGGCGATATTCATTTCACCTCGAATTTGACGTACGCCTAGAACAAAGCCTTGCAGCCAGGCAATTTCTACTTCTGAATTTTCAGAAATTAAATCTTGATCAATCTCAGGGTAAGCTGTTGTTATCAATCTTTCCGAGCCACCTTCAGTTAGCGATTGGCATTGCTCAAAAATCTCTTCGGTAATGAATGGAATGATTGGGTGCAGTAAGGTGAGAATTTCACTAAGCACCTTAATTAGTGTTGCTTGTGTTCCGCCGCGCGTGCTGTCATCGTCCAAAAGTGGCTTAGATAGCTCTAAATACCAATCACAGTAGTCGTGCCAAACAAACTCGTACAGCGTTTGACTCATCAGGTCTAGACGATAATCGGCAAGGTGTTTTTCAACTGTAATTTTAGTGTGTTGTAAGCGAGACAAAATCCACTCATCAGGGCTGGAAATAGACGCATTCTCGTTAATAGATTGGCCCTCAAGCTTCATTAATACAAAGCGTGAAGCATTCCACAATTTGTTGCAGAAATTGCGATAGCCTTCAACACGCTTTAAATCAAACTTAATGTCACGGCCGAAAGAGGCAAGTGCAGCAAAGGTAAATCTTAATGCATCAGCACCAAATGAAGGGATACCATCCGAAAACTCTTTTTCAGTTTGCTTTCGAATTTTTGCTGCCATCTCTGGCTGCATCATTCCTTGAGTGCGTTTCTCTAGTAAGTCTTGTAGAGTAATGCCGTCAATTAGGTCGATCGGATCAAGAACATTGCCTTTAGATTTGCTCATTTTTTGGCCTTGGCCGTCTTTGATCAAACCGGTGATATAAATATCTTTGAAAGGCACGTCACCCGCAAATTTAAGGCCAAACATAATCATTCTAGCAACCCAGAAAAAGATAATATCAAAACCAGTTACCAAAACAGAAGTTGGGTAAAATTTTTCAACGTATTCCTTATTGTCTGGCCAACCCAATGTTGCAAATGGCCAAAGACCAGATGAGAACCAAGTATCTAAAACATCAGGATCACGAATTAATTCTTCATCTTTTCCATAATGTTTATTGGCTAACTTTTTTGCCTCATCTTCATTGTAAGCTACAAAGATTTTTTTATCTGGACCGTACCAAGCAGGGATTTGGTGACCCCACCAAAGTTGTCTTGAGATACACCACGGTTCTATATTATTCATCCATTGAAAATAAGTCTTTGACCAGTTTTCAGGAAAGAAATTTGTTTTTTTTGAATTAACAACTTCTTTTGCTTTAACAGATAATTTTTCTGCATCTGCAAACCATTGCTCAGTTAAAAATGGTTCAATTATTGAATTAGATCTATCTCCATATGGAACTTTATTTTTAATATTTTCTTCTTTTACAAAAAATTCTTTTTCTTTAAGTTCTTTTAAAATTCTCTTTCTTGCTTCAAATCTGTCCAGTCCAATATATTCTTTAGGTGCATTTTCATTGATTTTACCAGCTTCTGTAAAAATGTTAATAATCTCAAGATTGTTTCTTTGTCCAACATCATAGTCATTAAAATCA
>CAJVZH010000024.1 GCA_913020715.1 uncultured Gammaproteobacteria bacterium
GACAGTGAAAACATGCGCATGAGTGTCTTTGTGGATGTGGGTAATGTTTACGAGAATATCTCTCTTGATCTGGGCGAATTGCGTATGTCGACCGGTGTTGCTTTTGCCTACATGAGCCCAATCGGTGCCATTGGTATTTACACCGCCCTACCTCTCTTGAAGAAGAGTGGCGACGTAACTGAAGACTTTGCTGTTTCGCTGGGTACAGGCTTCTAAAACACAATGCGATTTTTATCTGCCTTTGCGTTAGCACTTCTGGTGACGAATGCCTTCGCGCATGATTTAAAAATTGGCTATATCGACATTGAAAAGGTTGTAAAAAACACACCCCAGTACCAGCAAGACCTTGACACAATCAATGACCAATTTCAACAAACAAAAAACGAACTTTTGGCACTTTTTGATCACGTCAATCTACTAAAAGAAAATTTAGCAAAAATCAACAAAGAGCCCCAAGCGGACGAGTACAGCAAAAAACTCAGCAACTTAAAAAAACTTGAACTCTACTTTCAACAAGAAACCGTTGCCTGGAATGAGCAACTGAACACTGAAAGAGCAAGTGCGATTAAACGGATTGAGACTCTTATTAATAAAATAATAAAAAAATACGGAATTGATAAAGACTTCGATATAATTTTTTATCAGAGTGTTGCATTCGTTAGTAATGAAATAGACATTACTCAATTAATCATTGATCAAATAAAAGAACAGCTGGAATGAATTTAAAACTGTCACAAATTGCTGAATTGATTGAGGCCAAATTAATTGGTGATGGCGAAGTAACTATTGAGGGCATTAATGCACTTGACTCCGCCAAAAATGGTCAAATTACCTACATAGCAAGTAAAAAATATCAAAACTCCCTCAATCAATCCAAAGCCTCTGCAGTAATACTTAGCGCCGACCTGTCAAAGCATTGCCCTACCAATGCCTTAGTGGTGTCGAATCCTTATTTAGCATTTGCAAAACTTACCCACCATTTTAAGCAATACAGCTCAGCTGACAATGATAGTTCGCTTGCAGACATTAACTCTTCGACAGAGCTTAACAACATTAAAATTTCACCCGGTTGCTTTATCGGAAAAAATGTCTGTATTGGCAAAAACACAATTATCGGCCCAAATTGTGTCATCGAAGACAATGTTCAGATAGGCGCCAATTCGCACCTTTTTGCAAATATTGTCATTCACAAAGAATGTCAATTAGGTCATTCGTGTGTTATTTCCTCAGGCGTTGTTATTGGCTCAGAAGGTTTTGGAAACGCAAGAGATAACGACAAAAGCTGGCAAACAATTGCACATATTGGAAAAGTTGTCATAGGAAATAATGTCACTGTTGGTGCAAACACAACGATTGATAGAGGCACAATTGACGACACAGAGATCCACAGCGGGGTTAGGCTCGACAACCTTATTCATATCGCTCATAACGTCATTATTGGTGAAAATACAGCCATAGCGGCCAAAACAGGCATCGCAGGCAGTACAACCCTAGGAAAACGTTGCATGATTGGCGGCATGGTGGGTATTGTTGGTCATATCACAATAGCAGACGATGTTATTGTCAACGCAACAAGCACGGTGGATAAAAACATCACAAAAGCTGGAATGTACACAGGATTCTTCCCATTAATGACACATAAAGGCTGGCAAAAGGTTGGGATGTGGCTGATAAAACTTGATAAAATTGCCAAAGTTTTGAATATTAAATTGAGAGACGTTAAAAAATAACTATGGAAATGAATATTAACGAGGTAATGAACTTCCTACCTCACCGCTACCCTTTTTTAATGATAGATCGAGTCCTCGATTTTGAAGTTGGAAAACACTTGACCGCCATCAAAAATGTGTCATTTAATGAGCCTCAATTTACCGGCCATTTTCCAGCACAACCCATTATGCCTGGTGTTCTCATTGTTGAAGCAATGGCACAAGCCACAGGTATTTTGGCCTTTAAGTCTGAAGTCGGAAAACCTGTCGAAGGCCAAATATACATGCTGGTTGGTATCGACAAAGTTCGCTTTAAGCGCACCGTTGAGCCAGGAGACCAAATTGTCATCAGGGTTGAGGTAATGATGGTCAAGCGAGGCATCTGGAAATTTGACTGTAAGGCCACCGTTGGTGACGAACTTGTCACTTCTGCCATTCTAATGTGCACTCAAAAAGCAGCAGAGTAATATGGCCGTCGATCCGTCAGCAATCGTAGACCCCAGTGCAAAGATTCACCCAGACGCAACAATCTCTGCTTACGCCGTTATCGGCGCCAATGTTGAAATTGGCGCGGGCACAATCATTGACTCCCATGCGGTTATTGCCGGGCCAACAAAAATAGGCAAAAATAACCACATATATTCTTTTGCCTCTATTGGCGGCGACCCTCAGGATATCACTTACCAAGAAGGCCAAGAAAGCAACCTAATTATTGGTGACGACAACCTAATACGAGAATTCTGCACCATCAATCGCGGCACAGAAAAAGAAAACTCCCTAACAAGAGTTGGTTCCAATAATATGCTGATGTCGTATGTGCACATTGCCCACGACTGCCAATTAGGCAACCATATCATTATGTCGAACAATGCTTCTCTTGCAGGGCATGCTCATATTGCTGACTGGTCAATCTTAGGCGGCTTCGTACTGGTTAAACAATTTTGCATGATTGGCCGACACACTTACGTTGGCATGGGATCTCAAGTTAATAAAGACATTCCTGACTACATGATTGCCGCTGGCGTGCATCCAAAAATTCGGGGCATTAATGCCGTTGGCATGAAAAGACGTGGCTTCAGCCCAAGTTCAATTGCCTCAATTAAGCGCGCCTTTAAAATTGTCTATCGTGAATCCCAGGGCAGACTTCTTGACAACGCTTTAACTGAATTAGAAGAATCAGAGTCTGACTCTAGAGAAGTCATGCAATTTGTTGAATGCATTCGCAACTCACGAGTGGGCATCATGCGCGGTCCAGCTGACGAATAAACCAACAAAGTCTTTTATAAAGTCAAGCGGTGTTATTACTGTGATGACTTTATTGTCACGCATTTTAGGTCTTGTCAGAGACTTTATTATTGCCAAATATTTTGGCGCAAATGGACTTTCTGATGCTTTTTTAGTTGCTTTTCGCATTCCAAACTTCTTTCGCCGTCTTTTTGCCGAAGGTGCCTTTTCTCAGGCCTTCATTCCCATTTTAGCGGACAGCAAGGCAAATCAAAGCGACGATGAATTACAAGAGGCTATTAATCACATTGCAACCAAACTGCTTGGTGTTTTAGTGTTAATCACAATTGTAGTAATACTGCTAGCACCCTTGGTGATGTTTGTTTTTGCTTGGGGCTTTTATTTTAAAACCGATCAGAGTCAGTACTTCTTGGCCTCAGATATGCTGAGAATCACTTTTCCTTACCTTTTGTTAATTTCGCTGACCGCGCTATCCGGCGCCATCCTCAACACTTATGATAATTTCAGTGTGCCCGCATTTACACCCGTATTGCTTAACGTATCTTTAATTCTTAGTGCAATTTTTCTATCAAAGTATTTGGAAACGCCTATTATGGCGCTCGCCTGGGGGGTATTGATTGGCGGTGTTGTTCAGTTGGCCTTCCAAATCCCTTTTTTGCGAAAAATTCACCGCATGCCAAAACTCAGGTTTGGCTCACACCCGGCAATACAAACCTTGAAAAAACGCATGCTACCAGCACTGTTTGGCGTTTCAGTTTCTCAAATTAATCTTTTAATTGACACCATGATAGCCTCTACATTGATAGCGGGCAGTGTGTCGTGGTTGTATTACTCAGATCGATTATTAGAACTACCTTTAGCCTTAATTGGTATCGCTTTGGCAACCGTTGCATTGGCAAAATTAAGCAATTTTTACGCAAAAAATGATGTCGAAGGCTTTTCGCAAACCATCGATAAAGCACTACTTTATGGTCTGATTCTTGGTCTACCAGCATCGATTGGCCTTGTTATGCTTTCGGATGGTCTAATTATCACTTTGTTTCAGTACGAGGCCTTCAATGAAAATGACGCCATACAATCGGCCCTGAGTTTGCAGGCTTATGGCGCTGGCTTGGTTGCCTTTATTGCAGTCAAAATATTAGCACCCGTGTTCCTCTCCAGGGGAGATACAAAAACACCGGTGAAGGCTGGCGTTGCTGCCATGGTGAGCAATATAATCCTAAACCTTGTTTTAGCCTATCACTATGGGCATGATGGTTTGGCTGCAGCAACATCGCTGTCTGCTGTTTTGAATGCGAGTCTTTTGTATTACTTTTTAACAAGGCAATCGATCTTTCGATTCAGTTCAGCTTTTTATAAAATGCTCATTAAAGTGGGCTTATCAAGCATTATAATGTTGGGCTATATTTACTACGCATCCCCTACAACAGATTTATACTTACAAGCAGATGCCGCACAAAGGGTCATTATGTTAAGCAAAACCATTCTCACTTCCGCTGGAATTTATTTTGTAAGTTTGTATATTTTCGGACTAAGAGCCAAGCAACTATGAGCACATTACACTGCATTAAACTAAATAAAGAGTTGGAACCCCTTGCAAGAGCCCCCTACCCTGGCGAGTTGGGAAAAAGAATTCTCGAAAACGTATCAAAAGAAGCCTGGCAAATGTGGCTTGATCACCAAACTTTACTGATCAATGAAAATAGCCTAAGTTTGATTGACCCCAAGGCACAAAGCTATCTCAAAGAGCAAATGGAAAAGTACTTTTTTGCAGCAGATGACTTAGACGACATTAAGGGCTACACGCCTGAGAACAGTTGAAAAATGGCTAACATATTTATTATTTCCGCACCTTCTGGCTGCGGCAAGACCTCGTTAGTAAAGGCACTTCTTGAAAGTGTGTCTGACTTATGCGTTTCGATTTCACACACCACGCGTGCACCGAGACCCGGTGAAATTGATGGTGAGAATTACCATTTTGTTTCAAAAGAGAAATTCAATGACATGTGCTCAGAGGGCGCCTTTGTGGAGCATGCCGAGGTGTTTGGTAATTACTATGGTAGCGCCAAAAAAACCATCGGAAAAGAGCTTGAACAAAATAAAGACGTCATTTTAGAAATCGACTGGCAAGGCGCCCAGCAAGTTAAAAAAAATGTCGCAGCATTATCAATTTTTATCCTGCCACCCACAAAAGACGCCCTATTATCTCGCCTTCAAGGTCGCGACCAAGATAGCGAAGAAGTTATCAATAAAAGAATGGCTGATGCTAGAGATGAAATGTCTCATTTTTATGAATTTGACTTTGTTGTCTTTAATGACGACTTTAATGCTGCTCTTGAAGACCTAAAACACATTATTTTCTCCGCCAGACTCACTTTAAAAGAGCAATCTTACAAGTACAACAATTTACTTAAACAATTGATATAACAATAGATTTAGGTATAATGTTATCTCTAATTATCGCTTAGCTATTAAATTAGCAATAGAATTTATGAGTGAATTTGCATTATCGTTAGGCAACACAAGCACTGGTATCCAGGTACAAAAGTACCCGCCAATCCTTTCGCCTGAACAAGAACACGAGCTGGCTGTTGAGCTATTTGACAACGGCGACCTCTCTGCTGCAAGAAAACTGGTCTTAGCGCACATGCGCTTCGTTGCCTTTATTGCCCATAGCTACAAAGGTTACGGCCTAGAACAGGCAGATTTAATTCAAGAGGGTACGATTGGCCTAATGAAGGCTGTCAAGCGTTTCAACCCATACAAGAAAGTCAGGCTCTCCTCTTTTGCTGTTTATTGGATTCGTGCTGAAATTCATGAGTATATTTTCAAAAACTGGAAAATTGTTAAAGTCGCCACAACCAAAGCGCAGCGCAAACTATTTTTCAAACTTAAGCAAGCTAAATCTCACATTTTTCAAGCCCTAACCAACGACCAAGCGGAGCAAATTGCCACCGATCTTGGCGTTAGAGCAAAAGATGTGATTGAAATGGAATCTCGTCTACAACTCAATGATGTGGCTTTTGAGCTTAACGATGATGAGGATTCTTACACACCCGAACAATACCTTGCCGACCCAGGAAAAACGCCAGAGCAATTATTGCTTAGCGATAGCTCTGAGAAAGACCAACAACATAAGCTTTATCAAGCACTTTCAGCCTTAGATGAGAGAAGTATGGATATTTTACAATCTAGGTACTTGAAAGAACAAAAAGCGACCCTACATACTTTAGCAGACAAGTATGGCGTTTCTGCTGAAAGAGTGCGCCAGCTT
>CAJVZH010000025.1 GCA_913020715.1 uncultured Gammaproteobacteria bacterium
CAATGAAATTGCATCAATAGGTATCACCAATCAGCGTGAAACTACCCTTGTTTGGGATAAAGAAACCGGGAAGCCAATCTACAATGCAATCGTCTGGCAGGATCGGAGAACTTCCGAAGAATGTCAAAACCTTCGCGAACTTGGTCACGAGTCAGTTGTTACAAAAAAAACAGGACTTTTGCTTGACCCGTATTTTTGTGCCACTAAAATTGCCTGGATTCTAGACAATGTACCTGAAGCACGTAAAAAAGCCAACGATGGAATGCTTGCATTTGGCACAATTGATAGCTTTTTATTGTGGCGTCTTAGTGGCACAAAGGTTCATTTAACTGACGCCACTAACGCCTCTAGAACGCTTTTGTACAATATCCATGAGGGATGCTGGGATGAAGACTTACTGAGTCTATTTAAAATACCGAAATCAATGCTGCCAATGGTCTGTGATAGTGCCGCAGAATTTGGCTATACAAATAAAAAAATATTTGGTGCTCAGTTACCAATATCGAGTTTGATTGGGGATCAACATTCTGCTCTTGTGGGTCAAGCCTGCTTTGAGCCGGGAATGGTTAAATCAACCTATGGTACTGGCTGTTTTGCCTTGATTAATACTGGTGAAATAGCTGTAACATCAAGCAACAAATTATTAACTACTATAGCCTTTCAAATCGACAACAAGCCTTGCTATGCCCTAGAAGGTTCGATTTTTGTCGCAGGCGCTGCTGTACAGTGGCTTCGAGATAATTTGAAATTCATTAAAACTGCAGATCAATCTGAAAAGCTTGCACTGCAAGCGGATCCACATCAGGATGTCTATCTGGTGCCAGCATTTGTTGGCCTTGGTGCGCCTTATTGGGATCCAGATTGTCGTGGTGCATTATACGGGTTAACAAGAAATACTGGCGCCGCTGAAATTACTAAAGCAGCTCTAGAGTCAGTCTGTTATCAAACCTCTGACTTGTTAGTCGCGATAGAAAAGGATTGGCAAAGTAATAAGACTAATATTATTAGAGTTGATGGGGGGATGGCTGCATCAGACTGGACAATGCAAATGCTTTCAAATATATTAAATGTACCAGTCGATCGTCCAACAAATCTAGAAACAACAGCCTTAGGGGCAGCATATTTAGCAGGAATGCAGGTTGGCTTCTATCCATCACCTCAAGATTTTGCAAAATCTTGGATCTCAGATAAACGTTTTATTTCCGAAATGTCTGATGATGTTAGACAAAAAAAGCTTTCGGGTTGGAAAGATGCGGTTAAACGAACCCTGAGCTCACACTAAATTGTCTACCCTCCCTCTCACATCAAACGAAATTTGGACTCACTAGCTAGTAGCATTTAGTTTCAATTCAGCTACGTCTGAGTTTTCTTATTGACTTGTATTTGCCAAAGTCTCGCATATTGGCCGTTGAGATCTAGCAACTGTTGATGCTTGCCTTGCTCAACAATAGTGCCGTTGCCAAGCACAATAATTTGATCGGCATCGACAATGGTGGAAAGGCGATGAGCAATCACCAACGTTGTGTGCTTATGTGCCAAAATCGCTAACGCCTTTTGTACCATTTTCTCCGAATACGAATCAAGCGCCGAAGTGGCCTCATCAAAAATCAATATCGGTGGATTTTTTAACAGCACTCGTGCAATCGCTAGACGCTGCTTTTCACCACCTGAGAGTTTTAAGCCTCTCTCGCCAACCAGTGTGTCATAACCTTGCGGCAAGGAGTCAATAAAGCTGTCAATAAAACTGAGCTTCGCTGCCTGTTTAACTTCGGCTTCGGTTGCACCCGAACGACCGTAAGCAATATTGTAATAAATGCTTTCATTAAACATCACCGGATCTTGCGGTACTACGCCCATCGCGCCGCGTACTGAGTCTTGGGTGAATTGTTTAATGTCTTGCTGGTCAATGCATATTTCACCGCTAGAAATATCGTAAAAACGAAAGAGCAGCTTAGCAAGTGTTGATTTGCCAGCACCAGATGGACCGACAATCGCTACTTTTTGTCCCGGTTTAAGAACAAAGTTAATATTGCTTAGCACCTCCTGCTTGCCAGCGTAAGCAAAAGAGACGTTGTTAAATTTAACCTCGCCTTGAGTGACTTTGAGCTCTGACGCATTGGCAACATCGGTGACTTTAGAGGAGCGATCCAATAGGTCGAACATATTGTTCATATCGATGAAATTATGTTTAATTTGACGATAAATAATACCCAAACCACCGAGCGGAATAAAGAGCTGTAAGAGGAGTGCTTGAATCATAATAAGGTCGCCCAAGCTAAGGCTCTTATCAACTACACCTTGTGCTGCCATAATCAAAACAATGGTCACACCGATAGCAATCACCGCGCCTTGGACAAAATTAAGCGCTGTCATGGAAGTAAAGCTTTTGGTGGCAAAATCTTCCCAGCGCTGCATCGTCTCACCGTAACGATCGACTTCAAATTTTTCTTGATTGAAGTATTTGACGGTCTCGTAATTAATCAAACTATCGATCGCATTGGTATTGGCCTCGGATTGCATATCGTTCATTTGGTAACGATACTTCATCCGCCAATTTGTAATGGCCAATGTTAACGTAACATAAAAGAACACAGTTAATAAAGAGACGCCAGCAAAAAGAAGGTCGTAATTTAGCCATAAAATGCCAATTACTAAACATATCTCAAATAATGAAGGCAGAATATTAAAGACAAAAATGGAGAGTAAGGTGGAGACACTTAGGGTACCCCGGTCAATATCACGGGTAATACCGCCAATGCGACGATCTAAATGAAAGGATAAATCCAAAGTGTGTAAATGCTTAAAGACACCAAGTGCAATCAAATTCATCGCGTGATAACGAACTTTGGCAAAAATGGCATCACGAAGCTCATTAAACAGTGAACTTGCCAGTCGTAATAGGCCGTAAGCTAGCAACATGCCAAGCGGCAACACCAAGACTAAATTCGTCTGATCAAGACCATCAACGATCTCTTTTAGCGCAAGGGGAACCGCAACATTAGCCAATTTCGCCAACATTAAAAAACTAACAGCCCAAATAACACGAGCTCGCATTTTGAGTAAATACGGCAAGAGCTTTTTTAAAACCTTAATATCTCTGGTTTTAAAATCGTAAGCCTTAGTTTGGTTACTGCTTGAATGCATCGAGTGTCGCTTTAGTTAGAAAAGGCTTGGTTGTAAAAACAACATTATCATGTTTATTTAATTATTGATGGAGATATTATTCTTCCTCACAGATGAAACGAAGTTTGGACTTTTATCCTTGATAGTTATATATACTGAGTTCAAATTGATACTCACAAATAGGAAATATGGAAGATAACATTAAAAGGAAAAAAGAAAAATGAAAAAAGAAATATGGAATGAATCGAATATCTCTGACCAAACTGATAAAGTTTTCATAGTGACTGGACCCACTAGCGGTCTTGGCAAAGAAACCTCAATAGTTCTTGCTCGTAAACATGCAACAGTTATTATGGCTGCAAGAGATTTAAAAAAAGCGGAATCTGTAAAAAAAGAAATACTTAATGAAAATGAAAATGCAAAGATAGATATCCAAGAACTGGACTTATGTAGTCTTGAATCAATCAATAGCTTTGCTGAGACCATTAACAAGAAATATAAAGCATTAGATGTACTCATAAATAATGCTGGGATTATGGCATGTCCGTATTCAAAAACAAAAGATGGCTTTGAAATTCAAATAGGTACAAATCATTTGGGTCATTATGCTTTAACAGGACTTTTACTCCCACTGATTAAAAAAACACCAAATTCACGAATTGTAAATGTCTCAAGCATTTCACATAAATCTGGGAATATTGACTTTGATGACCTGAACTGGGAGAAGCGAAAATACAAAACATGGAGTGCCTATGGTGATTCTAAATTGGCAAATTTATATTTTACCTATGAGCTCTCACACAAGCTTGGTGCAAACAAAGGCAACACCAAAGTGCTGGCTGCACATCCGGGCTATAGTGACACAGAACTTCAACGCCACTCAGGAATAGCAAATTTTATGAATACATTTTTTGCACAAAAAGCTAAAGTAGGCACTTTAGGAGGGTTGAGAGCAGCGACTGACCCAAATGCAAAATCAGGCGATTATTATGGATCTCCATCTTTTGGTGAAACGAGAGGTTATCCCATCAAATTAAAGTCAAACAAATTATCATATAACAAGGATAATGCAAAAAAACTTTGGAAATTATCTGAAGAATTAACTGGCGTTAGTTACGCCATAGACTAAAAAAAATATGGACATAACAACCCCCGCAATTCTTTTTCCAGCAATATCTTTACTTTTTATAGCCTACACAAATCGACTTCACTCACTAAGTGTTCTTATTAGGGCAATGACAACTGAAGGAAGTCATGAGTCTAAGACCAAGCACACAGAAGAGCAGCTGAATATATTAAAAAAACGTGTTAATTATATTAAAGGGAT
>CAJVZH010000026.1 GCA_913020715.1 uncultured Gammaproteobacteria bacterium
GGATTGGCATATCAAAAGTAGATAGCATTACCGATGTCGCGCTGCTTGAAACTTCTATTCGTGATGACTTAAACGTTGTTGCGCCAAGAACGATGGGCGTTATTAATCCGATTAGAGTGATTATTGAAAACTACCCAGAAAACTCAATCGAGGCACTTCAAGCGCCTATTCACCCGCAAAATGAACTGATGGGCAAACGTGAAATAAACTTTGGTCGAGAACTCTATATTGATCGTGCGGATTTTACCGAAGTGGCCCCGAATGGTAAATACAAGCGCCTAGCGATAAATAAAGAAGTACGCCTAAGAAACGCTTATGTCATCAACGCCACTCGTTGTGAAAAAAATAGCAACGGCGAAATAACGACTGTTTATTGCACTTACGATACTGACACATTGGGCAAAAACCCAAGTGATGGCCGCAAAGTAAAAGGTGTGATTCACTTTGTTGAAGCAACAACAGCGCTTGAGGCTGAGTTTATGCTTTACGATCGCCTATTTTTGGACGCCAACCCTGGAAAAGCAGATGATTTAGCATCTCTGTTAAATCCAAATTCCGTCGAGGCTACAAAAGGCTTTGTTGAGCCGAGTATGGCTAACGCTGAAGCGGAAATCGCTTATCAATTTGAGCGTGAAGGGTATTTCTGTCGAGACAACCAAGCTGAAGGCTTAGTCTTTAATAAGACCGTTGGATTACGTGATACTTGGAGCTAATAACTTAAGATTGTAAAAATCTTACTTTATTTCTTTAAGCCAGTCCGACACTTGTTGCATTTCACTGTATTTGGTTAGATCAATCTGCAAAGGCGTGACAGAAACGTAGTTATTAGCAACAGCATGAAAGTCTGTGCCTTCACCATTATCAGCTTCTTGGCCGTTTTCGCCAATCCAGTATAACGACGGATCGTCTTTGTCTTGAATACTCGGCTCTGACATGTGCCGATTACCAAGACGTGTGCTCTTAATGCCTTTAATCTCAGACAGTGGAACATCAGGTACATTGACATTAATAATGGTGTTGTGAGACAGTGGCGCTTTGTCGATTTGAGCGACCAATTGTTTGGCGATTGCACCCGCCGTTTCAAAATGTTTGCCGTCCCAGCTAGCAAGAGAAATAGCGATTGAAGGTAAACCAAGAAAGCGCCCTTCTATTGCGCCGGCAACCGTACCCGAATAAATAACATCATCACCCAAATTGGCGCCAAAGTTAATGCCGGTAACCACAAGGTCGACTGATTCTCTAATAAAACCACAAACCGCTAAATGCACACAGTCACTCGGTGTAGCATCTATCGCATAAATATTATCTGCAATTTGGACAGGCTTAAGAGGCTTGCCAATAGTAAGCGAGCTACTGGCCGCAGATTTGTTTTCACTCGGCGCAACAACAATAACCTCGGCAATTTCGCTAAGAGATTCAGTGAGTTGTTTGATGCCTTTGGCTTGATAGCCGTCGTCATTACTTATTAGGATTCGCATACAAATATTGAGTTTGGAGAGTTTTAGGAAATGGCTAGTGTGATCTTGTCTTTTTTGACGCCCACTTTAACTGTACCGCCATTGATGAGCTTGCCAAAGAGTAGTTCGTCAGCAAGAGGCTTACGAATTTCTTTTTCGATAAGGCGTTGCATTGGACGAGCACCCATTTGCGGGTCGTAGCCATTCGTTGCAAACCATTTACGCGCAGCATCAGAGATAACCAGTGAGACGTTTTGCGCCTCAAGAGTATCTTCCAATTCAAATAGGAATTTATTGACAACAAATACCACAACTTCTTCACTAAGGCTGTTGAAGTAGATAATTTCAGACAATCGGTTCCTAAATTCAGGGGTGAATGTCTGTTTCAGCTCACCTTCATAATCTTGAGAATGATCTTGCTCGTTAAAGCCAATGGATGCACGCTGAACACTGTGCGCACCAACATTGGATGTCATCACAAGAATGACATTTCTAAAGTCAACTTCTCGACCATTAGCATCCGTTAGCATGCCGTGATCCATCACCTGCAATAGTAGGTTAAAAATATCTGGATGAGCTTTTTCAATTTCATCTAAAAGCAATACAGCGTATGGATTGCTATTGACAGCTTCTGTCAATAGTCCGCCTTCGTCATAACCAACGTAACCTGGCGGCGAGCCAATCAATTTAGAGATGGAATGGCGCTCCATGTATTCCGACATATCAAAACGCAACAACTTGACGCCCATAATACGGGCCAACTGTTTGCAAATTTCTGTTTTACCAACACCCGTTGGACCGGCAAATAAGAACGAACCCATTGGTTTGTCTTCTGCCGCTAAACCAGAGCGGGAAAGTTTAATCGAGGTGGAAAGCGAATCAACCGCATCGTCTTGACCGAAAACACCCAGCTTCAACTCTTCTTCAAGGTTTTTTAGTTGTAATTTATCATCACTACTAACTTGACGAGATGGAATGCGCGCTAATTTAGCAACAATATTCTCAATATCAGCAACGCCAATATTAACTTTGCGCTTAGATTTCGGCATAATTTGCTGCAAAGCTCCGACCTCATCTATCACATCAATCGC